>JAPLUF010000110.1 GCA_026397755.1 Verrucomicrobiota bacterium
CGTCCGGTAGCGGGTGCGGTACTCGGGCGACTTCAAGTTCTCCAGCAGCTCCGGAACGCTGGCACCAGCGATCTTCGAGGGCTTCACCAGCGGGCGCGACGGGTAGGTGACCAGGTAAATGCGGCCATGGTCGTGGTCGCGCTTCGGATCGCGGGCGTTGTGCTGCATGTGCCCGATGAGGGCGTTGTGCCAGTCGAGGAAGTACAGCGAGCCATCTGGAGCGAACTCGAGGTCCACCGGGCGGAAGTTTGGATCGCTGGAGCTGATGAGGTCGCCGGCCAGGGAGCCGGTGAAGCCGGAGCCGTCCTCGCGCACCGCGCTGAAGTTGAGACCCAGGAACCCGATGCTGTTGCAAGTCATGAACTGACCTTGGCGATCGTCGGGGAAATGGCGGGACGAGACGAATTCCGAGCCCGAGGTGGGCCGAGACCGCTTGGGCACGTACTCGCCCGCACGTTGGATTTCCACGCCATATGGCATTTTGGCCGAGATGGGCAGCGCCCAGTAATTCTCGCCGCTGGAGGCATCGGACAGCACGCACTGCTCCCAGTCGTCGAAGGCGATACCCCAAGGGTTGTTCACGTCGCTTTGGATGGTGCGTTCCAGGCGGAAATTCTTCGGATCGAAGCGCCAGGCCCCACCGTCGTTGACGCGCTGCGGACCATAGGGCGTCTCGACTTGGCTGTGCAGGAAGCGGCCTTCGAGCAGGTAAAAGGCACCCGAGGCGTCGGCGCTGTAGGCCGAAATCGCGTGGTGGGTGTCATGCGTGTCGAAGCCGTGCATGAGGATCTCCAGCCGGTCCGACTTGTCGTCGTGATTGGAGTCGACCAGCAGACAGAGGTTGGGCTCCTGCGAAAGATAAACTCCCTCGGGGGCTAGTTCGAAGCCAATGGGCAGGTGGAGATTTCGGGCGAAGATCGTCTGCTTGTCGGCCTTCCCGTCGTGATTGGTGTCTTCGAGGATGATGAGCTTGTCATCGGGCCGGGCATCACCCGGTCGGTAGTGCGGATAGCTGGGCATCACCGCGACCCAGAGGCGTCCTTGGTTGTCGAAGGACATTTGCACCGGGTTCTTAAGATCGGGGAACTCCTTCTCGGAGGCGAAGAGCTCGACCTTGTAGCCGGGCATCACGGTCATCTTCTCGATGGCCTTCTCGCCATCGAGATAGTCCACCGAGCGCTTGAAATTGGTGGGCACCTCCGGCAGGGAGCGGGTCTTGGAATCGTCCGCCGCGAGATCCTTGCGCTGGCCGGCGGCGATCGCATGAACAACTTGGTCGCGCAGGGTCATCATCTCGCGAGTCTTGAGGATCTCGGCCGGATAATTCTGCGGGCCGAAGGGATCGTAGCGCTGGCCGTGCGTGTGCACGCCGTTGACCAGGTTGTAGTCGTTGTTCCAGAAGAAGTCCTTGTCGAGGACCGCTTTGTGGACGAGTTCGGGGTCGGCCTTGGAGGCCTTGCGCTGACGGCCAAAGGTGCCGTCGGCGAGCATCACGGCCAGTTCCTGATAGCCCGACTCCGTGGGGGCGAACCCATTGATGGTGAGCGGGGCCATGGACTTCTTGTTTTGGCGGGCCTGCGTGGCCGAGAAGAGGTCTACGAAGGTGAGTCCGCGCTTCTGGGCCACCGAGGCCATGGCCTTGGAATACAGGGCCAGGTTGGCGTTCTCCTGCTTGCCGTCCGGCAAATCGCGTTGGGCCGAGAGGTTTTCGAAGGCAATGGGCGAGACGAGCACCAACCGGGGCGCGGCCGCGCCATTGTAGGCTTTGGAGAGCGTGTGCGTGACCCAGGCGTCGAGTTCGGCCTCGAAGTTGCCGACCTTGTCCGGGCCGTCGAACGACTCGTTGTACCCGAAGAAGCCGATGACCGTGTCGGCCTGCAAATGCGTGAGCCACTGGTCGGGTGTGGGATAGAATCCACGGCCGAAATGCGAATTCAGGTCGGGATGAAATTTCTCCGCTCCGGGAAAGGCCCATTGAGAAACGCGGCCTGGGTGCGGGCGGAATCCCGCGGTGTCACCGGGCCGGCCCATGTTGCGTACGATGAGGTTCAGTTCGGGATAGCGCAGGTGCAGTTCGGTCTCCAGGCGGCTGAAGTACACGTCGCGCTCGGCCAGTCCGTTACCGATGAAGACGATGCGCTCGCCGGCTGAGGGTTTGGCCAGCGCCTGCGAACGGGCCGAGGTCGCGGCGACCGGCAAGGCGGTGGGTGCGTGGGCGCGCTTGTCGACGTCGGCACCATGGAGGTTTGCGGCGGCCAGCACGGCCGCGGCGAGCAAAGCCAGGGAGGGTTTCATTTTGGAAAAGAGGCTCGGGTGATCTTTAGAAAAACGGTGGGGAATTGTTCAGTCGAGGAAGAGCGGTCGGAGGTGCCGCGAAAACAAGTTCTCGGTCACATTGCGGGCCACGAACGCCTCATGCGTTTGCAGCGCCTGCAAGTAGCGGTCGCCCTTCTTGGCCGCGATCTTGAAGCCCACGTGCAGCAACTGGCGCAGGCTGGGATTGAAGCCCGGGTGCTTCGGATCATGGCGCAGGGCTCCGGTGAACTGTGCGGAAGTCCATCCAGCGACTTCAGCGGCGCCAGGGAGCCGGGACCGGTCGATGTCGATGACCGTGGCGTACGGAGCACACAGTTCGTCGATGTGCTCCAACGCGGCCGCGTACAAGTCTTTGGCTAACTCCAGCCCGTCACCGCCGGCCTCGGCCAGGCCGATGACTTCTTCGAGCCAGGTGGTGCCTGCGGTCTTCAGGTGCAGGCCGGCTCCGGTGCGGCGGATGGCTCGGGCGATGGGCCCGTAAATGGAGAACTTGTCGCTGCCCGAGTGGACACTGAGCTTGAGCTCGGCCGGCAGCCCATAGCGTCGGATGGCCTCGGCGATGACGGCTAGGTCGTCGTTGAACTCCCGCTCGAACTGGGCCACATCACCGACATAATCAACGCCCTTGTTGAAGCGGCCGGTGAATTTCGGCGCGATGGTTTGCACGGGCACACCGGCCTCGGCCAGTGCCGCCAAGATGACCATCAACGCCGGTGGGGTTTGCGGCGCGTCGGTTTCATCCATGGACACTTCTGTGATGAAGCGTCCGACGCCTTTGGCGGCGGCGATGTGCCGATACAGCGTCCCGGCCTCTTGGGTGGCTTTGAGGAACTGAGCGGCGATGTGCCGGATGTCCTCGCGAGTTGTGACCAGCGGTTCGGCGATACCCGGCACCACTTGTGTTCCGATTAACTCCGGATGCCGTTCCAGGAAGGCTTCGACCGCCTCGGGTGCGGCCGGTTGACCAATGAAATCGGCCACATCGATGGTGTAGAAATCGCAGTGCGGCAAGAAGCGTCCTACCGTTTCCAAGCGGATATGATCGGCATCCAGAAAGTGCGGAGCCATCCAGCCGAGGGCCTTCACGGCGGCATCGGCGGCCACTCGAGTGGCTGCGGGTTCGGAGCCGATGATGGAGTGCTCGCGGTTCGACTTGTTCCAGACCGGAATGATTTCGACACCGTGTTCCAGGGCGAGTTGGCAGGCGCGAAGTTGGGCCTGCGCTTGGTGGGCAAATCGGTCGCCGATGCCGATGGAAAATCGGCCGAGGATCAGGGGTTGGCTCATGGACTCTTGCGGAGCTTAACCGCGTGACCCAGCTGGAGGCCAACCTTTCTCAAGCCACGCTCTGGACCACCTTCTCGATGAGTTGCAGTCCTTCTTCGGCCTGGGTCCGCGACAAGTTGAGCGCCGGCAACAATCGCACAATTTGTGTGCCACTGGGGATGGTCAGCACGCCGGCTTCGTGCAGTCGGTTCACCATTTGGAGGCTCGACACCGTTTCTTCCCGTTTAAAACCCGGGATTTGGTCGAAGGGCTGCAATTCGATGCCCAGCATGAAGCCCAGTCCGCGGGCTCCCCGCACCACGCTCGGATACTGCTCGGCCAACCGGGAGATCTCAGCATGCAAGAATTGGCCGGTGGTCCGGACGTTGTCGGCCAGTTTCTCTCGCTCGATCACGTCGAGGATGCGCAGCGCCACCGCACAACCGAGCGGGGTGCCGCCGAAGGTGGTGCCGTGGGTGCCGGGCCCAAGGATTTGCCCAAGCGCAACACCGTGGGCCTCGTCGCGTAGCCAGAAAGCCCCGATGGGGAAGCCTCCACCCAGCGACTTGGCCATGGAGATGCCGTCCGGAATAAATGATTCGCCCCCGGCGACGCCTTCGAGCATCCGCTGGAAACTCTGGAACCGACCGGAGCGGAAATGCCCGCACTGCACCGCATCGACAAGCAGCAACAAGCGCTTCTCGTCGCAGAGCTTGCGCAGGCCCAACAGGTATTCGGCCGAGGCCGGGGTGATACCGCCCTCGCCCTGGATGCCCTCGATGAGGATGGCCGCCGTCGCGGGCGAAATGGCTTCGCGCGCCGCCTCCAGGTCGTTGAAAGGGATGTGTCGGAATCCTTCCACCAAGGGCTCGAAGCCCTTCTTCACCTTATCCTGACCGGTGGCCGAGATGCTCGCCAGCGTGCGCCCGTGGAAGGAGTTTACTGCTGTGAGAATTTCGAAGCGGCCTTCGTCGTGACCGAATTTCCGGACCGTCTTGTAGAGGCCCTCGTTGGCCTCGGCTCCGGAGTTGCAGAAGAACACCTTGCCTGGCGCCAAGTGACCGACCAGGCGTTGGGCCAATCGGCCTTGGGGCTCCTGATAATACAAGTTGGAGACGTGGACCAGCCGCCGCGATTGTTCCACCAGCGCCTCGGTGATTTCGGGATGGGCGTGACCCAGTGAACATACGGCGATGCCGCCGCCCAAATCGAGGTAGCGTTTGCCGGAGACATCCCAGACATGGCTGCCGGCGCCGTGGCTCAAGGCCAGGTTGAATCGACCGTAGCTCGGCACCACGAAGCGTTGGAACAGCTCTCGGATTTCCTGTTGTTGATTCTTCAGGATCGGCGGAGGCGTCGGCAGGATCACCCGGTCATTCATCGTGTGGCGCGATATGCGGTCGCAATCTTTCCAAACGCAAAGAAAAACCGATGGATACCCAAATCGATCAAGACCCCGCCCGACAGAATCCTTGCCCGGTGTCGCGTGTCGTGGTCTTTGGAGTTCATGGAACGTGATACGCTCTTTCTCCTGAAGCACTGCTTTGTGGATGGTCCTGGGACGGCCTTCTATTGCCCCGAATGTTCCGAGGTCAACGGCCTGCTCCACTACCATCCGGAACTGCGCCACTCGGTGGACGTGCGCTACGTCGATTTTTTGCGTCCGCGTCCCGAGGTCATCGCCCGCCTTGGCGAGGCTAACCAGTCCTGTCCGGTGCTGGTGCTGGCGGCCGGTTCGCCGGGCGACGGGCCTGAAGTGAAACGCGCCGAGGGTCAGGGCACGCGATTTGTCAGCGGATCCCGCGACATCTGTAACCACTGGGCCAACCGCTTCGGCACGTCGCGGCCGCACTGAATCCCGCGACGATTGGGTTGCCATGACGACACGCTTTCACAGTGGCCATCGAGTTCGGGCGTCGCTCGTTCTGGCCTTCACTTGCTTCCGTCTTATGTCTCAGACACCGCTGAATCTACCGCCCCCTCCCACCGCCTCGATTCCGGCTGCCGAAGCCTGGTTGGCGGGCGCGGCGCTGGCTCCGGAATTCCGGGTGCCTGCCACCCGCGAGGCGTGGAACACCCGTCGGGCCGAGATCCGCACCACGCTGGAGGGCCTGCTGGGGCACCTGCCGCCGCGGCCTGCGCGGCCCGCGGTGACCACGCTGCTGCGCGAAGACCGTGGCGATTACCGCTTCGAGAAGTTCACCTTCGACAACGGCGCCGGCGCGACCGTGGCGGGATACGTGTTTCTTCCACCGCAGGCCCAGGTCCGAGGACCCTTGCCAGCGGTGCTCTACTGCCACTGGCATGGTGGCCAGTACGACATCGGCAAAGACGAACTACTCCGCACCAACGCCGTGCCCGTGGCGGCCGGTCCGGCCTTGGCTCGGTTGGGTTATGTCGTCCTGGGCATCGATGCCTATTGTTTTGGCGAGCGCAACGGGCAGGGCCCGGGCGGCGCGGCCGAGAAGGGATCGGCCGGCGAGATGACGGCCTCCAAATTCCATCTTTGGGCCGGGCGCACTCTTTGGGGGATGATCTTGCGCGACGACCGGATGGCCCTCGATTACCTGGCCTCGCGGCCCGAAGTGGATCCGCAGCGCATCGGTGTCACCGGCATTAGCATGGGAGCCACGCGCTCTTGGTGGCTCATGGCCTTGGACGAGCGGCTCCGCACCGGGGTCGCCGTGGCGTGCATGACACGCTACACCGACCTCATCCGCGAAGGCGGCCTCAAGGCGCACGGCATTTACTACTTCGTTCCGGGCCTGCTGCGGCACTTCGACACTGAGGCGATCATGGCCCTGGCCGCGCCGCGACCCCTGCTGTTCATGACCGGTGGAAACGATTCAGGTTCCCCCGCGTCCGGCATTGCCCGGCTAGAGCCGCCGATTCGAGAGGCCTACCGGCTCTACGGTGCTGATTCGTCCTTTGAAAGCCGCCTCTATCCCAACCTGGGCCATGTGTACACGCCCGAAATGTGGGACCGCACCCAAGCTTGGCTGGGCCGGCACCTCGGGAAATAAGGGATCCATCAACGATTCTGAAGGGCAGTCCTCCCGGAGTCGGTCCGTCTGAGCATTCCCTGGTGCACCTCCGAGGTAGGGCGATTTCTCCGAAAGCGCCGAGTAGCCTGGGGAACGCCGGGTAGGGGGACCCGGCCTACGGGGTGGGCTATTTGGTTAGCAACGGCTTGTTGTAGGCCCGGTGCCCTCACCGGGCGGTCTGGGCTCCGAAAGCGCCATGTCTGCGGACACGGACCGCTGCGGAGATCGTTCCCTATCTCGGAGGTCTTCGGGCTACAGCCGGGGTCTTGCTACTAGGTCATCGCCTCAACCGGTGCGGTTGAACTCGCTCAAGGCGGCGGCGAGTTGGGCGGAGGACATCGTCTTGCGCAGGGCGGCCATCTCGGCATTGGCCCGGACATCGCAGCGTTCGTTGAGCGGGTGCCCGGCGTGGCCCTTGAGCCAGCGCCATTCGATTTGGTGACGGCTCACCAAGCTGTCGAGCCGTTGCCAAAGATCGACGTTCTTCACGGGCTCCTTGGTGGAGGTTTTCCATCCGTTGCGCTTCCATCCGTGGATCCAGGACAGAATCCCCTGACGCAAGTATTGGGAGTCGGTGAAAAAGACGATTTCGCAGGCCTGATTGAGCACGCTGAGGGCTTGAATGGCCGCCTGGAGTTCCATCCGGTTGTTGGTGGTCGCCGCCACCGCTCCGCCGATTTCCAACTCCTGTCGACCATACTGCAACACCGCCGCCCAGGCTCCGGGCCCAGGATTTCCCTGACATCCGCCGTCGGTATGGATGGTGACACGCTTCAACGGGCGACAGTCTGGGAGCGGAGAAGCCAAAGGGGAAGCCGGCACCGTTGCCCGATCATAGCAGGGCCCGATGTCGATACTGCCTGATCCCGATCTTGCTGATTTGGTGAGCCTGCCGCCTAATCGCCAACAACGTTCCATGATCCCGCTCCAAGCGCCGTTCACCGCCGACAAAATCCAGGCCCTCAAGGTCGGGGATGAGGTCCTAATCTCCGGGGTCCTCTTCACGGGCCGCGATGCTGTCCACAAATACTTGCACGACGGCGGGGAGCTGCCGCCCGAGGTGAACCTCCGCGACGGAATCATCTACCACTGCGGCCCGGTGGTGCTGAAGGATTCGGACGGTTCTTGGAAGGTCACCGCCGCCGGGCCGACGACATCGATCCGCGAAGAGCCCTACCAGGCCGACATTATCCGCGACCACGGCTTGCGCGGCGTCATTGGTAAGGGCGGTATGGGCGACAAGACTCTCGGGGCCTGCCAAGAGCATGGCTGTGTTTATTTGCACGCCATCGGTGGCGCGGCTCAGGTGCTGGCCGAGTGCGTGGTGCGCGTGCGCAACGTGTACCTGCTCGAGAAGTTCGGATCGCCCGAGGCCATTTGGGAGTTGGAGGTGCGTGATTTCCCGGCCGTGGTGACCATGGATTCCCACGGTCGTTCGCTCCACCGTGAGGTGTACGCCGCCAGCGCGGCCGCCCTCCAGGAACGGGTCTGAACCCGCATGGACTTGGCTGAATTGGGTTGGGATGCGGTTTGGGAAGGCGACTTCACCGCTCATCGCCAAGGAGGCCTCGAGCCCGCGCGGGTCGTCCACGAAGACAAGCTTTCCTACAATGTGGTCGGGGCCTCCGGCGACCGTCCTGCGATTATTACTGGCCGCTTGAGGCATCTTTGCCCGCGGGATCAAGACCTGCCCAAGGTCGGCGATTGGGTGGCGGTTCGGCCGGTTCCTGGTGAATCCAAAGGGGTCATCGAGGCCATCTTGCCGCGGCGTTCGCAAATCGCCCGTAAGATCAACGGCCGGGGTACCGGGGCGCAAATCGTGGTGAGCAACATCGACGTGGCCTTTGTCGTGCAGGCGATGGACTCCACCTTCAACGCCCGTCGGCTAGAGCGCTTTTTGGTCATGGTCCTCGAAGGCGGTGTGCGGCCGGTGCTCGTTCTCAATAAGTTAGATTTGTGCAAGGCCCCGCGCCGGATGATCTCAGAGGCCGAAGCCGTTTCAGGCGGCGCGCTTGTCCTGCCGGTGTGCGCGAAGACGGCCAAGGGCACCGGGCGCTTACGGGAGATCCTTGGGCCCGGATTAACGGCGGTCTTCATCGGAACGTCGGGTGTGGGCAAGTCGAGCCTGATTAATCGACTGGTCGGAGGCACATTGCAGCCCACCTTGGAGGTGCGTGATTCTGATTCCAAAGGACGGCATGCCACCACCTGGCGCGAAATCATTCCAGTGCCCCAGGGCGGGTTGGTTATCGACACGCCGGGTATGCGCGAGTTTCACCTGTGGTCGGCCGACCTCGGTCTCGACACGGCGTTCCCGGACATTACCGAACTGGCCGTCGGTTGCCGCTTCCGCGACTGCACCCATGGCGCGGAGCCGGGATGCGCCGTGAGGTCTGCGCTCGAGGCCGGTGCCCTCGCGGGTGGCCGTTACGAGAGCTTCCGCAAGCTCCAGGCCGAGTTAGTCGAGGTGGATCGCGGTCGCGTCGAGCAGGAGCGCCGGGTCCGATCGTCCCGGCCCAAGCCTTCCTCGCGTCACGCCCTCCCTCTCGACGAGGGTGACGGCGACGGCGACGGTGAGGAGTGAGGCAGGATTGAGGTTAAGGATTGGGGTCAGGCAACCAATCCTGACAGTTGGGGCTCGGATCTCGGAAAATTGGCAATGAGTCTCAGCCACCCATTGCAGAAAAACGGTCAAGAACGGTGGGCTGACCCCCAAATCTTACGCCGAGGATGGACAAACCAACGCGGGGCTACAACGATCCCCTCCTCCCCAAGACTCCTCGGTCACCGGCATGAACGCGAACTCGCAACAGGCAGACCAACGCTCAGGTGGTCCATCAGTTTCCCTGCGCGGGATCGGAGCTGGTTTTTTCCGACGAAACAGGCCCTCCTGTCGTCGCTTTCGCTCGTGGTTCGCGGCCGCGCTTTTCTTTGCAACCTGCCTGGGTTGGGCGGGGGCCGCTCGTGCCGCAGAGCCGTTTGACGCCTTCATTGAGAACCATTGCATTCGCTGCCATGGCCCGGAGAAGGAGAAGGGAGACTTGCGGATCGATCGGCTCTCTCGTGATTTCAAACTCGGCGCAGACACGCACCACTGGGCCGAGATGATGGAGCAGGTCAATTCGGGTGAGATGCCGCCCAAGAAGGAGAAACGGCCGACGCAGGAAGAGATCGCGGTGTTTGTGGCGAGTCTTGATTCGCGGATCAAGGAGGGCCGTGCGGCGCGGATGGCGGCGCGGCCTGCGGTGGCGCATTATCGGCTGAGCCGGAAGGAGTATCAAAACACCGTCTATGATTTGCTCGGCGTGCGTTATGATCCCACCAAGCCCGGCGAGCTGAACGAAGACACGCTGTGGCACGGGTTTGAACGCATCGGATCGGAGCTGTCGCTGTCGCCGTCGCATGTCGACCGCTATTACCGCGCCGCGGAACTGGTCCTCGATCGCGCGTTTCCGACGGTGTCTGGCGAGGTTCGCAAAGTTCGCAAGGACGCTGCCGAATTGCGTTATGGAGGGGGCAAAGAACAGCGGGCGGTGTTGGAGCGCTTCGGCATCCAACGGCCGCTGCGTTATCTCCTCTTTCCTGGCCAAGTCCAGACCGCGCTCTCGCCGAACTGGTTGGGCAAGACCGGGCCGGAGCACAGTGGTCTCTACAAAGTGCGTATCCAGGCCAGCGGCATTCGCCCGCCCGGAGGTCAACCGGCCCACCTGAGCATTGGCAAGCGGACCGGAGAGGAGACGGTGGCAGGACTCATCGAGTTTGACCTCACGGCTCCAGAGGACAGTCCGCAGGTTTATGAGTTCGAGTTGTTTCTCGAAATGCCAGCGACGCTCGATTTCTGCGTGGTGGCGACGGATGTGGTGGACCGGAGACAAGGCGCGGCCTTCCGCAATGCGCTGACGAGCCCCGGCTACATGTTCACGCACAGCAGCCAGACCTTGCTCCTGAATGCCAACGCGCCGCAGATGTTCGACGACCGGGGCAACGGCCTTTTCTCCACAGTGCTGCTCGATTGGATCGAATGGGAAGGACCGCTGGTGTCTGAAGAGGAAACGTCGCGGTGCGTGGGCTTGGTGCCGCCCAATGACGCGACGCCCGAGGTGGTGGCCACGCATTTGCAACGCTTCGCTGAACGCGCTTGGCGACGGCCGGTGAAGAATGAGGAGCTGGTGGAGTTTCTGAAGTCTTACCGCGCTGAGCGCGAGGCGGGGGAAAAGACCGTCGATGCCTACCGTGTCGCCCTGCAGGGCGTGATGACCTCCAGGCATTTCATTTACCTCGTCGAAGGTGAGCCAGAGGCGCGTGAACGAGTGACCGAATGGGAACTGGCCTCCCGACTCTCGTATTTCCTCTGGAGTTCGAGGCCCGATGCCGGACTCGTCGCCACGGCCCAAGGCGGCCATCTCAAGGATGAAGGCCTGAGTAAAGAAGTAGACCGGATGCTCATGGATCGCAAGGTGGGCGGTTTCATCGACGATTTTGCGCGGCAGTGGCTGCAGTTACAGCGCCTTGGAATGTTCCCGCCGGACAAGAAGCTCTATCCGAACTACGACGCATGGCTCGAGACGAGCATGCGTGCCGAGCCCATCGAGTATTTCCGCGAGATGTTCACCAAGAACGTGACCATCGACAGCTTCATTGATTCCGACTGGACCATGGCCAACGCCCGACTCGCCGATTTCTATAAATTCTCGGAGATGAAGGCGGGCGGCTTCCAACGCGTATCACTCAAACCTGAGGATCATCGCGGTGGTTTGCTGACGATGGGCGCCGTGCTCGGGTTGACCTCGGACGGCACGCGCCACCGTCCGGTTCATCGCGGCGTCTGGCTCAGCCAGGTGCTCCTCGGCAAGACGCCGCCGCCGCCGCCGGCGAATGTTCCGGCCATTGAGCCCAATCCGCCGAAAAGCCCCAAGGCAACGCTTCGTGATAAACTGGAAGCGCACCGCAACGACGCGAACTGTGCGGCCTGCCATGCCAAGATCGACCCATTGGGACTCGCCTGGGACAACTACGACGCCATCGGTCGATGGCGCACGAGGGAGAACGTCGCAGCAGGAGTCGGCGAGGATCCATTAATCAATCCCGCCGGAGCGATGCCCGATGGGCGTCTGTTCAAGGATGCAGGCGATTTCAAAGGATTGCTGCTCGACGACCGCGACCCACTGGCTCGCGCCTTCATCGAGCATCTTTGTATTTACGGCCTTCGTCGCCCGATGACCTTTGACGACCAGGCTGATCTCGCGCTCATCCAAGCCGCCGCGAAGAAAAACCAATACCGGCTCAAGGACATCGTCCGCGCCGTGGCTTTGTCCGACTTGATGCGCAAACGCTAATCCACCCGCGAAAGAGAATTTCTGTGAGCAACTACCTATCCCAATCCTGGTTGATCAACCGCCGCCATGCTCTCCGCGCGCTGGGCAGTTTCATATCCCTGCCTCTGCTCGACTGCATGGTCCCGCTGAGCGCAGCAGAAAAATCGACCGCCACGCCTCGGCGCAGCGCCTTTATCTACCTCGCCAATGGCGTCCATTCGCTCAACTACCAGATCCTCAAGTCCGGCAAGGACTACCAGTTCTCCCGGTCGCTGAAACCCCTAGAAAAACACCGCGACGTCATTACGCCTATCAGCGGGCTGCATCACCCGGGAGCCCTGAGTCACCACCACAACTGCATTAATGTTTGGCTGACGGGTGGAAAGCTCGGCCCGTCCGACCGCAACACCATCTCACTCGATCAGAAGATGGCCGAGATCACCGCGCAAGACACGCGAGTCGCTTCGATGGAGGTAGCGCTCACAGGAGACTCTCTCGCCTGCACCGCCGACGGCGTGCGCTTGCCCGCGATGCGTCGTTGCAGCGAAATTTTCGCCTCCCTGTTCGAGGAGCCGAAGGGCGGCAAACTGGCCCAGCGCAGATCCTTGCGTCGCAAAGGCAGTGTGCTGGATGCCAACCTCGCAGAGGTGCGCCAGCTCGAGAAGAAGATGGGCGCCGCAGACAAGGGACGCATGGAGCAATACCTCACCTCCGTGCGTGAGGCGGAAATTCGCACCCGTCGGGCGGATGCCTGGATTGACACGCCGCTGCCGGCTATCTCCGATGCCGATCGTAAACGCACCAACCGCGACATAGCCGCCACTCTGGCGGGGGATTATTTCCGCACCGTTTACGACCTCATGGTGCTCGCCTTCCAGACGGATGTGACGCGCGTGGCCACCTTCAGCCTGGGCGGAGAAGGGGATGCCTTCGCTATTCCCGAGATCGGAATCACCGAGTCGCGCCATCAACTCAGCCACCACGGTGGCGATGCTGGCTACATGGAGAAGCTCACCAACTACGATACCTTCGCCATTGAGCAGTTTAGTTACTTCCTCACACGGCTCGCGGAGACCAAGGACCTTGGCAGCAAGCCGCTGCTCGGCTCCACGATGGCATTATTTGGCAGTGGCATGAGTTACGGCCACAGCCATGGCAATGCGAACCTTCCGCTGGTGCTCGCCGGGGGTTCCGATCTTCGCCTAAAGCATGGTAGCCACGTCGACTTCAACAAAGAGGCTTCAGGCTTCCAAGGCTACGCCATCGGTGCTGACGGGGCGCTCAGTCCTGCGCATTATCAGTTGTGCAGCCGCCCCGCGAACTCGGAGGCCCACATGAGCAATCTCCTCCTCCTTATGGCCCAGCGCATGGGTGTGGAGACCGACCAGTTTGGCGACAGCAACAAGGTGATTGGGCTATGAGCTGGCTCTTGTTTCCTCATTCTTGGTTCTTGGTTCCGCGTTCTTGGTTATTGCTGGTTGCGTGTTTTCTCGCGCAAGCCACCGCCTTCTGCGCAGAACCAAAAACAAAGAACCAAGAACAACAATCCGACATTTTCCGACCCGAAGCGGGAAAATTTCCCCCGTTGGAAAAAGCATACTCCTACCGGGGTGAACTCGTCTTCGTCGACCACGCAAACCGTCGCGGCAGCATCCGGGTGCAGGGATCAGGCATGTTTTTCCGCAACGACCCGCACCCCTTCGCCCTGCTGCCCTACGGCCTCGTGCGTTATCATGGTGCACCGGCCGATTTGCGGGATATCCCGCTCGGCACCGTGCTGCACGTCCGCGCCTATCTTCCGCCCGATCCGAAGATTTCGGCCGTGCCAGTGTTGCCCGTCGACAACAAGACGAGGGACGCGAACCACAATCGTGGCGCCGGTATCCTTCCCGCCGAAAACCACGTTCTGCTGCTCGAAGATGAACCCAGTCACTGTCAGCGCGAGGGATGGGTCTGGAAACTCAAGGAAGTGGATCTCAAGAACAACGAGGGGATGATCGTCGCCACCCTTGAAGCCAAACACGGAGGAGGCGGCAAGGCCGCCGAAGAAAAGATGTCCTTCGATGCCGCCACCCGCGTCTGGCGCGGCCGCGAATGCCTCGCGATCAAGGAGTTGATTGCCGAAGGCGTATGGCCTGCCGATGGGAAGAAATCCCTTGCGGGTCAAGAAGTTCAGCTCGGCATCACTTGGAAACCCACACCGGATGGCGTGTTCACGCGCTTTCACATTTCGGACCTCTGGCTGGATGACGCAGCGATGCAACGAGCCGCGCTGAATCAAACAGAAACCCACAAGGCGTTCATCCGTAGCCGCTGGATGCCCGCGTGGATCGACACCGTCGAGTATGGTAAGTTTGGCCGCGCCACCGTGACCGCGACCTTGTTTGGCGGCATGGACGAGTCGCTTTACGCCGATTTCAAAAAAGGCGGCTCTGCCATGATGAATGCCGTTGAGAATACGTTGAAGCACACCCACGGAGCTTATGGACCCGGGCACATGGCCTCACGCGGATCCATTTTGGATGCCACCAAATCTCCCGACCCGGCACCTCTGGGCAGCAGTGGCACCCAGATTCGTTTCGAGACCGACCTGATCATCGAGGGCATCCGCCCCGGCAAGACGGTGAGGGTTCGTCCTGGCAACTGGCCCCAGGTTCAGGTGCCTCGGGAGGAATACCTCAACGATGGTTCCTCCAGCACTGAAGAGCGCTTCCCGAGCCCGGCCATTTTTCCCAAGTACTGAGGCCCGATGGGTGAGATTTGGGTCATCTCATCGAGGTCCGGCAACGCTGTTTGACTGGCGGTCGGAAACTAGAACTTGGATCTCCGCACGTTCGACCAGTCGGAGCCGAAGCGCTGGCGTTGAGGAATTGGAGTTCCAGACCACCTTGATCGCGATGTTGGATTCCGAAGGCACCTTTCCCGCCACGCGTGCGGCCGCTCTGGCTCGCTGGCAGGCATTCTTGCCCCAAGCGACGCGCTACGGGGCGATGCGCAACCAGGTCGTTTCTGGACATCCGCACGTGACGCGGTTGTCTCCGGTGGTGCGGGCTAGACTGGTGACCACCGAAGAGTTGGTGGGCTCGCTTCTCGAAACCTGCCGCTTCGCGGCGGTGGAGAAACTGGTGCAGGAGTTGGTGTGGCGCGATTACTGGAAGGGTTGGCTCGAGTTGCGACCCAGCGTCTGGTCTGACTACCGCGCCGAGGTAGATCGCCTCCGCCGACAGGCCGATCCGGCGCTGCTCCGACGGGCCGAGGCGGTCATGGCAGGCCAGGGCGGCATCGCGGTGTTCGATGGATTCACCCGCGAACTCATCGAGACCGGGTATTTGCACAACCACGCCCGCATGTGGTGGGCCGGGTACTGGATCCATGTCGAGCGCCTGCCCTGGGCCTTGGGGGCCGACTTTTTCTACCGGCACCTCCTCGACGCCGATCCCGCCAGCAACACGCTGGGATGGCGTTGGGTTGCCGGCGTGCAAACCCGGGGCAAGGCCTACCTGCCACGCCGCTCCAATTTAGAAAAGTATTGTGCTGCCAGCCTCTTGGCCGATCCCACCGGACTGGAGCGCATCGACGACTCGGTTGTGGCGGCGGTTTCACTGCCCGACGAACGGCCGGCGGAACGCGTAGCATGGAAACCGCTGCCCGAAGTTCCTGGCATCACCGAAGGTTCCGCAAACCCGCCCGGACGGTGGGGCCTGTGGGTGCACGGTGAAGATTTGAGCGTTGAGCGATCCGGACTGGCCGGCCTACGTCCCGCGGTGGCCCTCAGCGTGTTTGATGCGCAGCGGGTTGCGTCCCTCGGCATGGCTCCGCTCCGCATCGCCTACCTGAAAACGGCCCTGGCCGATGGACTGGCTCGGGCGGGTCATTTTTTCAAGTGCCCCACCGAATCGTGCGAGACCGGCGAAGGTCTGGCCGAGGCCCTTGCGAGGGTGGCCCAGGAACGCGGCCTGGCCGGATGGGTGGCGATGCGACCCGCTGTGGGTCCGCTGGCCGATGCGATTCCGGCGATCGAGGCCGCCTTGGCCCGCGACGGCCGAAAGGTGATTTGGTGCCGCCGCCCTTGGGATGAACACTTGTGGCCCCAAGCCTCGGCCGGGTTCTTCGGGTTTTGGGAGAAGGCCCAGCGACGCCTAGCGACCCAAGCCGCCGCCCTTACCAAGAGCCGGGACCCTCAGCAACCGGAGCTGTTGTTCTGATGATTCCGACCCGACCCACCGGTTCGACCCACGCAAGGCGCACCGACTGGCAGGTGGTGTGGTTCAAGCGCGACTTACGGATCTGCGACCACGCACCCTTGATCGAGGCCTTGCAGCAGGGTCCCGTCCTTGGGCTCTACCTCTACGAGACCGAACTCCTCCAGTCGCCGGAATGGGATGCGTCGCACTCCCGCTTCATCGCCGAAGCGCTCCGGGAGTTGGAGACCGAGTGGACCCGGCGTGGAGGGTGTCTGCTGCTGCGGCGTGGCGAGGCCGTGGAGCAACTCGAGCGCCTGCATCGCGAGACAGGTTTTCTCCGGCTTTGGTCGCATGAGGAGACGGGCAACCGGCTGACCTTCGACCGCGATCTCCGCGTCGCCCGCTGGTGCCGGAACCGCGGGATCGACTGGCAGGAGCGGCGTCAGGACGGCGTGGTGCGTCGTTTGCGGACCCGCGACGGTTGGGCCGAACGCTGGGCCAAGAGCATGTCGGGCCGCATCGAGTCGTCCCCGGAGGTGCTCGGATCGGGTCGTCCGACCGGGCTCGTCTCCGACGGTGTTTTGGGTCCGGAGCAACTGGGCCTGGGTCCGGTGATTCCGATCGAACTCCAACGCGGCGGCGAGACGGCGGCGCGGGAAGTGTTGGGGAGTTTCCTTGAGGAACGCGGCGTCGGCTACCGAGCAGAGATGTCGAGCCCACTCACCGCGTGGAGCGGCTGCTCTCGGATCAGCGCCCACCTCGCCTGGGGCTGTGTTTCCATGCGCACCGTGCATCAGGCGGCTCTCCAGCGTTCGGAGGAGTTGAGGTGGCGGTGCACCGCTGGAGAGCCGGTCGATCGGCGCTGGTGGGGAGCCCTTTCCAGCTTCCAATCACGCCTGCGGTGGCATTGCCACTTCATGCAAAAGCTCGAGGACGAGCCGCGCATCGAGTTCGAGAACTTCAACCCGGTCTACGATGGGTTGCGCGAGGCCTTCACCGAGTCCGAAGAAGGTCAGCTGCGCCTTGAGGCCTGGCGTCAGGGGCGGATCGGCTTTCCGATGGTCGACGCCTGCATGCGGGCAGTCCGGGCCACCGGCTGGCTTAACTTCCGGATGCGCGCCTTGGTGATGAGCGTGGCCTCTTACCACCTCTGGCTCCACTGGCGTCCGACGTCGATCCACCTGGCCCGTTGCTTCCTCGACTTCGAGCCGGGAATTCATTTCAGCCAGGCCCAAATGCAGAGCGGCACGACAGGCATCAACACCGTGCGCATTTATTCCCCAACACTTCAGGCCATCGAGCAAGACCCGAAGGGCGTCTTTATCCGCCGCTGGGTGCCCGAACTGGCCGGCGTGCCCAACGTCTTCCTGGCCGAGCCGTGGCGCATGACGCGCTCACAGCAGGAGGCCAGTGGGTGCGTGATCGGCGTTGATTATCCCGCCCCGAGGGTCGACCCCCGTCGGTCGGTCATCGAGGCCAAGGAGCGGATTGCCCGTGTTCGATCTAGCGTCGCCGCTCGTGAAGCGTCGCGCCGGGTGTACCTCCGCCATGGCAGCCGCAAGGGCCACACCTTCCGGGGGGCCGAGGCCGAGGCCCGATATCGCCAGGGGTTGCTGAGTGAGGCGCAGGGCCCCGGGGCAGAGCCGGAACAAGGGCCGGTGCAGCAAGAGCTCTTCGGATAGCTCCGGGGTGCAAGGCCGTGGCGTCAGCCTCCCGGTGAAGCCAATACTTCGATCAGGTAGCGCAGCTCCTCCTGCACGTCGTCGCCGTCCGTCAGGGTCTGGGATATCTCGGCCCGCACGGCTTCCCGGAATCGCCGACGCAAGCGGTGGATGGCCACCTTTAGCGCGCTTTCGGTGAGTCCGAGTTCCCGGGCGAGGTCTGTGGGCGACGAAAGAGCGTCGCCGACCAGAGCGGGCTTGAGGCGCTCGAAGTGGGCCGACTTGCCCGCCGATCGCAAGTCGCTCTCGACCGTCGCCAGAGCTCGTTCAAGCAGGGTGAAGGCCCACTCGCGGTCGAAGCGCACCGGGTCGAGGCCTGCGGTGGCCGGCTCGGCGATTCCATCTTCGGAGAGCGACGCGATGGGGACACCGCCGCCGCGTTTGAGTCGGCGGGCCCGCTCGCGCAAGTCCGACTCGAAATGCCGGAGAGCGCCTAGCAAGTAGGAGCGGAATCGCCCGCGAGCCGGGTCAGCCCCCTCAATGCGGCCGCCGGCCAGCACGTGGGCGAAGAACTCCTGGGCCGCTTCGCGCGCCTCGTCGTCGGTCCCATGCCACCGCCGGAGCGTCTCAAAGACCGGCCGCCAATACGCCTCGCACAATTCCGACAAGGCAGCCCGAGCCTCCGGCGTCGTGCCCCGCGCCCGCGCCACCAGCGACCAGCGCGTGGGGGCGAAGCCGGCGATGGGCAATCGAGAGTCGGTCATGGGGGCGTGCTTCGGTGGGGCGACGAATTGAAGGGGTTCTGGCGCAACCATTCTCAGGCGAATTGCACCCAAGCGCTGGATCGGCTCAAGCGGTCTCGGAATCGAGTCTCGAACAGCTACGGGAAGTCATCACCTGAGTTTAGTACTAACCCTGTTGAACAGGAGTTCGCGGAATCGCTCTTCGGACATTGGCTGGACCGACCCGTCCCCCAGCAGGGCCGATCGGACCTGCGTGTCCGGATCCGGGGGCGACACGGCGAGCATCTCGTCGGGTGACGAGTTCGTCCCACTGGTTGCGAGGAAGAACAGGTAGGGTTTGCCGGTTCGGGGGTCTGTCATCTGGTCTTTCCGCCCGAAGAGTCCTAGCTGCTGGAAGTGTTCCCAGTTGGCTCGATACGACGGGCTGGCCCGGCTCAGGCTTTGTCGGAATTGCGCTTCGGACATTTGCAGGACCGACCCGTCCCCAAACAGGACCGTTGGGTTTTTGAGGTCCGGCCCGCCGAGCGCCACGGCGATAATCGGGTTGGGGGATGTGTCCGTGAGGTCCGTTCCAAAGATCACGACGGGTTGGCCGGTGAGGGTATTGATATTTGAGATCAGACC
>JAPLUF010000336.1 GCA_026397755.1 Verrucomicrobiota bacterium
CTGACCCGCGGAACTTTTTTGCCAGCTTCTATCCGAGTTGTTCGATCCGCGGGACATCTCCAAACCTCGCGAGAATTGCCCATGTATTTCATCAGGGGGCTCTTATCGATGGTGTTGGTCGGAGAATCGCTGGCGGATCCCGCCACGAGTAGAACGCGCAAGTTATCCTCGGGTCCGCCAGCCAGAGATTTAACGAGTAAGCCCTGATTATCATCGGCGTACAGTCGCCAGGCCAACATCATCTGCTTGTTGTTGTTCATGCACTGGATGCCAAGGGTCTTAGATTTGGCTTTTCCCAACGCGGGCAGGAGCATGCCTGCCAGAATGGCGATGATGGCGATGACGACGAGCAACT
Organism: Verrucomicrobiota bacterium; assembly: GCA_026397755.1. Classification (GTDB taxonomy): domain Bacteria; phylum Verrucomicrobiota; class Verrucomicrobiia; order Limisphaerales; family UBA9464; genus SXXZ01. Next base: position 356 of record JAPLUF010000336.1, read on the forward strand.
CGATGAGCGTGAAGCCACAGCGAGGGGGTCGATGGGTTTGCGACAACAATTTCATGGGTGTGTAAAAACCTGTTCCTTTGGCTGTGGGCCGTCAACAGAATCGTTTTTCGCAAACTGGAACGATTTTCTCGCCTCGCAGGCGGGGTTTCCCTTCAGTTGTACACCCCGCGGACATCGCCCATCGATCCGCGACCTAATCCCCGCGCATGAAGGCCATTCAACTGGAAAAGCCCGGATCATTCCGGGTCATCGATATCGACGAACCCCCCGCTCCCGGCCCGGGTGAGGCCGTGGTCCGCGTCCATCAAGTGGGCATTTGCGGCACCGACCTCGGAGGCTACTTGGGCAAGATGCCCTTCTTCTCCTACCCGCGGATTCCAGGGCATGAACTGGGCGTCGAAGTGGTAACCGTCGGTGACGGGGTCACGAACGTGCGTCCCGGAGATCGGTGCAGCGTCGAGCCCTACCTGAATTGCGAGCACTGCCACGCCTGTCGCCGGGGGCACACCAATTGTTGTCATCACAATCAAACCCTGGGCGTGCATTGCGACGGAGGCCTTCGGCGGTACTACACGGTGCCAGCCCGCAAACTTCATGGGGGTCCTTCTCTAGATTTCGAACAACTGGCGCTCGTCGAGACCCTCGCCATCGGGAGTCATGCCGTGTTCCGCGCCGCTCTGAAGCCGGGCGAGACGGTCCTGGTGATCGGGGCCGGTCCGATCGGATTGAGTGTCATCGAGTTCGCCAAACTCAGTGGGGCTCGGACGGTGGTGATGGACATGAACGAGCAGCGCCTGGCCTTCGTCCGGGATGTCATGGGTGTGACCGACACGGTGCTCACACGGGCCGACGGATCCGAGTTCACTGCGGTCGAGACGCTGACCGACGGCAACGGGGCCGAGGCGGTCATCGATGCCACTGGGTCTAACAAATCTATGAGCCAGGCACTGGGCTTCTGCGCGTTTGCCGGACGTCTGGTGTATGTGGGGATTACCCAGGCCGATTTGAGTTTCCCCCATGCCCCGATCTTGCATCGCCGGGAACTGAGCATTCTGGGAAGCCGCAATGCTCTCCCAGAGGATTTCCGCAGCATCATCGGCCACATCGAGGCGCACCGGATCGACACCCGGCCGTGGATCACCCATCGCTCGGCCTTTGGAGAGATGATCGATCAGTTTCCCTCCTGGTTGAAACCCGAGACCGGGGTCATCAAGGCGATGGTGTCGGTGGATTAACCCCCCCGTTAACCTCGACACGCAGCCATGAATCCGCCGCCCCCCTTGCCGCCCCCACGCGGGGAGGAGCTGCCGTTGGAGCGAGGTGCGACGCGGGTGTTGATTGCGCTGAATCTGGCATTCTTTGCTTATGAGCAATGGCTCTACCGGGTTGATCCGGGCCGCAAGCGCTGGTTTGAATTGAATCATGCCCTGAGCCTTGAGGGGTTGCTACGGGGAGCCTGGTGGCAATGCCTGAGCTTTCAGTTCCTGCATGGGGGCTGGATTCACTTGGGCATGAATCTCCTCCTGCTGCACTCGTTGGGCCCTGTGATGGAAACGACCCTCGGGCGGTGGCGTTTCCTCTTGCTCTACCTGGTCAGCGGAACGTTGGGCGGCATTCTCCACGTGGCGGGTGCTTGGATGATGCCCGAATCCTTCGGAGGAGCCGTGGTGGGAGCCTCAGCGGGATTGTGCGGGTTGTTGGCGGCCCTTGGAGCGTTGCACTCCGAGGAACGTCTGAGGGTGCTGCTATTCTTCGTCATTCCTATGGAGATCCGGGCGAAGTTTGTTCTGTTGGGCGGCATTATTATTAGCGCCCTGGGTGCCGTCTTTGTGGTGGGCCCCATTGCCCATTTGGCCCATCTCGGAGGCTTCATCGGAGGCTTGGCCGTCGCCCTTGCGCTTCAGCGGAATTTCCGACTCAGCACACGGTGAAGGCGGTGCAAGTGGATCCGCATTGGAAAAAGGGTCCGGCCCAGACTATCGTTAAACGCAATGCTTTCAGATCGGGACTACATGCGGGAAGAGGACAACGGGATGCGTTTCTCTTGGACGGTGATGCTCCTCATCGCCTTGGTGGTGGTCTTCGTCGCGGAGGCCATTGCCGAAACCTACCTGAGCCTGCCGCTGCAGGAGTACGGGGCATTGTCCAATCGGGTGTGGCGATCGGGCTGGGTTTGGCAGCTGGTGACCTTCCAATTTTTGCATGGCAGTTTCGCTCACTTGTTCTTCAACGGGTTGGGTGTCTGGATGTTTGGTCGCCCCATCGAGGCGGCTTTTGGGGGCCGACGAATGATGGGCCTTTGGATGGCCGGTGGTCTGGTGGGTGGTTTGCTGCAGTTGGGGATTAGCGCGGCCTTTCCGGATGTATTCTCCCCAAGTGTGGTGGGGGCGTCGGCCGGGCTCATGACCTTCCTGGCGATTTTTTGTCGGCTAGAGCCCGATGCCCGAATTCTGCTGGCCCTCATTGTTCCGGTTCCGGCCCGTTTCCTGTTTTACTTCTCGGTCGGTGTCGCCGTGTTCTTCATCGTGGTCCCATCGCGGGACGGAGTGGCTCACGCGGCACACTTGGGCGGTTTGCTCTTCGGGTGGTTCTGGGTCCAGGCCGGATATCATCGGGGCGAGGGTTTGTGGGATCGTCTCTCCGAAGGCTGGCATCGTTGGAATCAACAGCGGCAGACCTCCCGCCCCGCCTCTCGAGCGGCCGTGGGGCAGATCATTAAGCCATCGTTCCGTTCTGACTCAGCTCCGACCCCAGCAAAAGAACTCTCTAATGCCGAGTTCATGGCCCGTGAGGTGGATCCCATTCTCGATAAGATCGCCCGGGATGGGATTAGCAGCCTGACCGAGGCCGAACGTCAAACGCTCGAGGCAGCTCGTAAGAAAGTGACCCGCCGATGACAGCTCTCCGGTTGGATCCACCGATGAGCGCATCAGGTCTTAGCAGCCATTGAGGGACACCCTAAGAGGGCTGAGTCCTCTCAGTGGCTGCTCAATGCCCTACGTACCGGCTAGTCAGCCAAGATCTTGTCGGCCGCTCGCTCGGTAGCTCCTGGAGGCCCCAGAAGTTGGCGAACTTGGATGAGTGCTTTTCGAGCCTCCGTCAGTGCTCCAGGAGTGGTTAGCAGTCTCAGGGTCGCCTCAGCCAGGGCGTCGGAAGTCGCCGCGTCTTGGACAAACTCCGGCAGGACTGCCTTGCCGGCCAAGAGATTCGGCATGGCCAGAAAAGGAACTTGGATGATGCGTTTTCCGATTTGGTAGGTGCTCCACGAGGTTTTGTAGAGGGCGATCGTGGGTACCGCGAACCAGGCACATTCTAGGGTGACGGTTCCGGTCGAGGCGATGGCCACGTCGGCGTCAGCGAGGGTTGCGGCGAGTTTTCCGATCTGGATAGACATGCCTTTGGGATCAGGAATCCCCGGAGGCAGAGCCGACCGAGCGGCTTCCTGTGGCAACACCAGAGTGCATCGGGCCCCGGTTTTCTCGATGACCTTCTGGGCCGCGGCCGCCACCACTGGCCAGTGGCGTCGCAGTTCCCCTGTGCGACTTCCTGGGAGCAGTACTAGATGGGGTTGCTGCCCTGCCGATCGGAAGGGGGGCGCCGGCGGTAGACCATGCCGATCGACCAATGGGTGACCCACGAAGTCGACCCGCACACCCGGCGCATTTTTTGCATACCATTCTTTCTCGAAGGGAAGGATCGAAAGTAATCGGTCCAGGATTCGAGGCATCTCTCGGGCCCTTCCGGCCCGCGATGCCCAAACTTGCGGAGACACGAATTGCACCCGTCGAGGCCGCCAGTTCTGGAAAGTCCCAGAGCTCTCGGAAGTCATTGCGGTGATGGCCTTGAGGAAGCGCAAATTGAAGGCCCCGAAATCGACTCCGATCACCACGTCGGGAGTTCGTTCGCGGGCGGCCTCCAACAACTGTCGGAACGCGCGGCGGAACTGGCCCAACTGCCGCAGGGCATCGGCGGGACCGATGACGGACTGCGCGGTCAGGTCGCAGAGGATCTCCACTCCGGCCCCCGCCATGGCCGGCCCCCCCGCCCCGAAGAACTGGGGTTCCAGAGGACCCGTCCTTCGGCGCAGAGCGCGAACTAGCTCGGCGGCGAGTTGGTCGCCACTGGGCTCACCGGCGATTAGCAGGATGGACGAGGGCTTCACCGTGGGGCCGTAAGCTTACGAGGATCAGCCCGATTGTGGAAGCGCTCCCCAAACACCATTTCGCCCCAGAAACAATTTCTCGGTGAACCCGGTTTCCCGGACCCGTGCTTCCCTCCTGAGCTTCGCACGCACGGGCCGGCTCGGACCGAGCTTGGGTGCGGTGATCTTCCCTCTAGGTCGAAAGATCGCTTCGCCGAGTAACCCGCCGGGTCTTTTCACCCTTCGGCGTACTGCGTTTTCTCCGCTTCAGGGACTCTTCCAGTCTGGCTTTTGGAGGGAGTCTCCCAGAAAATGCCGAAATACCAGAGCCTATGAAGATCCCCCTGCTTCCCGAGGCAATCGCCCTGTTCACCGGAACCCTCCTGGTTTCCCAGACGATGGCGGCGACCGACTTCACGGCTGAGATTGAGCCGCTATTAATTCGGCGTTGCTTCGAATGCCATGGCCCGGACAAGCAAAAGTCCAATCTTCGCCTAGATTCTCGTGCGGCTGCCTTTCAGGCGGCCGAATCTGGCAAGGTGGTCTTGGAGGTGGGAAAACCCGAGACCAGCGAACTCATCCGTCGCGTCACCGCCACCGATCCAGATGAAGTCATGCCGCCCAAGGGTCCGCGATTAACACCGGCTGAAGTTGCCAGCCTTACCCGCTGGATCCGCGAGGGTGCTCTTTGGCCTGATAGCAATATCCAGAAGCATTGGTCCTTCCAGGCGCCGATCCGACCCAATCCTCCAGAAAACCTGCCGAAGACGGCCACTCTTCAAAATCCCATTGACCGGTTCATTGTGGCTCGATTGGCCAAAGAAGGGCTGCAGCAACAGCCTGAAGCCGATCGTGCCAATTTGATTCGTCGTGTGTCCCTCGACCTCACTGGTCTGCCTCCGGAACCGTCCGAGATCAGCGCTTTTCTCGCCGACAAGTCGCCGCGCGCCTTTGAGACTCTCGTGGATCGTCTGCTCGCCTCGCCCCACTACGGGGAGCACATGGCCCGGGGTTGGCTCGACCTAGCGCGCTATGCCGATTCCAACGGCTATCAGGTGGATCTGGCTCGTTCCATTTGGCCTTACCGTCAATGGGTGATCGAGGCCTTCAACAAGAACCAACCGTTTGACCAGTTCACCATCGATCAGCTGGCGGGTGATCTTTTGTCCCAACCCACCTTGGCCCAGCGCATCGCCACGGGGTTCAACCGCAACACCAAGGTCAACGACGAGGGGGGTGGCGATGCCGAGGAGTACCGTACCAAGGCGGTGAAGGACCGGGTGGCAACCGTGGGCACGGCCTGGTTGGGACTTACCCTGAACTGTGCCGAATGCCATACGCACAAGTACGATCCGATCACCCATGAGGAGTACTACCGGTTTTACTCCTTCTTCAACAACAGTTCCGACTCGGGCAATTACAGTCTCGGCCCCTCGGTCGAGGTGCCCAAGCCAGACCTGACTGACATGGACGCGCACTTGTCTCGGCGGTTGCAGGAGACCCGGGATGAGCTTTCTCGCATCGAGAAGGAACTTCAGAAATCTCAGGCCGTCTGGGAGAAGTCGGTGGCTCGGAAAGCGGACCCGTGGCGCACTCTCCAACTCGTCAACCCTCAGTCCACCGGCGGTTCCAGCTACACAAACTTGCCGGACGGATCCCTCCTCGGAACTGGGGTCAACGCCATCTACGACACCATTACCGTCGAGGCCGAGACGGACCTCACAGGCATCACGGCTGTCCTGCTCGAAGTGCTGCCCGATCCTAGCCTTCCGAAGAATGGTCCGGGTCGTTGGGGCGCCAGCGGCAATTTCATCCTCGACGAATTTTCCTTCGCCGCCGCTCCCATGAAGGGCGCCGCTCCGGCCAACACCAATCTCTTTTTCAGCAGCGCCACGGCCGATTGGGAACAGCAGTATTACAAGGCCGAGCACGCGATCGATCGTAATTCCAAGACGGGTTGGTCCATTGGTCCTCGCTTTGGACAGCGTCACTTTCTCATCGCTCGGTTGCAGGATCCGACCGGATACCGTGGGGGCAGCCGGCTCACCTTTCGCTTCGACCATTACCATGGGAACAGCCATTGCATCGGCCGATTCCGTATTTCGGTGACCACAGAGAAGGATCCCCAACGTCAATGGCCCCTGCCTGAAGACGTGCGGGTGGCAGCCTCCCGGTCCTCGCAGGAACGTTCGACCGAGCAGTCGGCGCTCTTGGTAGCCAGCCAGCGCTCCGCCTCGGAGAAGGTCCGTACCCTTGAGCGTGAACTCTTCGTTCTTGAGCAGAATCGTCGGCAGCGCGTCGGTCAGAAGTTCACCACGCTGGTGATGCAGGAACGATCCGATCCGCAGCCGCGCGAGACTTACATTCATCTCCGGGGCGACTTCCTGACCAAAGGGAAGGTTGTCCAGCCGGGAATCCCAGCGGTGTTCCCACCCCTGCCAGCGGGAGTCCCGGCCAATCGCCTGACCCTCGCCCGTTGGTTAGTGGATCCAGCCAATCCCCTCACGGCTCGGGTCACGGTGAACCGGTTTTGGGAGCGCTGCTTTGGAACAGGTCTGGTGAAGACCAGCGAAGACTTCGGCCGCCAGGGTGAATTGCCTTCCCATCCCGAACTCCTCGATTGGCTGGCCACCGAGTTCATTGCCAGCGGCTGGGACGTCAAAGCTCTGCAAAAACTCATCGTGATGTCGGCGACCTATCGACAAAGTGCCGCGACCGATGCCACCCGCCAGGAGAAGGATTTCTACAACCGCTTCCTCTCGCGTGGCCCTCGTTTCCGCATGGATGCCGAGATGATTCGCGATCATGCCCTGGCGGTCAGCGGCCTCCTGCACCACAAGGTGGGTGGCCCGAGCGTCTACCCCGTGCAGGTGCCCAACCTCTGGAAGGAGATTGGATTCCTCCGTCCCGAGATCGGCATGGACGAATGGCCGGTGAGCGATGGCCCCGACTTGTATCGACGCGCCCTCTACACTTTCTGGAGACGCGTTTGTACCTATCCTACCTTGGCCACCTTCGATGCCCCCAGCCGCGAGGTCTGCGTCTCACGGAGGCCCCGGACCAATACGCCGTTGCAGGCACTGGCCGCACTGAACGAGCCAACATTGCTCGAGGCGGCTCGATTTTTTGGACAGCGGATTCTGGCCGAGGGCGGTCCGGACGATGCCTCTCGCGTGGACTACGCCTTCACGCGGAGCGTGGGCCGACCACCGACCGCGGCGGAACAACGGCGGCTCCTAGCCTTTGTCCAGCAACAGGAGCGGAGTTTCCGAGCCGACCCCAAGGCGGCAGCGGCGTTGATTCAGGTGGGGCAGGTGCCAAAAGCGGCCGATTTGGAGACTCGAAAATTGGCCGTTTGGACGACCCTGGCCAGTGTCCTTTTCAACCTGGACGAAACACTCACCAAGGGCTGACCTCAGCCGCCTTCAGTAGAGATTTGTGGTGGCGACCCGGAGAGGGTGGTTCGTCGGTCGGCTCAGCCGCCAATGCAGCTCATGGAGCGTTGCGGTTGCACAAAGTCGGCCTGGCCAATCCGATGCCCGGCTTCCTTGTGTTGAACCCGGTCTCGCAGCAACGAGGCGAGATCTTCGTCGGAGCCGCCGCCCCGCAGCAGCGGCTTGAGGTCGTGCTCATCGAGGCTGAAGAGGCAGGTTCGCAGTTTCCCGTCGGCCGTCAGGCGCAACCGATTGCAGTGACCGCAGAAGGGCTCACTCACCGGAGCAATGATGCCCAACTCGCCCTCAGACCCTTCCAGACGCCAACGGCGCGCCGTTTCCGAAGGATTGGCCGAGGCATCGACTGGCTGCAAATTAAACTCCCCGCGCAGACGTTCCAGGATCTCCCGACCGGGAACGACCAGCCCCTTTTGCCAGGCACGGCTGGAGTCCAGCGGCATGAATTCAATGAAGCGCAGGCTCAGATTTTGTTTCACTGCGAAACGGACCAGATCGGGGATTTCGTGGTCGTTCATTCCGCGGATCACCACGGCATTGACCTTCACAGGATGAAAACCCAATTCCCGGGCCAGGCGGATTCCGTCGAGCACACCGTCCAGACCGTCTCGCCCCGTCATCCTCCGGAAGTTGTCCCGGTCCAGCGAATCCATGCTGAAGCTGACCCGGTTCAGCCCGGCCTTCCGCAGGGCAGCAGCCTGGGATCCGAACAGCGCTCCATTGGTGGTCATGGCCAGGTCGCGGACGCCTGGAATCGCTGCGAGCGATCCGACCAGTCGGTCGACTCCTTGGCGCAATAGAGGCTCGCCGCCGGTGACCCGGACCTTCTCGATTCCTAAATCAACGGCGATTCGGACTACCCGAGTGATCTCCTCAAAACTGAGGATCTCCGACTTCGGTTTCCATTCTCGATGGATCGGAGTGGCCGAGGGGCTGGCCGGGGTTGGGTTCCGCAGGCCGTCGTAGCGGGTGCGGTAGAAATTCGCGGCCTCCTCGGTCTCGGGCAGGCAGTACAGGCAGCGGAAATTACAGCGATCGGTCACGCTAACCCGAAGGTCTCGCATGACTCGTCCGTGGGAATCCTGTAGTTGCCCGTGCATAGCACCAGCTTGAGCCCGTACGGTGTCGGCCGCAACGCGGAGTATGACCGGTGCAAGACGTCCCCAAGGGTTGGGGTCTACGGCTTAGGCGCGGTTTCCACCCGGGTGGATCCGTCGGTACCCACCTCCACCTTCAAGGGGTAGGCGTTGGTGGCCGAGCTGGCCGGGGCCTTGGGTCGAATGCCTTCCTGTAAAAGTTGTGCGCCCTTCTTGTCGAAGCCGTAAAGCCCACGCCGGATGAAGTCGAGCCGGCGAGCGATGTTGAGCTCTTCCTTCAGCTTGCGCACCTGATCGCGGAGGACCGCCAAGTCGTTGAACTTCTTCTCGAGGTCGGTTTTTTCAGCGATGAGCCGCTTGAGCTCCTTCTTGAGGGCTTCACGGTCCCCCTCGCTGGCGGCGAGCTTCCGTTCGGTGATTTTGATCTGGTTCTCGAGACCACCGATTTGACCGGTTAATTCGCCCATCTTTTTGGTCAGGTCATCCTTCTCTCCCTCCAGGTCGGAAATCTGTTTGTCCCGGCGCTCGATCTCCGTCTTGGCCGCCGCTGCAGCCTTCGCTGCCTCGGCCGAAGTGCGGGTTAGTTCTCCAGAGGTAGCAACCCACTTGTTGGAGACCGTGTTCAAGTCCTCGATGCGCTGGCTGAGATTGGTTTCAAGGGTGGCATTCACCCGGACTTGCTCGGTGAGTTTGCCCGTCGTGGCCACCAGATCATTGGACAGGGCCGATTGCTGACCCTCCATTTGGATCCGCGTCTCTTCAGCCTTCTTCGAGTTCAGAAACCATCCGGTGCCGAGGCCCAGGCAGACGAGTACCAGCACCGCGGGAACGAGTTTGGATTTCATTGATCAGGTAGGATTGGACGGTCGGGAGAATTCCCGTTCGTTGAATCAATAGACACCGAATCCGCCCGAACATTCAATCTCCGAGCAAGCGCCCGCCTTGCGTTGGCTGGAGCTCACTTTAACCTCAGGCCATGCTGATACCCGACCGAATGGGGGTTATGATCCTGGGAGAGGCCAGCCTGTTTCCACAGGCCATGATGCCCCTGTTCATTTTCGAACCCCGCTATCGGGAGATGCTGGCCGAGTCGCTGGAGACTCATCGGATGTTCTGCCTGGCGATGCAGCGGACCGACGCCAAGCGAGAGTCCCCCTGCCGGATCGCCACCCTCGGACTGGTCCGGGCCTCGGTCCAAACCCCGAACGGAACTTCCAACCTCGTGCTGCAAGGCCTCATCCGGGTCCGCTTGGGTCGGATCGTCCAAACCCGGCCCTTCCGCACGCACCTCATCACTCCAATTAAGGAGGACGTGGACAGGTCCCCGGCGGTGCTTGCTCTGGTCAACCGTAGCCTAGACCTAATCGACGCGCGCCTGCGTCAAGATCAGCCGGTGCCACTGGACCTCATTTGGCAACTGGCCTCAGGCGGTCAGGCCCAATCGGAGACACGGGTAGAAGACTGCATTCGGGAACTGAAGCGCATCAAGAACCCGAGCCGCTTCGCCGACCTTATCGCTGCTCTCCTGCTGCCCAATCCCGCGGCTCGGCAAATGATCTTGGAGACCGTCCAACCCGAAGCCCGCCTGCGTCATCTCGTCCTGTTTTTGGCGGCTGAGGTCCACCGGGGAGCCTCGGGCGAGGGACAGTGATGACACCCGTAACCCATAATCCGACACCGACCACGCCCTCGACCCATCTCTGGAGCAAGTACGGCCATGTGCTCTCCATGGGTATTCAGAACACACTGGTCTATCGGACTAACTTCCTGTTTCGGGCCGCCTTTGGATTAGTCCCTTTGGCGGCGACGCTCTTTCTCTGGGAGGCGATTTATGCCGACAAACCCGCCGGCACGGCCATCGGAGCCTACACGCTGGCCCAAATGGTGAGCTACTACTTGTTGGTCACCGTAGTGGATGCGATTACCGCCGTCGCCGAAGACGACTGGCAGATCGCCGCCGATATCAAAGACGGGGCAGTCAGCCAATTCCTGCTTAAGCCGCTCGATTTCTTGGCCTACCGGCTTTGTCTCTACCTTTCCGGACGCGTGATTTACACCAGCGTTGCGCTGATCCCGGTGGCCTTCTTTTTGTTCTTTCAGCGGGAGTACCTCGTGGGTCCGGCCGAGCCCTTGAGGTGGATTCTTGCGCCGCTGTCGGTGTTGATGGCGGGGCTTCTGCAATTTTTCATCGCCTACACCGTGGCGCTCTTGTCGTTCTGGGTGCTCGATGTCAGCACCTTCATCTTCATCCAGTTTGCCTTCGAGTTCTTGGCCAGTGGCCACCTCTTCCCGTTGGACATCCTCCCGGATGGATTGCACCGACTCTTGCTCTGGTCCCCCTACCCGTACCTTCTTTATTTTCCGGTGGGCGTTTATTTGGGCCGCATCCAGGGTGCGGAGTTGTGGCAGGGTTTTGCTTTGCAGTTGGCCTGGGTGGGGGTGGCCTTCCTGATTGCGCGGTTCGTCTGGTCTCGCGGCTTGCGAAAATACACCGCGGTTGGTGGCTGAGGCGCTGGCTCAACAAATAACCCGCATGCCCTCTTTCTCTCGCTACGCCGGCATTTATGCCGCGCTCATCCGCTACTCGTTGATCCACGAGATGCAGTTCAAGGTGAACTTTCTCCTCTGGATCGTCGTCGAGGCCCTGTGGTTCGGACTTCAACTGGCCTTCATGACCGTCCTGTACGGGCATACCGACCAGATCGCCGGCTGGTCGCGGTGGGAGGTTGTCTTGCTGGTTGGCTGCAACCAGTTCATCCAGCAGCTTTTCCACACCCTTTTTGTCACCAATTTATCCAATCTTTCAGGGGACTCTCGATTTGTTGCTCCTGCAGCCGGTCAACACTCGCTTCCTCATCTCGGTCAAAAAGTTCGAGATCGGCAACATTATCAATGCCCTGATGGGTCTGGTGGTCATCGTCTATTCGCTGGCCCAGCTGGGACGAGTGCCGACGTTGGCCCAGTGGTTGGGTTTCGCGGTGGTGTGCCTGGCTGGCCTGAGCGTGCACTACTCGCTGATGTTCCTTCTGGCTTGCATCTCCTTTTGGACAGTCCGGGCTCAGGGCATCGTCTGGGGCTACTACAATCTCTTCAACATCGCGCGTCTTCCGGCGGAGGCCTTCCCGCGGGGAGCCTATCGGGCGGTCTTCACCTGGGTCTTGCCCATGCTATTGGTCTCCAATGTCCCCGCCAAGCTGTTGGCTCAGCGTCTGGCATCCCCGTGGGAATGGCTCGCCCTGTTGGGCATGGGCGCGGCCTGTTTCGTGGTCAGCGAACTTTTCTGGCGCTTCTCTCTGCGCCATTACACCAGCGCCAGCGCGTAGCGTTTAGCTGACGGTGGGTCTCGGTGCCGCGGTCGCCACTTTGGCAAAGCGGTAATGGCTGACGTGCCATTGGTTCCCGTCTTGGAAATCCCACAGCTCGGCGCAGGCCATGAAGAAGACCCTCCAATAGACCCACCAACGGGTCTCTTGGTCTGCGCCATACGTTGCGGCGAGGATGCCTCGGACTTCCGTCTCGTGGGTATCCATGTTCTCCAACCACTGGTTGGCCGTCCGGCCGTAATGCCGACCGTTCACCACCCAATGCTCCTCGATTCGCAGGTCTTCGTTGAAGTAGAGCAGCAAATCGTCGCTAGGCATAATGCCTCCGGTGAAAAAGTAACGGGCCATCCAGTCGCTGGGGCCTCGGGGGATAAAGTGGTACGCGTATTCCCGGTGGGTGAAGATGTGGACAAACAGACGTCCATCGGGCCGGAGCCAACGGGCGATGTTGGCCAGGAGCCGTCGGTAATTCTTCATGTGCTCGAACATTTCCACCGAGACGACCCGGTCAAACTGCCCGTCGCCGCCGGGGGGCTCGAAGTGGTTCATGTCACAGGTGATGATCTTCAGGTTTTTGAGGCCTCTACGGAGGGCCTCTCCTTCGATGTGTTCACGCTGCGTACGGGAGTTGGACACGCCGGTAATCCGGGCGTTCGGATAATGAGCGGCCATCCAGAGCGAGAGGGATCCCCAGCCGCAACCCAACTCCAAGATGTTTTGCCCATCGGCTAGGCCCGCGCGCTCGCAAGTGAGGGCGAGCATGATGTCCTCGGCCTCGGACAGGCTTTCCTGGAAGGTATGATAGTAGCAGCTCGAGTATTTAAAGCGTGGACCGAGGCACAGTTGGTAGAAGCGCGTGGGAACCTCGTAATGCTGCTCGTTGGCCGCCGCGGTCTCAATGGCGATCGGCAACTCGGACAGCTCCCGGATCAACCGCATCCGGTGAGCCCGCTGTGCCTCGACATCCCCGTGGGCGTCCTCTTCGGTCAATCGCTCCCGCAACAGTCGGCGGATACCAAATCGGATCAACGGATCGGGGAGCACATTGGCCTCCAGCAAACGGTCCAGCAAGTTGGGGTCTGAATCCTTGGGAGACGGTGAAGCCGAGGCCGGCGCGGGGAACGAACTCATGACGGTCATAATCCATCGCCCAGATCGCCTCCCGGTCAATGCCGCTTGTCGGTCCGATTGCGTCGATGGCAAAGAAGGGCAAGATTGAAATAAGTCGAGCCAACCTCTACCACTCTACCATGTCTTCGCATTGCTTTGCCCTTGCTCTGGCCCTCTTGGGAGCGGTCAGCCTCCGAGCGGCCCCCCAGGTTTCCCTCACTCGGGTCGCTGGCGGCCTGACATCGCCTTTGTCCTATGTGTCCCTGCCGGATGGACAGGCGTTGATCGTCGATCAGCCGGGTTTCATCCGACTCCTGGATAAGACCGGACAATTGCGCGAAAGCCCGGTCCTCACCCTCACCCCTCGGCTCAGTTCCCTCAACCATGGGGCCTTCGATGAGCGCGGAGTGCTGAGCCTAGTCTTGCACCCCCAGTTCCAGAAGAACCATCGGGTGTTCATCTCGTACACCGCTCCCCGCCGGTCGTCCGCCCCGGCCGACTGGGATTGCACCCTGCGGATCTCGGAGTTCACCGCATCCCCAGGAGAGCCGTTCACTATTGATCCGGCGACGGAGATCCTTCGCCTGGAGATCGACAAGCCCTACAGCAACCACAACGGGGGTCGTATGGCTTTCGGCCCCGAGGGTTTCCTCTACATCGGTGTGGGCGACGGAGGAAATGGCAACGATGATGGCAAGCGGCCCAGCCTGGGCAACGGACAGAACCTCGACACGCTCTTGGGTAAGATCCTGCGCATCGACATCAACTCTCCCGAGGGACACCGCATCCCCAAGGACAATCCCTTTGCCGACGGCAAGAAAGCCCGCCCGGAGATTTGGGCTTACGGTATTCGTAATCCCTGGGGCCTGTCCTTTGACCGCGGGGGTGATCACGCCCTCTACTCGGCCGATGTCGGCCAAACCCTGTGGGAAGAGGTCAACGTCATTCAAAAAGGGGGCAATCACGGATGGCGCTTGCGTGAGGGATTCATCGGCTTCAATCCGAAGGCCGCCGACAAACCCTTGCCTGAAGTTCCGCAGACCGGTCTCCATGGTGAGTCCTTCGTCCATCCCGTAGCTGTTTACAAGAACCGGAACGGGTTCAAAAAGGACCCTGAGGCCTATGGTATCAGCGTCATCGGTGGGTTTGTTTATCGAGGCAAAGCGCTGCCGGAATTGACCGGAGACTATGTGTTTGGCGATTGGGGTCGGATCTGGGGAGTTCCCGGCGGGACCTTGCTGGTGGCCCATCGCCCCAAGTCTGGTCCGGGCCCATGGACTGTGGAACCCCTTCAGTTGGGAACCCCTTCCAAGGTGGCTTCTTACATCATTGGCTTTGGTGAAGACAACGAGGGCGAGCTCTACGTGTTGACCAACGGAAACATTGGCCTCACCCCGGGTAAGGGCGAGGTATGGAAGTTGGTCCGCAGCGCTCCTTAATCTTGATCGGACCTTGGGCGGTTACCCCGGACAGGGTTCAAGGAAAGGCCGACAACTTCTGCCCATCCGGGCGGCCTATCACCCGCCCGGCATCGGCCTCATTGGAGCTGTACGCAGGGCCAAGACGACGGCCGCCAAGATCAACGCGCCTCCGGTGGCCCGTGCTAAGAGGACTCGGGGTCCGGAGTTCTGACGTTCCGCGTTACCGAACCAGGAGCCGGCCCACCAAACCAAGGCTAGGCTCCACAGTCCTCGGGTTCCATAGACGACATTGACCCCGGCGGCATCCCGCCAGGTGGCGATGGTGCCAGTGATGATCAGAGCCTGAATGGCAGACAAGGCTGTCGCTAAACCGATCCAACGCCAAGCCCTTGGAGGAGCCCTCAGGGAACGGGTGGCTTGCTGGAAAATAGGCAGAGGCCTGGTTTCCGGATGGGCTATGAATCCCAATAGCGGGAGCACCAGGATCGATTCGAGAGCTAAAGCCCCGAAGAGCAGGGACAGGAAGTTGAGCACCCCGAATTCCGCAGCCCAGATTTGGATCAGGACATCGGTCACCGCGAAGGCGCCCGCGCATCCCAAGGCCAGCAGCGTGGTCCATCCGGTTCGGCGACCGGGTTTCAAATCAGTGAGTCCTGTAATCAAGACCCCAGCGCTCGTCAGAGCCGCCGCCGTCAATTGACCCCCCGACAGCGGCCACCCGAACGCAAAACGAGCAATCAGGGCCACAAACACCACCTTCACCCCAAGCAGGGGCGTCGCCACGGACACATCGCCCACCCGCAGGGCCGCCACGTTAAACAAGTGCCCTACAATAAAAGTGGCCGCAGTCAGGAAGGGCAGGTGCAGGCGATCCCAGGGTATAGGGTGGGGATCCCAGGCCATGAGTGGTAGGAATAGCACGCCGAGAATAACATTGTTGACCACCACTGCATGGGAGAGTGAGGCCCCTTCTGCGAAGGCCCGCTTAAAGACCAACGAACCGGCGGCGAAGGCGATGGCGGCAATCAGCGGGAGAATCAGTTGCATCGGGCGCGCTCAAGCTCCGTTACTACAGAAAAACTCTCAATCTCAACCGTTTCCGAGCTTGGGACTTCAAATCCGTCCGAGAGGTTTGTACAGTCCAAAGCTGTCGGTGAACGATTCCCTCTCCAATAATTTGCAAGTCGAGCACGGCGTCCGCGCTGCGCAAGGCTGGTTTGAACTCGGTTTGGCGGCCGAGGCCGAGGCGGAGATTTCTCGCCTTCCTGCTCCGGCCCAGCGCCTGCCTGAGGTGCTCAAGCTGCGTTTCCACGCGGCCCGCGCCTGCAAGCGCCATGAAGACGCTCTGGAAATTGCCCAGGTCCTCATGGAGGTCGCCCACGATGAGTTGTGGGGGTGGCTCTACCGTTCCCAGGCGTTGCACTGGTTGGGACGCACCGTCGAAGCCTACGACCTGCTTCAGCCAATTCAGCGTCGATGGCCCAGGGCCTTTGAGATCCCTTACGATTTGGCCTGTTATTGCTCCCAATCAGAGCGGATTGATCTCGCGGCCGAGTGGTTCGGCAAAGCATTGAAACTCACCAAGCACCCGGCCGCGGTCAAATCGATGGCCTTGGCCGATCCCGATCTTAACCCCCTTTGGCCTGATATCGAAGCGGGTCGCTGGAGCTGAGGCCCTGGCTTTCCATTCGATCTGGAATCCATTTCGCAAATCCTCATGACCCGATTGGTATTGTTTGACATTGACGGCACCCTCATCCGGACCGGAGGGGCTGGCGTGCATGCCTTCGGTCGGACGGCCGAACTGCTTTACGGCGTGGCCGGCGTGGCCGAGAGCACCCGCTTCCATGGTCGGACCGATACGGCATTGGTCCGGGAGTTCTTCCTGAGCAATGGCCTGCAAGGTCGCTCTTGGGACATTCGGCATTTCCTCGATGCCTATGTTTTTCTGCTCGATCATCGTCTTCAAGAAAATCGGGGTGAGATTTGCCCAGGGGTTCCCCAATTTATCCAGGCGCTAAAACAGCTCTCCGAGCCTCCCGCCCTAGGCCTTCTGACGGGCAACATTCGCCTCGGAGCCAAGATTAAGCTCGGGGCTCATTCTCTTTGGGGAGACTGGATGTGCGGTGCCTTTGCCGACGATCACGACGACCGCAACCAATTGGCCCGGATCGCCCGCGACCGGGCTTCACGTCAACTCGGACGCCGTCTCGAAGGTCCTGAAATATTGGTGATCGGCGATACTCACCGAGACGTCGAATGCGCCCAAGCCATCGGAGCCCAGAGCCTCGGGGTTTGCACCGGCGGCGGCTCGTCAGACGAACTCCGAACGGCCGGGGCGACTTGGGTGGTGACCGATCTCGGGGAATTTCCGATGCACAGTCTCCAAGAGCGACTCAACTGATTTGGAGCCCCATCCCAATGGTGGATCCGCTGAGGTTGCGTCAACAGATGTGAACAAGTTTCGCCCAACTACCGACTTTTGTGTTTGACCCTTCCATCCGCTTTCTTTAGCTACACCCCTACATCCGTGATCGCTCGCCGCTAGGCATGCCTCGCTCGAGCGTTTTTTAGTCCTTGGAGGGCTAGAATTTTCACGTGAATCGCGCTCACAGCCAAATGCTAAAAGCCAAAACATTTCTTGGGATCGACTTCGGGGCTGGCACCCTGAAGATCGCCGAGTTCGAACCCGCCGACGGCGGCGGTTTGAAGCTCCTCCGCTTTGGCGTCCGCGCCCTCGGGCTCCCCGGCTCCCAAGATGCTGCCCGCGATGGAGTGCTCAAGCGCGCCCTGAGTGAGCTTCTGACCGAAGGTGGTTTTGTTTCCCGTCAAGCCAACATCTCTGCCCCGGGTTATCAGGTCTTCTCCAAATTCGTCAAACTGCCCCCGGTTGACGCCTCGAAGATTTCTCAGATCATCCAATACGAGGCCCAGCAGAACGTTCCCTTCCCGCTGACCGAAAGTGCTTGGGACCATCAGATTTTGGGCACCGCTGCCGACGGGGCGCGTGAGGTGCTTCTGGTGGCCATCAAGGCCGAGGTGGTTGAAAAGCTCTTTGCGGTGGGTGAATCGGTGGGTCTGAAGATGGAAGTGGTGGATGCGTCGATGGCCGCATTGGCCAACGCCTTCCGTTACAACTACGCAGATGTCGAGGGCTGCAGCCTCTTGATCGATATTGGAGCCAAGACCAGCAACGTCCTCCTCTTCGAGAAAAACAAGTTTTACGTCCGCACGGTCCCAGTCGGTGCCAACACCATTACTCAAGAATATTCGGTCGAATCCAAGGCCCCGTTCGCTGAAGCCGAGAAGTTCAAGATTTCCCAAGGTTTTGTCAGTTTAGGCGGTGCTTACGAGGAACCTGATGATGCGAAGGTGGCCGCTGTTTCTAAGGTCGCCCGGAACGTCCTGACTCGCCTGCACATGCAGGTCAATCAGACGGTGCAGTTTTACCGGACCCAGCAAGGTGGATCGGCTCCTCAGCGGGTTTATCTGTGCGGTGGTGGCTCGGTGATGGCCTATTCCGCCGAGTTTTTTCAGGAAAAGCTCAACCTGCCGGTCGAATATTTCAGCCCGTTTCGCAACATTCAGATCGACCCGTCGGTGAATGTCGAAGAGCTAGAGAAAACCGCGTCTTTCTTCGGCGAAGCAGTGGGTCTTGGCTTGCGTAACATCGCCGATTGCCCGGTCGAACTGAACCTCTTACCCAAGAGCTCCAAGGCACGGCAAGATTTCAATTCCAAAAAACCCTTCCTTGTGGCTGCCGCCTTCGTGGCCGCCGCCGGTGTTTGGGCTGCTGGATTCTTCTACAGCAAGGTGGCCGCGGTTCACCGAGAGGGTTTGGCCACAATTTCCGAAAAGGTCGAACCTCTGGCACGCGTAGAAACTTCGCTCAAGAGCGAAGAAGTGAAGCTTTCCGATGTTCATAAGCAAACCGACCAACTCGGAGCTTGGCTCTCTGAACGCGGTTATTGGCCCGACATCCTCACCGAGGTTCGTAGCATCCTGAAGGCGACCGAGGCAGAAGCTTCCCAGAAACTGGGTGTGCCGGTAGGCATTTGGGTGGACACGTTCTACTCGACCGAACCTCCCAAGCCCGAGGTGGCTGCCGCTGAAGATGATGCTCCGAAGCCCATGCAAATGAGCAGAGAGCTCATGATGCGTTACGGACTCCTCCCGAAATCAGCAGTTGCCCCAGGTGAAGGTGGTGAAGCCGGCGTTGCGGCCGAAGGCGGTGCGGCCGGCGGTGGGGCTGCCGGCGGTGGGGCTGCCAAGCCTAAGTTAGCCGTCTCAACCAATGAGGTTGCCGTGTTGAACCTGAGCATACGGGCAGTCAATCTCCAGAAAGTGAAGCAAGAGGCCAATGGTCAGATCGCCTACGATCTCGAGAAAATGGCCAAGGCCAGTCCGCTATTCGATGCGTCGGAGACTCAGCTCTCCGGCAATCTTGAGCAGGTCGATGACACCACTGCGACCTTCACCTTCCCCCTGAAGCTCAAGCTCAAGCGTCCCATCAAGCTCTGATATGTCTTGGATTAAGCGCAATTTAGCCTTCGTCATCAGCTTGACTGTGGCGGCAGCCCTGCTCATCGGCGGGGCGGTCTACCTGTTCTCCACTCAGTCAGAGGCTGAGGCAGCCACCGGAGAACTCGAGGCCAAGAAAAACGAATACGATACGCTCGTCAAACGGGAGCCCTACCCGAATGCCAAAAACATCGATTTAGCGAAAGCTGAGCAAGTCCGCTTCAACACTCTCAAGTCTCAGGCTCTGGCAACCTTTTCCCAATATCCCTCAGTAGGGGTTATGGATGACGCATCCTTCAAGGCATTGCTGACCCGAACCATCAGCGATTTAGAACGTTCTGCCGAGCGAAAGGGTGTCAAGTTGCCCACCGGAGCCGATTCCACCTCTGGTTCGACTTCTGGTTCCGCATCCAAGTACAACTTCACCTTCAATACCCAGCGCCGAGAACTGCGTCTGCCTCCGAATACTCTCCAACCATTGGTATTGGCCGTGACAGACATACGTGAATTTACGGAAATTCTCTTTGCTTCGAAGATTCACTCGCTGCTGCACATCAAGCGATCGGCCATCGGCACCAATGAGCTGGCCGGTTCTGGTGACATCCTCTCCAAGAAGGTCAGCACCAATACGGTGATTGGTGCCGGCATCTTTCCCTATGAGGTGCAATTCCAGTGCTTCAGTTCTGAATTGGGGGATGTGCTGACCCGGTTTGTGGGGCATCCAACGCGTACGTTCTCAAGACACTCAACGTAGACCGACCTTCCTCCGAAGGTTCTGATTCTGCTGAGGCCGCCCCGGTCAATCCAGCGTCCAGCATGATGGCCATGATGAGCCGCTACGGACTGAGGCCGGGAATGGGGACCATGCCTCTCGCCCCGGCCAACCAGGCCGCCCCAGCGCCGTCGGGCAAGGTGGGTGATATCGTTCTCGAGCAGAAACCCATCAAGGTCACCCTAGGCTTTGAGGTGGTGCGTCTCGCGTCTCCCCCGACAGCAACTCAGGCTCCGAAGGCGACCCGCCGTTAGGCCGCAATTCTGGGAACCTATGGAATTCATCAAGAAACATTACGAGAAGCTAGTTCTGGGAGTCGTCCTTCTGGCCGTCGCTGGTTTGGCGATTTCCCTCGTCTTCTCCGTGGCCCAGGTCCGATCGTATCTGGAGACCGCCTTGCAGCAGCTCGCAGGAGCCAAGCAGAAACCTCTGGTCCCAGAAAATCTCGAGACCAATTTGACGCAAACAGCCCTCACGCGAGTCTCGCAACGCACTCCGACGGTTTTGGCAGCTCAAGACCACTACACGTTCAACCCCATCACTTGGACTCGGGCGGCCAGTGGACGTTTGGAGCCCTCCAAGCCGCGTCCTAATACCGGGGCTTCCGGCTTGGTCTACGTTGCCCCCCACGATCTCGTTTTGGAAATTGCTTTTGAACAGGTTGCTGGAACTCCTGAGTCGCCTCGTTACCAGTTCTCCGCTCGCCGCGACTATGAAAAAGCGGTCAATGGTCGCCGCGCCATGGTGGAGTCCGTGGCCGTAGGATCGGAAAACAAAGACCAACTTTTCCGACTCCTTGAGGTTCAGGGTCCGAAGGAGTCTCCCACCAATTTTGTCTGCGAACTCATGGCCACCCGGGAGGCCTTTAACCTAACCAAAGGTAAGAATTTTCGCCGCACTCAAAGTTACTCCGCCGACCTCCGTTACGAGGCTGATCGGCGTGATTTCCCACAGAAGCGTGTTGGTGAATCCATCAGTCTCTCCGGCGCGGTCTACAAGATTGTTGCCATCGAGAAAGATGAACTAGTAGTGTCCGCTCCCAATTCCGTGCGTACCACCGTGGCGAGGTAATTCCAATAATCGGCTCGTTGCATGTCCATTTTAGTCCAAACCGTGAAGAACCCCATGACGAAAGTCTCGAAGATCCTGAGTCTCGTCGCACTCATTGCCGCGTTTGATTCCGTCTCCACCCGCGCCGTGGCGCAGGAAGCCGGTGAGATCGCCGTACGGCGCGAAGAAAAAGCCATTGTCTTGCGTAAGACGCTGGAGGCTGCCGCCACTGCTGCCAAGCAGGGCGATCTGACTTCCGCGGCCAAAGCCTACGAAGACGCATGGAACTTGACCGAGGAATTGGGCTCCAACGTCGAAAAGGAACGCGGCATCACGATTGAGGGATTTACTTCCAGTCGCTTGGCGTTGGCCTATGCCGCCGCCAAGGCGGGCGACTACAAGGAGGCGGACCTTCAGGTCAAGCGCTTGCTCAAGGTCGACCCCAACCACGTCAAGGCCAAGAACTTCAAGCGCGAGAACGATCAACGCTTGATGAACTTGGTCGGCCGGGTTCCCTCTGAAGAAGCCTTGAGCTACATTGGTCAAGACAAGACCAACAAGTTAGCGGCCGCCATCGCTGTCCAAGACGGCAAGTTGGCCTTCGAGATGGGTAGCTTTGAACGCGCCGAGGTCAAACTTCAGGAAGCAATCAAGCTCGACCCGGACAACGGTGCCGCTTACCAGTACCTGAACATTATCCGCGAGTCGAAGTACACCCGGGCCCATCGCGAGAAGCTCTTGACCGACAAGGATAAACTTTTGGAAGTGGAGCAGTATTGGGAAGAGCCAAAGTCCAAGTTGCCGATCTCCAATCCATTTGCCAGAACTAATCGGGTTCATACTGGATCCGGCCGCCAAGCCATTTATCACAAGCTGGATACCATCCGTATCAATGAAATCAAATTCGATGGCCTGCCGTTAGGTGAGGTCGTCAAGTATTTGGATGAGCAGACCCGCCTCCGAGATCCCGATAAGAAGGGCATCGCCTTTGTGGTCAACTCGCAAGCAGACCAACCTCTTTCAACCCCGGGTTTCGGTGGAATAGATCCCGCGACCGGTGCTGCCCAGCAATCCCAGCAAGCGGCTGAGCCCCTGGACCTCAACAACATTCCGGTGCGGATCAACCCGGCCTTGCGTGATTTGCGCTTGGCCGATGTCCTAGATATTATTACCAAAGTAGCCGAGAGGCCTCTAAAATATTCCGTGGAAGAATGGGGTATCATGTTCCGTCAGCGTCTTCCTGAAGCAACGCAGCTGCATTCCCGTTGGTGGCGTGTTAATCCCAATACCTTCATGGAAGGTTTGGAAAGTGTTACCGGCTTTAGTCCCGCGGCGGTTTCCTCTCAAAGTGGTGGAGGTCAGGGTGGCGGCGGCGGCGGCGGCGGTGGCGGCGGTGGTGGCCAACAGGGTGGTGGTGGTGGTGTCTTCACGATCCCGCGCGTCGAAGTTAGTGGTGGCGGCGGTGGTGGTCAGGGTGGAGGTCAGGGTGGCGGCGGTGGTGGCGGTGGTATGGGCGGTGGTGGTATGGGTGGTTCTGGAATCACCGGTGTCACCCGCACGAACCTCACGGCCAACATTCAAGTCGTTGTTCGTCAGTTCTTCATGGCCTGTGGTTTAAATTTCCCAATGACCATCATGCCCGGTGGCGCCGGTGGTATGGGCGGCGGCATGGGTGGTATGGGCGCCGGCGGCATGGGCGGCATGGGCGGCGGCATGGGCATGGGCATGGGCGGCATGGGCGGCGGTATGGGCATGGGCGGCATGGGCGGCGGCATGGGCGGCGGCATGGGCAGTATCTATCCGGCCGGCGTCGCTCCTTGGGAGCAGGATCAGAAAGCCCTGTTCTTCAACGACCGCGTTGGCATCCTCTTCGTCCGTGCGACGCTCTCGGATCTGGATATCATCGAGAAGGCCATCCAAATTCTCAATGTCGCGCCCCCTCAAGTGGAGATCGAAGCCCGGTTTGCAGAAATCAACCAAACCGACAGCAAGGCCATCGGATTTGATTGGCTCTTGGGCAACGTCCTGATGGGAGGCGGTCGTCTCGGTCTCTCTGGCGGCAGTTCACCGAGCTACACAGGCCAACCCTCCTTGGCCAATCCGGGCTCTGAAAATCTCCCCGGTGGTCTATTCCCCGGAACCAGCCTCGCGGGATTGGCCCCTTCTGGAGCCAACGATCAGTTGGTTACCTCTGGGTTACGCAACACTACGGCTGACAGCGGCAAGATTCCTGAAGTCTTCAGCTTGACTGGAATTCTCACCGATCCTCAGTTCAAAGTGGTCATTCGCGCGCTCGAACAGCGCGATGGCGTAGACCTCCTCTCAGCGCCAAAAATCACGACGTTGAGCGGCCGCCAGGCCCACGTCGAGGTATCCGATGTCCGAACGATCGCCACCGGGTTGCAAAACCAAGGCGGTGGTGGTGGTGGTGGTGGGCAAGGGGGCGGCGGTGGAATCGGCGGCGGCGTCGGCAACAACGTCAGTCAGCCCCTCCTTGGTTTGATCACACCGACGTTGGCTACCCAGCCGTTCGGCCCGACGCTCGACGTCGTTCCTTATGTGTCGGCAGATGACGAGACCATCCAAATGACCATCATCCCAACAATTATGGAGTTCATCGGCTATGATGATCCGGGTGCGTTTGTGCCGCAAGTTATCGGCCTAGGTTCCGGTAGCACGATTAGTCGTACGGCCCAGCTTCCGCTTCCGCACTTCCGGGTGCGCATGCTCACCACCAGCGCCATTGTCTGGGACGGCCAGACGGTTGCCTTGGGCGGCCTCATTGCCGAAGACAACGTCAAATCACGAGACAAGGTCCCCGTTCTGGGTGACATTCCGGTCTTGGGCCGTTTGTTCCGCAGCGAGAATTCACGGTCGGTCAAAAAGAACCTCATGATCTTTGTCACCGCCACCATCTTGGATGCTGGAGGCAAGCGCGTGCACGATCCTGAGAATCCGGGGTATGATCCCACCACGACACCGCCCAAATCGGCAGTCAACCGAACAGCGTTTTAAACCAGCTGCAAAGTTATAGCCGGTGGAATGATTGAACTGCCTAGAAGTCCCTTAAGTCTTCTGGCAAACCATCCATGAACCAAATTCGAAACTGCCGATCATCGTGGACGCTGATGGGGCTTGCAGCACTCATCGGTCTGTCCGGATCGAGCCTGGGGCAAGGGGTCCTCTCCCGAGCACCGCGACTGACAATTCAGGAAGTGGCTCCGGCTACCCTCGAATTGCTCGGATCCGAGGTGCGAATCCTTCCCAACGGCACCTCGCCTTTGGGTCTGGTGGGCGACCAAGTCAATGCCTCCGTGGCCGCCAACGGATCGGTTGCTTTTGTGGTCTGGCAAGACAATGCCATCGACGGTGATGGGCTCGGCATCGGATCCCGCGTCTACAACTTGCAGACCGGGTCGGCCAGTCCTCAGATCCTTCGGGTCAATCAACAGGCGCTCTTCAACCAGGAGAATCCCGTCGTTTTGTCCCTGGCTGATGGTTCTGCTGTGGTGGCTTGGCAATCCGGTAAGCCCGGAAAGCAATCCATTCATGCGCGTCGGCTCTCCCGAACGGGTGTGCCTCAGGGAGATGAATGGGTCGTGGCGGTTGCCGATTCGAATGGCAGCAATGAATCTCCGGCGATGACTGAAATCCCGGGCGGTGGATTCGCCATGGCCTGGCAATCGAGCGGCGCCGATGGGGTATCGTCTAAGATCCACTTACAACGCTTTAAGAGTTCCGGATCGCCCGTCAGTGAACGCCGAGTCCTCGGAACTTCGGCCGCTGTGGATCGATCACCGACACTCTCGGCTCTGTCCAATGGCGACCTCGCCGTTGCGTGGGTTGCAGAGCAGGCGTCTGCTGATGTGCTCAATCTCGGTGGCCAAGCCACCCGTCGTGAGGCCAACTCCGATATTTTCGTTCAAATCATTCAGGCGGATGGAAATGCAGCTTCGCCAATTTGGATCAATGGCGCGGCGTCTCCCTGTGATCGTCCTTCTATGGCTACTTTGCCCAACGGCAAGCTGGTGATCGGCTGGTCCGAATTCGACACCGACGCGAAGTCATCCTGGGACATCCGCTTGGCTGTTGTCTCTGGCACAGGCATCGTTCAGGGAACCCCGGTCACACTGAATGATTTCCGCGCATATGATCAAACGGGCGTCCGTATCTCCTCCGGTTCAGAAGGCGCTTTGGCCGTCTGGTCCACGCGCGGTGCAGACGGATCCGGTCTGGGTGTTGCTGCCAAGTCCATTACCGCTAATGGAATGATTGCGGGTGATGAGATGATCCTCAACCAAACCCGCAAGAATGATCAGTTTGCCCCCAATGTGGTATCGACGCCCTCGGGATATCGAGCCATCTGGAGCGATTTCGTTGGAATCAACACGGGTGTCGACCTCGCAGCCCGCGACCTCAAAAAGGTATCGATAGCCCAACGACAAAAGCTCAAACTTTCTTGGGAGACAACAGTCGGTGCTCAGTACCGTTTGGAGTCCTCCACCGATCTAGTTCGCTGGACCGAGGTTCAGTCCACCCAGACTGCGACGTCGACCACCCAATCAGCGTCCATTGATGCTGGCGCTGCTGCCCAATCCTACTTCCGCGTCCAATCCGATCGCTGACCATGCGCACGACCCATTTCATCGCCTCAATCGTCGCCCTGCTGCTGCTCGGAAGTTTGCCGGGGCGCGCCTTCTCACTCCTGGGGCCTTTTTCTGGATGGCAGTCACCCGAATTGGGATACAATGTCCCGAACGGAGGCAACGAATACGGAGGGCCACGCCTTCGAGGCGATGAATACCGGTTGAGCACACCTGTGGTGACCTATGGAATTGATGGGTCATTTCTCGAGTTCTTCGGCGTGGAAGGTGCACTAGCGGTAGACTCCGCATTTGCACTGTTCAACAATCTCACCAATGTCTCAGCGTTCAGTTCGACGCTGGAGGAGTTTCCGCTCAAGGCCGATGGCATTAACCCCAGCGCTAGGGCTTTGGGCTTGGTGGATCTAAAGACCCAGTTGTTGTCTCAAATCCTCGCCACTCTCGGCCTCACGTCACCGGAGCGCTGGTGCTGGTCACTGCGCGCTCGTTATCTGGTTAATACCACTCCCAGCTACTCGGTGGTCAATTTCAACTACGATCCTATTTCTGGGCGTCCGTCGCGCTACATCAACGGATCCCTTTATTCCTACGTCATCCGCGAAATCTATAATGGTGACGGGACAGTAAGTTTCTATGATGCCCGGGAAGTTCCGGTCGATTCAGCCAACCCGATGGTCAGCTTGGCCTCGACCATTAGTGTTAATTTCCAAGAGACCAGCGATGACCGCGTTGTCCGGGCTCTCAGCCCCTCCGGTCGTTACTTCACCGGTTTGACCCGGGATGATGCGGGTGGTCTCCGTTATCTTTATCACCCCGCTAATCGGAACTACGAGGGGGCTCCGGCCGGCTCGTTCCGAGGCAGCCCCTCCTCTGGTGGTACCGCAGCCGCAGCCTCATCCACCTTGGAGTCGCCATGGACCATTGCCGGATCTACCGGGCAAGTAGGCACCACTGCCGTGGGAACCACAACCACAACCAGCAACACGCTGCAATTGGTGAATCTCGCGGTCCGAGCCGGTGTAGACCGAGTCCGTTTCGTCAAGGTCAACACGGATCCCGTTCTGCGTCAAAATGCCCGTCAAGCGGCGGTCACCTATCCCGAGGTGGTCAGTTCCAACGGCGTGGTCATCCGTCAGGTGGTCAGCCGCATTTTGGCCCGGCCGGACATCCTCATCAGTGCTCGTGATTTGGGGGTCGCACTTTATGTTCCGGTCATTGGAGATCTGGTCCAACCCGGATTCGTCAATACAGGAGCTACTTTGGATGGTGCCGCTGAGGGCCCTGGAAACGTTGAACCTCAGTCCGGCTACACCTTCAGCAAGGTAGGCGTTTATTCTCTGAATCGCGGCAATACCGATGAGCAAGATGGGCAACCCGGAAACATCTGGGGCTCTTTTGACGGAAGCACCAATGCGCCGGTGTTGTATCCGATCGGCAGCAAACTGTCAGACCTTGAAGCCGCGGCTCTCTACCTGAAGGGCAACTGAACCGTCCGATGAATACCTTCAACCTCTCCAAACACCTCTCCAACATGGTGAGAAACCTTTGTGTCGCATTTGCCTTCGGTTGGGTGGTGTCGGCGGGCGACTTTTACAACGGCGGAAACTATTCGGTCGATCGACCGATCGACGCTGTTTCCTTTGTTAATGCCGGCTCGTTCGCAGCCGACACCTTCGATATCTTTGCCACGCGGAACACGTTAACCTACACGAACTTCGGGACTATCCAAGCCACGTACGGCATGGATTTCCTCACGGTGGACTCCAAAGGTCTCCGCCAACCTAGTGCGACTATCCTGAATGGTGATCGAGCGGTGATCGAGGGTCTTGGGACCGCTTCACTCCTCTTTGGCTATCCTGAGGGCCATAATTACACCTTCGGTGATGGGGGTTATTTGTCTCTCAACGCGACGAATATTATTAATCGTGGTCGCATCTCTGTTTCGTTTTGGGGTGACCTTTCTGCCGCCGGCCAGCAGGTGGATCTCACCCGTTCCACGTTGACGACATTGAATCGAGAGAGGCCTGAGAACAGTCGGTTTTCGTTCCTCGACAACAACATCAACGTCGCCTATACGCCCGGCGGCGTCCAAAACCTTTACTGGGGGTATTGGAATACAGATATCGACTTCGGTTCCTTTGCTAAGCCAAAGGCTGTCAAGACCACCTATCCCACTGCGACGAATCCGATCGTGGTCACCAATATTTTAGCGGACATAGACATCAGTTATTTGGCCTCAATAGACCGGGTGCCTGGTGATCCCACCGCCAATCCGGCGAATTGGAGGGGTGACAGCATCACGACGGCGGGTTTCCCACCGGTCCCCGCATTGACCTATGTCCAGACCAACCAACTGACTCCGACAAATAATCGGATCAACGCAGTTTTTATTATCAACCGAAATCCAAACATTCTGGCTTCAGCCCGAGTGGACGGCACCCGCGGCCTCACCGTGACGTTGGGTTATCTGAACACCAACAACACCGAAGGATCGGTGGAATTTGAGAGTCTCAACATTGCCGAGAGTTTCACGACCGCACCGACCAATATTTATGGATGGGATCAGCGGTCCCCTTCGACGGCCGTTCCCTACAATATCCGGGTTTCCCGAAACGTCGGGGTTCCGATCCCTCTCAATCGGGCCGACCGGTCTCACATTGGAAACGAACTGGACCCTCTCAATCCGCTCTCCCGATCCAATTTATTGTCTAAGTATCTGAACGAATCTCGTTCCGGAGCCAACAGCGTCTTCACTAAGGATTTGTTCACTACTGCCTATTTTGGACTCTTGACCAACGGCGTGGCCTACACCAATACCGTGTGGAACACGAATTACGTGGCTTATTCATTCGGCATTACTTCATTGCCGTCCCAGATTCCCAACCCGACCAACAGTTCATTTGGTAGGGTTCTGGGTGCCAATGGAGGTCGGTACTCGTTCTTTAATTCCCAGACTCCGTTTGCTTACGCCACGAATCTGGCCGGACGGGTTCGTGTCAAGGCCGACAATCTCAAACTCGAAGACGCTCGCATCCGGGCTCATGGTATCGTAAACCTCCAGGCGAAGCATGTAACGTCCTCGGCTAACACCAGCATCGCGGCTCCCTATGCCAATTACGATTTGGGATCCACCAATGGAACTTTGGTCTACCGAGGATTTAGCCCTGTTGGGCAACCGAATCTGACCGGTACCATCAAGTTGATCCGGCCGCTGGAACCGGAACCGGTACTATCGCGACGCTAGTGGGTGATACCCATTTCCGTGTGATGATTATCGATGCAGACATCGATCCGTTGAAAACCACGGGCGAATTGGTTGGTTTGAAGCTTCGTGCGACCAATCTGACCACGGTGGATCCTATCTTGTACCAAGTGCCCGATGTGGATGCGCTTCCGACGACCTACCCCGATGGATTCTCGGGAGCTTCATCGATCTCAGGCAACGAGCAGGTGGCTCCCGTCACTGAGAACTGGATCAACCAAGGCAGCTTTGAATTGATCGGACCCCTTGGGGTCTCCTCCCGAACCTTCCCGATGTTAAAGACTCTTTCCAATAGTTCCGACATCCTGGGTGAGCGCGTGGCCCTTGGGGTGGGACAGACCACGGCCTTGAGTTACATCACCAACACCGGGTCCATCATCTCGTCCGGTTACTTGGGCTTGGGTGCTTCCATTCTCCACCATGCTGGGCGTATCGAGGGCGGCAACGTCATCGACCTGGCGGCGAATTCGCTCGTGTTGGCCGGAACCAACAGCATCGTGACCGGTGGTGGTTTAAATATCACGGCCAAGAATTTGGACGCCAGTGCTGGTGGAGCCATAAGCACCCCGAATTTGATCACCTTGAACGTGAGCGATAAATTCTTGGCCCCCGCGGGTAAAGTGCTCGCTCTGGCCGCTGCCGGAGTAACGTTGAAGGGTAATGTAAGCTCTAACGACCTCAGCGGCGTGAGCGTTTCTGTGAGTGCCGGTCGCTTCCAGACAGCCTTCGTAGACTGGTCGGGTGTTAATCGTGGGACTGAGGCAGCAGGCTTCTTGAACAATTCGGCGATCGCCGCGCTGGTGCTGACCATTGGCGAATATGGCCGGGCTGATATTCGTGCTTCCGGATCGGGCGATCGAGCCCTGTATACCAAGCGTTTGGAGTTGAATGGCGATTTCAGCCAGTTCATCAACATCACCAACAAGACGTTCGATGCCGAGGGCTTGGCATCGGCTCTGAGCATCGATAGCAACACACGCCTCTACTTCAGCATCGTTTCGGTCAATGGCATTGAACTCGCCGGACCGGTTCTCGATGGCGCACTCGGTGGCCGTTTGCGTCTGGTGCGTATTAGTGGAGCCAATGGCGGACCGATCTCGTTGGCCGTGGGCAATGGCTACGTGGTCGAAGCTTCATGGGCGGTTCGGTACTCTGTTTCGCTCGATTCCGATGGCGATGGCCTAGTCAACGCCTTGGATGCCACCCCATTTTCTGGGGCAGTGGTGACCACCAAGGCCATTGAGATTCAGGGTAAGCCTTATTTGGAGATCTCTTGGGACGCAGCGGCCAATACCGAGTATCAAATTCTGGCGCAGGAGCCTGCAGTGGGTTCGACTTGGACCGGCTTGAGTCGCATGTCCAATACTTCAGTATCTTCAAAGGTGCTGAAGTTCTATGATCCGCTCGATCAGGGGACCGGGGCCAAGGCCTATCGCATCCTCTACAAGCCCTGAACGGCACACTTCCTTCGGACTCGATTCCGATCGTTTTCGGGCGCTGGAGAATTCAAGTTCTCCAGCGCTCTTTTGTTAAACATGATCACCATGGGACTCACCGGAGGAATTGGGGCAGGGAAATCCGAGGCGTCCGAATACCTGAAGCGGCTCGATATTCCTATCTTGGACACCGATGTCGTGGCCCGGGAACTGGTGACACCCGGCCAACCTGCCTTGGATGAGATTGTTGCCGCTTTTGGGTCGGATATTCTCGATTCCCAAGGCCTTCTGGATCGCAGCGCTTTGGGTCAGAAGGTCTTTGGAGACAGCGCAGCCCGTCAGCGGTTGGAGGCCATTTTGCATCCCCGGATTTATGAGGGATGGACCGCCTGGACCCGCGAACAATCGCTTCAAGATCGGCGCCTCTGCGCGGTGGTGATCCCATTGCTCTATGAAAAAGGATATGATTCCCACTTTCAGGTGACTATGGCCTTGGGCTGCACCCCGCAAACGCAGCGTCAACGCCTTCACCAGCGTCAATGGACCGATCAAATGATTGACCAGCGCTTGGCGGCTCAGTGGCCTATGTCGGAGAAACTACAGCGTGCCAACTATTGCGTTTGGAGCGAAGGCCAACGCGAGGCCCTCCACCAACAAATTGAAGTCGTGCTGAAGTCGGTGGGATATCCGTGGTCCCCCTGAATTGGACCGGCCGAATGGGTCGGACTGGGGAGTCCAGGTCGGCTCTAGGGCGTTACTTGCTGCCGGGCTTGGTTGCGGGAATGGCCGCGAGGTCTGGAGGCAAGTTCAGGGGATCAAAGGTTTCCACATCGAGCCGAATTAGAGGGATTAAGGGAACGCCCAAATCCAGTGTGCCATCGGAACGGTCCACCACCATGGTCACCCCCACTACGGAGCCCTGAAGCCCTTGGACAATTTGGACTGTCTCGAGGGCCCGCCCACCCTTGGTAACCACATCCTCAACCACCAGGCACCGTTCTCCAGGTTGGATCTTGAACCCGCGCCGCAAAACGAGCGTGCCGTTTTCCTTTTCGGCGAAAATGAAACGGCAGCCCAGTTGGCGCGCCACCTCTTGACCGATAACGAGGCCACCCATGGCTGGAGCGATGACCGTTTCAACTCCGAGGGAACGCACCTTTTCAGCCAAGGCGGCCCCAAAACGTTCCACGAGCGGCATTTGTTGCAGGGCCAGGGCGCACTGAAAGAACTGTCGGCTGTGGAGGCCGCTGCGAAGGATGAAGTGTCCGTCCAGCAGGGCACCGGTTTGCCGGAACAGGGAGAGGGCTTCCTGGTTGGTCATCGGCCGTGAGAATGACCGGGTGGCTGGCTCGGAACGAGCGGAAATCCTTGGGTTCCTCGCTGTTTGCAGTTTAAAAGGGGGTGGTGGCTTGACGGCCACACGATGATGCGAAGCTTAAAAATATCTACGACTGCAAGGATGCCGGGAGTGGCCAGAAACCCCCACCTCACCCACTCACCTCCGAGGTAGGGCGATTTCTCCGAAAGCGCCACGTCCGCAGACACAGATCACCACAGAGATCGCACCGCCGAAAGGGACAGAGATACGGCACTCTCCATGGCAGGCAATCACGACGGGCAGTACCACGGGAGACGAACCGCTCGGAGCTCGGTCCCTACCGGGGAGGTGGCAGCCGGGCCTGGGGTGCCGCTGGCGGAGGCGCCAGGCCGGGAGGCCTGCCAGTTTGATAGGCCCGGTGTCTCACCGTCCATTCCCTAGGCAGCCGGGCAAGATGGGTGGGTAATATAGGGGTAGGGATGGCCGTTGCCGACCACCCCTCCCTCCGAACCGGACTGGCGGATTTCCCGCATCCGGCTCTCCAGTTGGTGAGTCACCCGCTTGCGGCGGGACTGGTACGTTTGGCTAAGGCTAAGGCGTATAGAGA
>JAPLUF010000364.1 GCA_026397755.1 Verrucomicrobiota bacterium
ACGCCGGTGGGCTGTCCAGCGCACCCATCAATTCCGCCCAATCGATCACACTCCAATGCGTGGTCTCTCCGGAGGCCGCCCTCGGGTCTCGTGAACTGCGGGTTGCTAGCCCCAACGGCGTCTCGAACCCTCTGATTTTCCAATTGAGCGATCTCGTCGAATTGGCCGACCCCAAGACCAACACCAACCGGTCCAACGCTTTCTTAATTCCCTTGCCAGCGGCCGTCTCCGGAGTGATCAGCGCCAACACCGAATCCGACTTCTTCCGATTCAAGGCCCCTGCCGGAAAAATCCTCATCTTCGATCTTCAAGCCAACCGCAACGGATCTCCCCTAGACGCAAACCTCATCCTACGTAGCGCCGACGGGAAGGAACTGCAGCGCAGCGAAGATGCCCACGGACTAGACCCATTCATTGAGTTCACGCCCGCAGCCGATGCGGAGTTCCTGCTCGAACTCCATGACTTGCGTTTTCAGGGAGGTGGCGACTATCGCTACCGACTGGTCGCCGGAAACGTGCCCTACCTAGAATCCCTCTTTCCATTCGGTGGCAAACGAGGTGGCTCGGTCGAGCTGCAATGGGCTGGCAAAAATCTCGAAGGAGTTGAGACCCTGCCCGTCCAGATTGCTCCTGGTGCAGCCCTAGGGCGTCAGGAGGTGCGCGCTCGGACGCCTCAAGGGTCTTCCAATCCCGCTAGTTTTGAGGTGGGCGATCTGGACGAATCCGCGGAGGCCGAACCCAACAACACCCCAGATCAGGACAGAGTCTGACCTGGCCCCGGGTGGTCAATGGCCGCATCGGCGCCGAGAAAGATGTGGATGTCTTCCGCTTCAAAGCCACCGCCAACCAAAAGTGGGTAATCGAGGTGAAGGCCCGTTCCCTAGGTTCCCGACTCGACGCACTCCTGACCCTTTCGGATACGAACGGAGCTGTCCTCCAACGCAATGACGACGCCTCGGGCCCAGATGCACGCATCGAGTTCGAAGCCAAGAAGGACGTCGAATACCGAGTAGCCCTTCGAGATTTAACTCATCGGGGTGGAGATCGCTTCGGCTATCGAATGAGCTTTCAGGCCCCGGATGTAGCAGCAGATTTCAACGTCCGTACGACCGGTGGCCGATTCCATGTCGCCCGGGGGGGCTCAGTGGCCGTCCGATGCGATGTGGACCGCCGTAATGGGTTTGACGGATTGATCCGCATCGAGCCCGAAGGCTTGCCGCCGGGCGTCTGGGCACCCCCGCTCATTCTTGGCCCGAGCACATCCAGCGGTTGGTGGGTGATCTCGGCCAATGCAGACGCGCCCTTGGGGTACACACCTCTCAAGGCCTCTGCCAGTGGAGACCACTCGGGCAAGGCGGTTGTTCACGCAGTTCAGTTCTCTGAGTTGGCGTGGCTGACGGTTCTGCCAGCAGTGCCCTTCGACCTGAGTGTCGCGCCCAACAGTCTATTGGCTGAACAGAATACCAATACGCTCTTGGAAGTCCGGATTAACCGCAGAGATAACTTCAACGGCGAAATCCGCATCCTGGCCGAGCAATTGCCGGGAGTCACAATCCCTGCTGTCACGCTCGCGCCGGGACAAACACGCGCCCAACTCCCGCTGCAGGTGGCACAAAATGCCGAGACCGGAATTCGCCCTGTCATGGTCCGCGCTGAGGCTACGGTGCAAGGTCAAAGCGTCTCCACCTACTCGACCGCCCCGGTGTCTTTGACAGTCCAGCCCATCCCTCTATTCCTTACAGCCATGTTGCCGGGATCGCCCTTCTTCCGCACCGATCCGGTTCGATTGTCGGCGGTCGCCTTGCCCGATGGCACCCAGTCCGAGGCCAATCAGACCCAGTTCGTAGTCAAGGTGGAACGACGTGGGTTGACCGGTGAAATCCAATTGCACCTAGAAAATTTACCCAAGGGCGTGCAGGCTCAAGTGCCGTCTATTCTCACCAACAAGACTGAGGCCACCATTCAATTGAAAGTTTCGCAGCAAGCGGAGATAGGCAAGGAACACTCGTTCCAGGTCGTGGCCAGCGCCACCCATCAAGATCGCATCTGGCGTCAGAAAACCCAACCCATCCTCCTCACCCTCACCGCACAGGAATCCGAGGCGCCTAAGCCGACTGCCAAGACCGCCGACAGACCTGCCACCGAAAAAGCCCAGCCATGAACTCCTTCTTGCTTTCCACCTTGGGTCCTTCCGTCCTGCGCAGTTCTCTGATCCTGGGACTCTTGGCCTCCAATTCTTTCGTTGTCGCCGCAGAAATACCGGTCTCGTGGTGGCGCGATATGACGCCGATCTTCAAACGATCCTGCAACGGATGCCACAACCCCAACAAACTCAAGGGCGAGGTGGACACCTCCACGTTTGCGGGCCTGATGAAGCACGGGAAGCACGGGGCGAACCTCGTAGTCGGTGATCCCGCTAAATCACTACTCATCACATCGATAGCAGGCAGGGAACCGGAAATGCCTAAGGAGGGAGACGCACTGTCTGCGCAGGAGGTAGCCCTCATCACCCGCTGGATTCAAGAAGGAGCAAAAGACGACACCCCGGTTGACGCCTATTCGACACGTCTGAAGGAACCCCCCACCTACACCCAACCCCCAGTAATTAGCACCCTGGACGTGTCCCCGGATGGCGCTCGATTGGCGGTGGCCGGTTACCATGAGGTCTTGCTCATCGACACAGCCTCTTGGGAGCTTGCGAGCCGCCTCGTGGGCGAATCCCCGCGCATCGAGTCGGTGGCCTTTTCGCCGGACGGCAAATCGCTGGCCGTCAGCGGCGGTGCCCCGGCCCGATTCGGTGAAATCCAGATATGGAATGTTCCCGAGGCACGTCAAATCCAAGGTTTTCGAAGGACCCCCGACTCTCTCTTCGGCATTTCCTGGTCACCCGACGCCACCCGAGTGGCCACCGGTGGTGCTGACAAGAGCGTCCGGGTGACGCGCATCTCCGACGGCAAAGAACTCATGAAGTTCGAAAACCACGGCGACTGGGTATTCCGCACCACCTGGGTCGCCGACGGCACCCGACTCCTGAGTGCCAGTCGGGATCGGGCCATGAAGCTCATCGACGCCTCGAGCGGGCAGTTCATCGACGACGTAAATAAACTCCTCGAGCCCATCGACTGCATGGTGCGGCATCCCCGCGAAGATTGGGCTGCCTATGGTGGAGCCCAGGGCGGCCTCCGCATTTACAAAGCCAAGGAGAACCAGGACCGGACTTCCGGAAACAACGATGTAAACTTGGTGCGCGAGTTCGAGCGCCAACCCAGCCCGGTGCAATCCGTGGCCTTCAGTCCCGATGGTACTCTCTTGGCCGCCGGCAACACCGGCAACGAAGTGCGGATCTACGAGACGGCCACTGGCAAGAGGCGCAGCACACTGTCGGGACATGCAGGAGCGGTTTTTGCCCTCAAGTTCTCCCCCGACGGTCAGCGGCTCTACTCCGCTGGGTTCGAAGGCATCGTCCGAGTCTTCGATCCTGCCACGGGAAGCTTGAAGGTCATTTTCTTCCCGGTGCCCCTGACTCCGGTCCGACAGACAGCCAGAAACTGAGCGGGGGCGTCAGTGGGCCTGACGCTCCCCTCTCAGTGCCACGAACGGTATCAGCCGAGATCGAGGATGGATCGTCCCAGTCGTCGAACGCTCTGCGAAGTTTGGTCCCTGCGTGCGTGTGCCGGAGAGTTTAGCAACCAAGTAGAGTGCTGCGTGACACGGAGCCACCGAGTGCGTAAGCTGCGGAATCGAGCGGGGAAACTTCCATCCCGCAGATATAGCTAACCTCCGACTCCATCAATCACATGGGCGACCGCTCACCTAAGGACAACAGTAAGAAGACCGGCCAGAAACAGGCCAAGGCCACCTCCGCTGACCAGAAGAAGAAATCCCAAGTCGCCGCCAAGGCTGCGAATACCGGTAAGAAGAAGTAGGGTTTCGTCCATTGGGCCCCGTCCGCACGCTTGTCGACGGACGGGCCTCCTGCCACGACACCGACATTGCAGACCCCTCTTCCAAACCACTACGCGGCACTAGGTCTCCACCGCCGCTGCACCGCCGAGCATATCCGGAACGCTTACCGACTGCTGGCCAAACAACACCACCCAGACCTCAACGGTGGTTCAGTAGATTCTCTGGAGCGGACCCAGGCGATCAACGCAGCGCATGAGGTCCTCAGTGATCCCGATCAACGAAACGCCTACGATCAGGAACTCACCGCGGCCGAGATCCACAAACAGCCGGTTCGGTCCACCCGAATTCAGAAAAACCTCGCTCAAGACGTCCACCTGCAGCTCGACGAGTTTTTGCGCGGCACCCGATTAGAGATCCGGGTGCAAGACCCCGCCAATCCGGATGGGGCTGAGACTTATTCTTTGGAGGTTTCGCCCGGAACTGCACCGGGTGCCCGATTTCGTATTGCCCGAGAAGGCTATTTCCGCGGAGGCGTGGTGACGGTCCGGGTCAAACCCCGTCCGGATCCCCGATTCAAGGTGCGGGGCTCCGACCTCCGATGCGACCTACGAATCACCAACGATCGGGCAACCAAGGGTGGGTCCGAAAATATCCGCGGCCTAAATGGTTCCCTGCGTGTGACGATCACGGCCGGGGTTGGGCGAGGCGAGGAGGTTCGGATTCCCGGCGAAGGCTTGCCCAAGACGCGCGGCGGCCGAGGCGACTTGCTAGTTCGAATTAACTATCGCCCAGAAGTTCGGATCACTCGAACTTCCGGCCCCAGCGGGCCAAGATAGCAACCTCAGCCGGAATCTCTCTTCCCTGCTCTACCATCCAGCACACCAGAGTGTGACGATGGCTCAACTGGAGACAATCGATCCAGTTCTCCAGTAGAACTCATGCTCCGGGAAGCCTCCGAAACAGACGTGCCTCGTACCCCTCACTTCATGGGCGCACCCGGTTCCTGCCGGCCATTCGTCGTGAGTATCTGAAAGTGATGCACCCCAGCGGCCAGCGGATGATCGCTGGTCCAAACAATCTTGCGGTCGTGGTTCAACTCCACCATGGAAACGCCCTGATTGGCCGCATGACTGCCAACCACGGTGTTCCCGTTGGCCAGGCGCTGGGATCCGCAGGGGTCTTTGAAAATACCGCCGACATCGTCGTTGGTGACCTTCCAAGCGATCGCACCCGATGGAGTGAATTCGGCCACCTTGTTGCCATGCGTGAGCGACACTAGCGTGTTGCCGTTGTCCAACCGGATGGCGGTGAACGGCCAGTTCTCGGCCGGGCGGCCTCCCAGCTCGGCCAAGTCGGTCCGCAGCGTGGCAACGACCTTTCCGTCCGGCGTGTACTCCTTGATGGCGAAGGCCAGCAGGTGGGGTACGAGGTAATTACCGTTCTTCAGTTGTCGGGCCATGCGGGTTTGCATGTGGGCGTTTTCAGTCTCGGGCTTGAGCGGCGTCTCATGAACGATCGCCCCGTGGCCGTCGACTTCGAGCAACCGGGGCCGCTTCCCCAGCTCGGTGACCAGCGTGTTGCCGTTGTACAAGCGCTGCACGGTGCCGATCTCGGAATTGTCCGGATTGCGGGTGTACGAGAAGACCACCTGCTTGGCTGGAGTCACCTCTTCTACCCGATCCGACCAGGCCAATACTGCATTTCCATTGGGCAACACGAATCCGTCACGAGTCCCACCTCGGTACTCCCAGCGAGCCGCACCGTCCTCGCCGATAATGGCCGTCTTGCCGCCCATCACGAGGTATGAGTGGTGGATCGACGAGGCCGCCTTGTCTTCGGCTCGTCCGGTGAATGCGGCTGCAAGGACGAGGATCCAGGTGGCGCAGGAGCGATGGAGGGCACGATGGGTATTCATGGGAAGTGAGTAAGACCCTCCAACGTCGAGCCTCCGGGCCCAAGGTAAAAATAACCGAGACCCAAACACAGTTTAGCCCTGAGAAAGACCTCCCCACCGCACCGCTGCATCCCTAGCCTCCAAGACCATTCTCCCGGATGAAACTGCTCACACTCATCGCCCTCACGATCCTCATCGGAAGCGTGGTCCAGGGCCAAAGCCCTTCGACCAATCCTGCGGTCGGTCTTGAATTTTTCGAGCAGCGGATCCGGCCGGTACTGGTGGAGCATTGCCACGAGTGCCACAGCGCCTCGGCTAAGAAACTCCAGGGCGGTCTCCGCATGGACTCGCGCGCGGGCCTCATCGCGGGAGGGGATACCGGCCCGTCCATTGTTCCCGGTAAACCCGAAGCGAGCCTGATCATCCGGGCCGTGAACCATGCCGATGCTGAGTCGGCGATGCCCCCCAAACGACCCCAACTCTCCCGACAAGTCCGGCAGGATCTCGAGCGCTGGGTGGCGGCCGGTGCCCCATGGCCCGCCAGCGAGGCGGCGGACGCTCCGACGAAAGTTCCCTTCGATCTGGAAGCCCGCCGCAAGGCACAAGCCTGGCTCTGGGAACCCCCCAAACGGCAGGATATCCCTGTGGTTCGCCAAACTCATTGGGCCAAGGACCCCGTCGATCATTTCATCCTGAAGCCCCTCGAAGAGCGCTGGCTGCGGCCGGCGGAACCCGTCAGCGATGCGGTCTGGCTGCGACGGGCCAGCTTCGCAGTGACCGGGCTCCCGCCCCGGCCCGAAGATCAGCAAGCCTTGGATCGTCAGGCCAGTCCGACCGAACGCGAACACGCCGTCGATCAACTGCTTGCCTCCCCCCACTTCGGCGAACGTTGGGCGCGCCACTGGATGGACTTGATGCGCTACGCGGAGTCCCGCGGCCATGAGTCCGACTACACCATCGCCAACGCCTGGCAGTACCGCGATTACCTCGTCCGCGCCTTCAACCAAGACGTGCCCTATGACCGATTCCTACAAGAACATCTCGCCGGGGATTTGCTCACCCCGACCCGACTGCGTCCGGGAACCGAACACAATGAATCCGTCTTGGGCACCGGCTGGGCCTTCCTGGGTGAGGAAGTGCATTCGCCGGTGGATATCCGTCAGGACGAATGCGACCGCATCGACAACAAGATCGATGTCTTCACCAAATCATTCCTTGGCCTGACGGTGGCCTGTGCCCGCTGCCATGACCACAAGTTCGACCCCATCCGCAGCCAAGACTACTACGCGCTGTCTGGGTTTATCTTGGGTTCGAACTACCGCCAGGTGCGTTTCGAGGCCATGGAAAACAATCAGCGGATGGCCCGGCAACTCCAGGAACTCCGCACCCGGCAACTACCGCCTTTGGCTCGCCGCGCTGGAGTCGTGCTGCGACCCGCAGCCCAGCGTCTGACGCGCACCCTGATGGCCGCCCTCCAGAAAAATGAAACACTCCTCCCAGCGACACGGGCCTGGATCACCGAACTGCAGTCGGCCACCACCAACCAGCAGCACCTGCTGCACCCGCTGGTCCAGGCCGAGGCCCGCGGTAACGGGAGCGAGGCCGAGCTGACTGAACCCCTGGGGATGCGAATTATCGCCGACTACACGCGGCCCGGCGTCCAACCTTGGAAAGCCGATGGTGAGGCCTTCGGATCAGGCCCCTTGGCCCCTGGAATTTTGGTACCCGGATCCAGTGAATCACAGCCCATCGCTCGAATCCTTAACTTCGGGGCAGCCCGCCGAGACGCCTTCTGGAATCGACTCTCCAACGCCCCGGGCAACGAGAACGACTCCGGGCGCATCGGATCCACGGCCCGGGCCGGTCAAATGCTTCGGACCCCCACCGTCACCCTGAAATCCGGCCGACTGCACTACCTGATCCGCGGCAAGGTCCGGGTCTTTGCTTCGGTCGATTCGCACCTGATGGTCGAAGGTCCTCTCCACGGGGCGCTGAACCAAACCTTCGACACCGGAGATTCCTTGGAGCCCCGATGGGTGACCCACGCACTTGGCGCCTACTCCGGCCACCGGGCCCACATTGAATTCGGGCCCGATGGGTCCCGGGAACTCGAGATCCTTCAGGTTGTGGAGTCCGATTC
Source organism: Verrucomicrobiota bacterium (assembly GCA_026397755.1). Lineage (GTDB taxonomy): Bacteria > Verrucomicrobiota > Verrucomicrobiia > Limisphaerales > UBA9464 > SXXZ01. The sequence goes on from JAPLUF010000364.1 coordinate 7,941, forward strand.
GGTCCCAACCTGGAAACCCACCCTTCTATTTCCGGGAGCCCATCGGGAGACCTCGACCCAAGCCCTGGCTGAAGCACTGCAGAAACGTGGGATGGAAGCCTGCGATTGGCTCGAAGGCCGGAGCACGAACACCCCGGCACCAGCTACCCTTCGGTGGGCCGAATGGTGGATTCAGCACCCGGAGCTTTCGGACCTGGCGACCGACGTCGAGTATCGAAAACTCGCTCGGCAACTGATGCAGGGGCAGGACGAACTGGCGCGGCAAGTCACCTGGCAATCGCGGACCGCCGTGGCCTGGATGGACGGCACCGGCGTTGATGAACATGTCCTCGTCCGCGGAAAGCCACTCAAGCCAGGCATCTTGGCCCCTCGCAGCCTCCCAGTCGTCTTCCAGGGAGCCAAACCCATCCAGCCCACCGATTCCAGCGGTCGCCTAGAGTTGGCTCGTCAGTTGGCCAACCCTTCCAACCCGTTGGTGGCCCGCGTCTGGGTCAACCGGGTCTGGTATCACCTCTTCGGGCGAGGACTCGTGCCCACCGTGGACAACTTTGGTGCCCTGGGAGAACGACCGACCCATCCCCAGTTGCTCGATCATCTGGCTTGGCAATTCGTCCATGTTGATCATTGGTCCACCAAGCAACTCATCCGCCGACTGCTCCTCACCCAAACCTATGGCATGGCGAGCCAAACCACCGACACCCGAGCGCCTGAACTGGATCCAGCCAACCAGTGGTGGCATCGAATGCCGGTCCGACGCCTGGAGGCCGAGGCGATCCACGATGCGCTACTGGTGGTCTCGGGCCGATTCAATCCGACTCTGGGAGGCCCACCCGTGCCGGTCCACCTGACTGAGTTCGTGATCGGACGCGGCCGTCCCGACCAGAGCGGCCCGCTCGATGGCAACGGACGTCGAAGCTTGTACACGGCGCTTCGACGCAACTTCCTGCCGACCACCCTCCAGGCCTTCGACTTCCCCACCCCGTTCAGCACCGTGGGCCGACGCAACGTGACCAATGTGCCGGCACAATCCTTGGCGGTAATGAATGATCCGTACTTCCACCAACAGGCGGAAGCCTGGGCCCGACGACTCCTCGAAGAGTACCCACAAGCCGACGCGCCCACGCGAATCCGAGCGTTGTTTACCCGCGCCTACAATCGCCTTCCGACACCGACCGAACTGGAGTCCTGTCAGGCTACGCTCGTTGAATTGAAGGCACTCCACGCGTCGAGCCCGTCGGGTGCAGACATCTGGACCGACCTCTGCCACGCCCTGCTCAACGCCAACGAGTTCATTTACCTGCCTTGAACATGATGCCTCCCCATCCCTCCTCAGGAACTCCCGGGCTGCGACTGACCCGTCGGGAACTCTTGCGTCGCGCATCCAACGGATTCGGGACCCTGGCCTTGGGGTCCCTGCTTTCCCAGTCCAGCCACTCCCAGTTGGCCGCCGCAGTCCGTGGCACTGAATCGGGCCCGCTTGCCACACCCCATTTTCCAGCCAAGGCCCGCAGTGTTCTTTTCTTGTTCATGGAAGGGGCCGTGTCTCAGGTGGACAGCTTCGATCACAAGCCGTTGCTGGCGAAGTACCATGGCCAAGACGCCCACAAGGCCATGGGACGGATCGAGAAGACTCAGTTCGACAGCATCGGAACCATTCTCAAATCGCCCTGGCAGTTCCGCCAACACGGCCAGAGCGGCCTCTGGATTAGTGACCTCTTCCCGCACATCGCCCGTCAGGCCGACGACCTGTGCGTGCTGCGATCGATGACCTCCAACTTCCCGGAACACACCAGCGCCAACTACTTCCTCCATAGCGGGATCGGCCTTCAGGGACGCCCGAGCATGGGAGCCTGGGTGAACTACGGGTTGGGCTCGCTCAATGACAACCTGCCAGGCTATGTGGTGCTCAACGGCGGTCAGATTCCATCCGGAGGGCTCGACAATTTCGGCAGCGGCTTCCTGCCGGCCACCCATCAGGGTTCCCTAATTCATGCCCAAGGGACTCCATTGGCCAACGTCGTGCCCTCTGAAAAGCAGGCCCAATTACAGCAAACCAAACAGCGACTTGTTCGTCGGCTCAATGAGCACGCACTCGAACAATCCGGAGGAGTCGATGCGCTGGAATCGGCGATCCACAATTATGAATTAGCCGCCCGCATGCAGGTGACCATCCCTGAGTTGATGGACATCTCCAACGAGACGGCGGCAACCCGGGCGCTGTACGGCCTCGACGCTCCCTACGAACACACCCGCACTTACGCGCGGGAATGCATCTTGGCCCGGCGCATGGTCGAACGAGGCGTGCGCTTCGTCGAACTCACCATCCCGATGGTCGATGGCTACAGCCGCTGGGATGCCCATGGCGGTCTCGTGAAGAACCACGGCGACAACGCGCGCGCCGTCGACCAACCCATCGCCGGATTGCTCATAGACTTGAAACAGCGCGGATTGCTCGACGAAACACTGGTCGTCTGGGCCGGTGAATTCGGCCGTACCCCCTTTGCCCAAGGCAACGATGGCCGCGACCACAATGAACACGGCTTCTCGGTATGGCTAGCCGGTGGCGGCGTGCGCGGGGGCATGACCTACGGACAGACCGACGACTGGGGTTACAAGTCGGTAGTGAACCGCCTAGAGATGCATGACCTGCACGCCACCGTTCTGCATCAATTAGGAATCCACCATGATCGCCTGACCTATCGCTTCGGCGGACGCGACATCCGACTCACCGACGTCAAAGGCGAAGTGATCCGGGAAATCCTCGCGTGACCCAATCGCCCGATTTCGTTTTGAATACCACCACTCCACTTCCCGCATCGCACACCCGATCATGAACACCCACAACCCTCTGACACGCCGGAGCTTCCTCCGCAACTCCATCGCCGCGATGGCCACCGTGGCCATTGTCCCGAGACATATTCTCGGCGGCGCTGGCCACACGCCTCCGAGCGAAATACTGACCCGCGCCGTCATCGGTACCGGCGGCATGGGCATGGGACATGTCAACTCCATCAACACCACCTGCAAATTGCTGGCCGTCTGCGACGTAGACTCCAACCATCTGGCCCAGGCGGTGAAGGCCGGCGGCCCCGATTGCAAAGGTTACAAAGACTTCCGCGAAGTCCTCGCCCGCAAGGACATCGACATCGTCCATGTGCCCACCCCTCCGCACTGGCATGCCATCATCTCCATCGCCGCAGCCAAGGCGGGTAAGGACATTTGGTGCGAGAAGCCCATGTCGCGGACCATCGCCGAGGGACGCGCGGTCGTCGCCGCGGTCAAGAAGCACAAACGTATCTTCCGCCTCAACACGTGGTTCCGCTTCCAGGACAGCTTCTACGGCATGGGCGTGCCGGTAAAAGACATACGCAAAGCGGTGATGCACGGAATGCTGGGCGACGGTCCGCTCAAGGTCACACTCAACGCCTCGACCGGCTTTGATTGGAAGTTTTATTGGATTGGCCGCACCGACCTGAAGCCCCAACCCGTCCCGTCCGAACTCGATTACGACTTCTGGCTCGGGCCCGCCCCGTACAAGCCTTACCATGCGCACCGCGTCCACGGCACCTTCCGCGGCTATTGGGACTACGATGGAGGAGGCCTGGGAGACATGGGCCAGCATTACCTCGACCCCGTGCAGTATATCCTTGGTAAGGACAACGAAAGCCCGGTGGAAATCGAGTCCGACGCCCCGGTGCAAGATACGGATGCGGTAGGCACCTTCCGCACCATCCGGATGAAATACAAAGACGGTACCGAGATTATCTTGGACGGTGAAAACCAAGACAAACAGGCCGCGTTTATTGCCGGTTCCAAGGGCAAAATCTTCAAAGGCATGAAGGCCGATATCCCGAACTTCGAGCAAACCCTCAAGGGACTGAAAGATCCGGAACCCATGGTCACCGACTTCGTCCATGCCGTGAAGACCCGCTCCAAGTTCGCCCTAAACGAGATCAATGGCCACCGCTCCTGCACGCTGGTAAACCTCGCCAAAATCGCCCTGCAAACGGGCCGACCACTGCGGTATGACTCCAAGAAGGAGACATTCATCGGCGACAAGGCGGCCAACGCCTACCTCGATCAGCCAATGCGCGGAAACTGGAAGCTCAGCTGAGCTGGATCTCCGCAAAACTCCGAAGAGCAGGATGCCAGTCGGTCTGTCTGGTTTGTTGCCCGGGCGCACAACCCAGGCCGTCTGGCATCCGGCCTCGAGGGCAGTGTCCAATTCCTCGGCGACCTCCTTCAGGAACTGAATTTCGGCGACCTGAAGCCCTGCCAACTCGGCGACAGCCCGGTCACTGGCCCCTGCGAGTATGGGTCCGGGCGCAGGGTGCTTATTTTAGTGGTCCAGTCGGATGTCCAGCGCCAGCAAGACAAAGGGCGCGGTATTGAAAGTCACATGCGCGGCGATGGGGGTCAGAAGATTTCCGGAGTGCTGGTACAGCAGGCTCAGGAGGCATCCGAAGACCGTCAGCGGCACCAAAACACTCCGGTTGGCATGAATCAAGCCGAAGGCGAGCGCTGTGCCCCACAACGCCACACGGGGCCATCCGAGGTCTTGGAGGAACGGAAAGGCCACGCCTCGAAAGAGCATCTCTTCCACCCAGGGAGCACCCAGTGCGGCTGTCAGGAAAATCGCAGCACGCCCCCAGGTATCGGCTTCGGTGAGAATCCCGATGGCCGTCTGCGCGGGCAATTCGACCCCCATCGTCTGGAGCCAGGAACCGATGGCCCATTGCAGTCCGTAGGCCGCCGGGAGGAAGGCTAACCCCGCCAGAACACCCATCCCCACCGCGCGAGCACTCCCGCCCACCTGCAATCCAAAGCCTTCGCTCCAGGTGCGGCCTTGATTCCTCATGAAACTCACCATCGCTGCCACCACGATGGCATGGAAACACAGCTGACCGAGAACCAAAGCCTTCCAGGGTGCCATCAGCGTTGCGCCGGCGGTATTCGGGTGCATCACCAGCGACTGAAGGAGGCCAGACAAAACGAAGCCGATGAGTACCCGAAGGGTCAGTCGGAGGATTTCCTCGGGTTTCCAGTCCCGTCGCTCAATCATGGTGTGATCATGAGGGATCGGCCGGTGCTTGGCGAAACCTCAATCCTTCCAGCCTCGCGGGGGACCTCAGCGAAGCGGGGCCCATTTCTCCACCGTCCTCAAACTAGAGTGCCGTTTTCCATCGAAATTATCCGATCCATTCGCGCCGCAAGTTCTTCGGAATGGGTGGCCACAACGAGGGTAATTCCGTGTTCGCGATTAAGCTCGAGCAGCAATCGACCGACCTCTGCCGCTGAAACGCGATCGAGGGCCCCGGTGGGCTCATCGGCCAATATCAAGCGAGGCTGGTTAATCAACGCGCGCACCACCGCCACCCGCTGACGCTCCCCGCCGGAGAGGCGACCCGGCAGGTGTTTTTCGCGGTCTGCCAACCCCACTCTTTGGAGCAATTGCGTGGCCCGGAGCAGAATCTCCTCACCCACCTCAGACGCCTGGGCCAGCACCGGAACCAGAATATTCTCCAGCACCGTCAAATGCGGAAGCAAGTGGTGGGACTGAAAGACGAAGCCGATGTTGAGGTTACGGAACTTCGCCAGTTCATCTCCGGCCATCATGGCCAAGTTCTTGCCGTCGATGACGATGGTTCCCTGGTCCGGTTGATCCAACGTTCCCAACAAATTGAGGAGGGTGCTCTTGCCCGATCCACTGGGACCGACAATGGCCACGCTCTCCTGGGCAGCCACGCTGAGGTGGACCTCATCCAAGACCCGGACCTTGTGATCACCCGACCGGAACGATTTGGAAACCCCTCGAACCTCCACCAAGGCCTTGCTCATGGAAATAGTCTACCCAATCCACAGCCGTTGTCAGGCTTCCGGTTCAATCCGCTGAACTCGCGAGGTAAAACGCCGGACCAACCCAATCGCCATTGTGAGCAAGTTTCCCTGCAAACGGTTTGACGACACTACCGATAGTGGCTTACCTCGTCCTAGGCCACTGCCGATAGATCGTTACCTCCAAATATGCGCTGTCCCAAATGCGGCGGTCAGGATGACAAGGTCATCGACTCCAGATCCTCCAAGGAAGGGGCCACCATACGGCGTCGACGCGAATGCTTGGCCTGCGAGAACCGTTTCACCACCTACGAGCAAATTGAACACGACCCCTTAATGGTCGTTAAACGAGATGGCCGGCGTGAGGTGTTTTCCAAAGAAAAGCTGACCGCCAGCCTTCAGAGGGCCTGCCAGAAACGCCCGGTCTCCGAAGACGACATCGCCGGTGCCGTCGAACGCATCCAAGACGGCTTGGTGGAGGGCTTCGATCGTGAAACAACCTCCCGTGCCATCGGCGAGCGGGTGATGAGGGAACTACGAAATCTCGACCCGGTGGCCTATGTTCGCTTCGCTAGCATCTACCGAAACTTCGAGGAGGCCACAGATTTTGTCAGCGAGGTCGAGCGCTTGGGCTCCCTGCCGATCGCGGACAAGCGGCAATTGGAATTCATCGCCGAGGCCGAGGCAGCAGCCAAAGGGAAGCGCCCGTCATGATCGCCCTCCGCGATGATTTTCTCTTGGTCGCTCAAGAGGGGGGGCACTACATCCCCTGCTCCGTGGAACACCTTACCTTCGAACTGGCCGGGAGTGCCGCCAATCAGGTGGATCCCGAATGGATGAAGCAGGCGGCGGCCGGAGTGCTCCACTATTTCAAGGACGAACTCGGACAGAGCCATGTCACGGTGGCCGAATTCACCACGGCCTTGTCCAAGGTTTTCCAGGGACTGGGAATGACGGCAGAGGTAACGACCATTGCCCCCCCGGTTGCTGCACCCGAGGGTGCGGCGGCTCCGCCTCAAGTGATCTGGCGCGGAGATCTGCAGGCCATCGCGGTCGAGTCAGGCGAACTCGGCGAATTGGCCTTTCAAAAAGCCTTGCTCTCACAGTTGACCGCAGCCCTCGAATCCAGCCCTCAGACCGTAGAATTCTCCGGTCTGCGCGGCTGCGTCAAAATGATCACCGGACGCAAACACTGGTGCCCAGAGTGCCGAAAGTGGTCGGCTTGGATCGTGGACCTGCTGCGTGCTTGGATGAGCGAAAAAGCCGGACACCGCCACGTGTCATTGGTGGTTCGCTGAAGACCGTGACACCCAGGCCATGAACCCCGACCTGATTCCTGCCCCGATGACCGTCCCTGAATCGGATCCTTTTCTGCCCCTAGATCCCCCGGATTCAACCGTGGATCTCTCTCGCTGGAAACAGATGCCGCTCGGGCTGATGAACGAATACCGGGTTCAATTCGACGTGTTCGAAGGACCTCTGGATTTGTTGCTGCACTTGGTCAAGAAGCAGGAGGTCGACATTTACCAGGTCAACCTCACTCGAATCGCCTCGGAGTTCGTTGCCTACATCGACCAGATGCGGGAACTAGACCTCGAGATCGCTGGCGAGTTCCTGGTGATGGCGGCCACCCTGATCTACATCAAAAGCCGGGAACTTCTCCCCGCCGACCAAAAACCCGAGGCCCAGATCGGTGAAGAGGATGAAGAGGATCCGCGCTTTGAACTCATTCGTCGGCTGGTCGAATACAAGAAGTTCAAGGATGCCGCCGGCGAGCTTCAGTCGCTGGAAATCCGAATGGATCAGGTCTATGAACATCGATCGGCACAGGTGATTCTTCCCGAGATCGAGCCCAAGCGGCGGGAGCCTGTTTCGATTTTCGAGCTAATTCAGGCGGTCAGTGTCATCCTGAAGCGCTTTGGTGAACGCGACGATGTCCGCGAGATCCAGGCCGATCCGTACACTGTCTCGGAGAAGATGGCTGCACTTCGGATCCTGATCCAAGAGAAGGGTCGTTTTCGGTTCAGCGAACTCTTTGCCGAGGCGCGCAGCCGGGGCGAAGTGGTGGTCACTTTCTTGGCCATGCTGGAACTCACTCGACTACGCCACCTGCAAGTCATCCAAAGCGAAGACTTCGGCGAGATCGAGGTGGAGCTAGCGCCTCCAGAGGCCCCGGTGGTCGAAGCGCCCGAGGAACCGGTGCTGGAGGAGTCTGAGAGCCTGGGAACATTGCCGGCCCAGCCTACGCGTCCACAGGACCCACCCGAAGAACCCTTCGAAGATTGATTCCCCCTGTCAGTGCCCTCTCAGCGGTGCTCAGGGGTGCTCAGACTTGCCCTCGCGACCGCCCCCTGCTCAAGGCTCCCTTAATTCAATTGCTTGGAGTTCTGACCAACGGCAAGCCAGACAATCCGTAGTTCGAGCCGCAGAAGGGACTCGAATTCGACAGAACTGGATCGATCACTTTCGGGCGGGATTAACGCGCCGTCTGCATTCGCTCGTATTGCGCCACGGCTGCCTTGGCTCGTACATCGCCATTCTGGGCCATCGAATAGACTTCCTGCATCACTGACGCGATGTTGTCCTGAAGGGCCATGCGTTGCTCGGGCGACATGAATGGCTGAC
>JAPLUF010000322.1 GCA_026397755.1 Verrucomicrobiota bacterium
TAGCGTTGGTGAAACTGCGCCAAATCTTTAATTTCTCTTCACTAATAGTAGTGAGCTGCTGCGCAGCCGAGGCGTCGCGACTGTGCAAAAGTTCGTACTCCGCCTCGTGGGTCGAGAACCAACTGCCTTCGGCGAAGCCAATTCCATTCACGTGACCGGAGTAGCTGCTGGAGACCGGGTGTTTTGTCGGATCGAAGCTGTAAACGTCCGCGAAGCCGGGGGTCTTGGCATCTAGGCGCTGGTCGTTGATCACCACGTGCCGGTCGTCTCCGATGCGGACCGTCTCGCCATTGAGAGCCACCAGGCGCTTGATGTAGTGGGTGTTGTGCGTCATTCCCGGATGCTGCATCGACTTGAACACCACGGTGTCTCCGCGACGCGGGTTCAGGAAATTGTAGGTGATCCGGTCGACCATGAGGCGGTCACCGGATTTGACCCGGCAGCGGATGATCGGGTCCCCTTGCTTGAAGAAGCGCTGGGGTAGGCTGCCTTGGTCATTGGCCAGGCCCATGTGGCGCATGAAGTCGTTGGGCCCCTCGCTCATGGAGGTCTTCACGGTGTAGGTGACCCGTCCGACCTCGACATCGAAGGACTTGCGCAGGAGGCCGGTGATTCCGCCGGAACCCGACGAAGGGCTGACTCCTCCCAGTTCGCCATCCTGCTCGGCGATCACCTCGTAGTAGTGCTGACCAAAGAGAGCCCATTCTACGACTTGGACAGCCAGTTTTGGGACTGACTGGCCAGTGTGGCGGAGATCTTCGCAGGTAATGCCGCTGAAGGTCGGTTGAGCCGATCCCGTGGGGATGGCCATGGGCTGGAAAAAGAATTGGCGGAAGGCGAACAGCACGATCCCCATGGTGAGAAGGCCTTCGACATTCTCGCGCATGGAGGCGTGCGGGTAGGCCATCAGAGAGGTTTGTGCGGTGGCCTCCAAACGGGTCATCGCCGCGGCGATCTCCTCACGGGTCCCTTTGTTCCGAATGCTTTCCAGATGGCGGATGGATGACTCCAACTCGGTGACGCGGGCCGGTGTCAGGAGATCCCGCTGATGATCCAGGATCTTCTGGGCCTGTTCGGCCAGGTGACCCGCTTCCCGATAGCTTTTCCAGAATACGTAGCGGAATAGTGACATGCAGCGATCGGAAGATCCGGTAATTCGGCGCGGGGATCTAGTCAAAATCCAAGCCCCGCTCCCTGCAGGATTTCTCCGACCCGGCCGGCAGCACAGTTTGCTTCCTAGGCGACGCCGAATCCGACAGGGTCAACCGCAGTGAAGCTCTTGTTTTTAGGGGACATCGTGGGCGAACCCGGTCGGCGCGCAGTCCGAATGCTCCTAGAAGACTTGGTGCACCGGGAGGGAATCGATTTTGTCGTCGCCAATGGCGAGAACAGCGCTGGGGGCAACGGTATTACCGCGGGCATCGCCGGGGAATTGTTCAGCTACGGCGTGGATATTATCACGACCGGCGATCATGTCTGGGACCAGAAGGAGACGGCTTCGTTCCTCACGACCGAGTCCCGGGTTTTGAGGCCGGCCAATTATCCTCCGGGCGTGCCGGGCAATGGATCGATTGTCTGGAACAAACCCGGTTTGCCGCCGGTGGCCGTGTTGAACCTCCAGGCGCGGACCTTTATGCCGCCCATGGAAAACCCCTTCCTGCTCGCCCAGTCCGAGGTGGCTCGGTTGCGGACTGCCACTAAAGTCATTCTGGTCGATTTCCATGGAGAGGCGACCTCGGAGAAGATCGCCATGGGTCGCATGCTCGATGGCTCGGTTTCGGCGGTAATCGGAACCCATACCCACGTGCAGACCGCCGACGAGCAGGTCTTTCCGGGAGGCACGGCCTACCTGACGGACGCCGGGTTCACGGGTCCACATGATTCGGTTCTGGGACGTCAGGTGGAGCCGGTCCTGAAGCGGTTCTTGACGGGTTTGCCCCAACGTTTCGACGTGGCCAACGGACAAGTGCGTCTCCAAGGGGCTCTGGTGGACATCGATCCGGCGACCGGACGCGCTCAATCGATCGTCCGCATCTCGGAGTTGCTGGACTGATCTCGAGCTCCTCACCGAATCACCGCCCGTTATGTCCCGCGTTTCAAAAACCCAGTGGAGCTTTGCTGGTGACCTGTTCCAGGAAACGGTCCAGAAGACGCCCGAGTCGGTGTCCGAGCTGACCCAGAAGCTGAAGAAACAGTTGGAGAGCGGATTCGCGGATCGGAGGGTGGCGGGCGAGGTCTCCAACCTCCGGCTTCAAAGTTCCGGCCACGCGTACTTTGTCATCAAGGATGCCGGAGCCCAGTTGGCTTGCGTGATGTTCCGGGGGCAGGGAGGGGCGGGGCGAGCGGCCCTCCGTGATGGGGCCCAGGTTATTTTGGGGGGTGACCTCACGGTTTATGAGCCTCGCGGCAATTATCAACTGCGGGTCAACACGGTGGAGGTTCAGGGGGTGGGGGCGCTGCAAGCCGCCTTCGAGCGGTTAAAGGAAAAGCTGGCTGCAGAGGGACTCTTTGATGCGTCACGAAAGCGTCCCATTGGCCGATATCCCGCCCGGATCGGGCTGGTGACTTCACCGAGCGGTGCGGCCATTCAAGATGTGCTGCATGTGCTTTCACGACGGTTTTGCCCCGAGGTGATCCTGGATCCGGTGCGCGTGCAGGGGGCCGGAGCTGCGCAAGAAATCGCCGCGGCCATCGGACGTCTGAACCGCTTTTCCCAGTCGGGGCATTCGCTGGATGTCATCCTTGTTACTCGGGGTGGTGGGTCACTGGAAGATCTCTGGTGCTTCAACGAAGAGGTGGTGGCCCGTGCCATCGCCGCCTCAGAAGTTCCGGTGGTTTCCGCGGTGGGCCATGAGATTGATTTCACCATCGCCGATTTCGTCGCCGATTTCCGCGCCGCCACGCCCAGCGCCGCCGCTGAAATTCTAACCCAGGATTGGGTGGACAGCCGCGAATTTGTGGGGTCAGCCGGTCGCCGATTGGCGGTGCTGGCTCAACGCCGCTTAAACCGATCCGGGGATATTCTGGAGAGCTCACTTCGACGCTGGATCCGGGTGCATCCGAGGCGTCGGCTCGAGACCCGATCCCAACAGGTGGATGAAACGATAGAATCCCTGCGCCGCGTTGCGGCCCGTTCGGTACGGACGTTGGGGCGACTCCTGGAGTCACACCGTCAGCGAATGCTCGCGCAGCGCCCTCGGATGCGGGTGAGGGCGGGTCAGCAGGCGTTGCTGCGCCTTCGGTCCGCATTGATGCTCGTACCGAGGCGGAAATTACAGCGTCGACGGCAGCTTTTGGAGAGTTTGCTGGCCCGCCTGCGGTTGCTGTCGCCTCAGAATGTTTTAAATCGAGGCTATTCGCTCACACTCGATGCCGAGACAGGAGCCTTGGTCCGGGAGGCAACGAGTCAGGTTCCCGGAAGACGCCTTCAGACCCGACTCCAATCCGGCGAAGTTTTCAGCGTGGTGACTCGGGTTTCCGAAGGCACGATCTCCGGAGGGCCCTCGGAGTCATCTCGTCCTTGAACTGCAGGCAGGTCTTGGGATTTCATTGGCTCGAAACAACAAGACACCGTGAAACGCTTTTCCATCCATCTACTTGCCGTTGCAGCGACGCTCATTGCCGTCACGGCCGGATGCACCACCCACTCCAAATCCAAGGCCTCCCTATCGATCGAGCAAATCATGGAGGAGGGATTCAAGGGCAAGACATCTCTGAGCGCCCGCATCTCCAAGGGGCAGGGCAATGAGGCCGACTTCAAGAAGATAGCGTTTCTGACCAAGGAACTAGCTCTCAACCACCCCCCAAAGGGCGACCTTTCCAGTTGGACCGAGAAGACCACGGCTCTCAAGGTCGCTGCAGATTCCTTGGTCGACGGAAAGCCCGGTGCGCTGGATGGATTCAAGACGGCCGTCAACTGCAAGGCCTGCCACTCCGTGCACAAGGGGGACTGATCGATCGGGCCTCTTCTCTCAACTTTTCAATGAAGGACTGCCCCGTTTGGGGTGGCCTTTTTTGTGCTCAGGAAAACCGATAAGGATCGCGAGTACTTCTCACCGAATTGCTCAGCGCTTCCTCAGGACGAAGGCATCGGCATCAAATTCTGCGGTTCCCGAATCGGCGCGCAGTTCGGCATGGAGGAGGATCTCCCGCGGCGATGAGCCGTTGTCTCCCATGGGTCCGCCGGGCCTGCGGCGTCCGCCTTCGCCGCGAGCCGGAATCAAAATATCACGTTTCAGGAGGGTCCAGTCAGCGGTGCCCGTCACACTTTGAAGCGGAGTGGATCCCTCATCGAATCGTTGCCCTCTGCGCCCCCATTCCACGTCCAGGCAGGCCCCAAAGCCAGAAACCGATCGGGTGCGCACTCGGGCCTCCCATTGGTAGAGGCCTGGAGCCAGCAGAATGCGTTTTTGGAGTGACGTCCGACCTTCGGCGGCAGAGGCGGTGATGCGAAAGACCGAGGAGCCCTCGTCGGCCGCGATCGGAGTTACAGGGCCTTCTTGCTCAGGGGAAGGGGACGACCATTCGGTCAGGTGCATGCGACCCTCGTTGTCGAACTCGCCCGGCTGGGGTGGTTGGTAGCGCTGACCCGCAAAGGCAGCCATCCGTTGCCGGGTCCGCTGCAGCGTGGAGTCGACCGCGCGCTGCACCGGCGGCAGTTCGGCTTCGCGGCCTTCAAGGATCAGTCTCTCCCGGAGTCGGGATTGCGCGTTACTAAACACCCCATCTACAAACTGCGGTCGAAACACGGTGTTGGTCAGCTCCCGCATCCGATGAGTCAGTCGATCAGCCATGATCGGAATAGAAAAAAGCCGTTGGCCGAGGAGGCTGCTCAAGGGCGGAGTAAACGATCCCCGGGGGCTTCTCCAGAGCTGGTCCATTCCATGCGGCATGAGTACCAAGAGGTCGGAAGAGGGCACATGGTACACCCGATAGTTGTTACGGTTCCGAAGGTAGCCATCCCAATCGTCCAGCAGGATTTGCAGTGCCCCGAGCGTGGTAATGCGATCGATGTCTAGATGCCGTGACACCCGTTGCAGGCGCTCGGCTGGATCCTGCACAGCGAGGGACTGACGCAGGGCAATGAGGTCCGACCAATCAGGAGCCCCTTCGCCGGAGTCCCGCTCAAGATTGATGTCCAAGTCCTTGAGGAATCCCGGGTCATAAAAATTTCCCTTCGACGACTCGAAATGCTGCTTCAGGAAGGCCTTGTCCCAGCCACCCTTGAGCACATAAATCCCCAGATAGCGACCATTCAGGGAGACGAGAGCCCTGGTGGCTCTGGGTGTCGGCAGGCCTGACTGGAGAAACATCTCCGAGGCCAATATTTCATCGAGACGCGAGGCGTCCTGAACCGAATTATTGAGATGGAGTTTGCGATGCCCGCCACAGGTTTGTCCGTCTTGGAACTTGCCGAAGTTCAGGGTTAGGGCAGGCAGATCGTCCACGGGACGAAAGCTTCCGGCCGCCCCTTTTAGATGGATGGCAACATTGGTCCAGACCTGCCCACCGGCCCGCACGGTTGCCGAGGCATCCGAATCGTTTTCTCGGTTCCAGGGACCACCCGATTTCCGAAGTTTTTCCAGATCGGCTCGGCGTACCTGAACCTCCCAATGCAGCACCGGCCCATCGAAGAGGGGTTCCCGGCGGATCTCGACTGGGGCGGTGCCTGGGTAGGCCGGGGCACTGGCGGTGCTTGGTAGCAGACCCAGAAGGAAACAGAGGAGCAGACCGGTCATTAGGGACGGCCGGAGTGGGCACCGGGTCTCAGGGATTCGGTCGGCGGACATTTTCAACGGGGGGATGAGTCGATTTAAACAAAAGCCCCGCCGGAGGGGCGGGGCTTTGATTTCATACTTCAGACGATGGCTTCTTCGCCTTCCAAGAAACCATTGAGCTGCCGTAGACGCGTCGGGTGACGCATCTTACGGAGCGCCTTGGCCTCGATTTGACGAATACGCTCGCGGGTCACCTTGAATTGCTTGCCCACCTCTTCGAGGGTGCGGCTGTAGCCGTCCAAAAGGCCAAACCGCAGCTCCAGCACCTTGCGCTCGCGTTCGGTTAGGGAGTCTAGCACGTCGGCCAGCTTCGCTTTCAGCAAGCTGTAGCTGGTCATGTCGGACGGGTTCTCGGCGGCCTTGTCTTCGATGAAATCACCGAAGTTGGTGTCGTCCGAGTCGCCCACGGGGCTTTGCAGCGAGATGGGCTGCTGGGCCATCTTGAGAACGGCCCGGACCCGCTCGACCGGCATTTGCATCTCGTCGGCGATCTCCTCGGGGGTAGGTTCGCGGCCGAAGTCTTGGATCAACTGCTTCTGCACGCGCATCAGCTTGTTGATCGTCTCGATCATGTGCACCGGGATGCGAATCGTGCGCGCCTGATCCGCGATGGATCGGGTGATGGCTTGGCGGATCCACCACGTCGCGTAGGTCGAGAACTTGTAGCCCCGTCGGTACTCGAACTTCTCGACCGCCTTCATGAGGCCCATGTTGCCCTCTTGAATGAGATCGAGGAACGAGAGACCTCGGTTCGTGTACTTCTTGGCGATGGAGATCACCAAGCGGAGGTTGGCTTCGACCATCTCGGTCTTGGCCTGCAGTGCCTTCCGCTCGAAGTGCTTCAACTGACTGAAGGCGGCCGTGTATTCGTCCAGCGACAAGCGGACGAATTCCTCCAACGCTTTGATTTTCCGCATCCTGAAGGTACGTGGCCCAATACTCGTGCATGGTTGACAAAGACATTTCACGACATTCCAATCGATGAGACTCGTTTGATGGTGGGGTTGAGCGCTGCAGAACTACTTCTGCTTGTAGTAGAACTTCGGGAAAGATTTCTGGAGCTTGTCGTCGAGCTTCTTGAACTCGGCGATGATTTTCTCCCGCTTTACCTTAGATTCCAGATCTTGCAGTTCGCGCCAGTACTCGTCGACTTGCTGATCGATGCCGCGGACATCTTTGGTAAGCTTGCGGAGCGTCTTTAAGTGCTCCTCGCGGATCTCGATCTTCTTGTCGACGATGACCCGGTCAAAACGCTCCTTGGGCGGCTCCGATGTGAGCTTTTCGGCCAGTGCGATGTGCTCTTTGCCGGCGAAGCCGAAGGAATAGATGATTCGCTTGACCTCGTTCTCGTTTTCCTCAATTCGCTTGGAGATCTCTACCTCTTGCTCGCGAGTCAGCAGCGGGACCTGGCCCATCTGCTTGAGGTACATGCGGACAGGATCGTCTAAGATGTCGAGCCGCGACTTGTCTTCTTCCTCTTCTTGTTCGGCCGCCTTGGGACGGTCTACCTCGGCTTGATCAACGATCTCAATCTCGAGGTTACGGAGCTTGATGTAGATCTCGTCCATCTCCTCCGGGGACATGGGCGTGTCGGCCAGAACGTCACCGATGTCGCTGTGAGTCAGGTAGCCTTGCTCTTGAGATTGGCGAACCAGTTCCTTGATCTTCTCGGTGATGTCCACACCGGAGGAGTTCTTGATGGTGCCGATATTCGGGGTAGGTCCATCACCGTCGCCAGCAGCCAACTGAGCGAGTTGGCTAGCCGTGGGCCCTATGGGCATGGGCGTTTCCTTCGGTACTATGATGTCCGACTCGTTCTCCTCATTCTTGGCAACTTTCTTGGGCCGACGATCTCCTTTTTCAGCCTTCGGGATCGGAGGAGCCATCACAGCAGCAACGGCCTTCGGAGCCGCGATGGGCTTGGAAGGCTTTGCCAGTTTGCCATTCACCAGTGATGGGGCGGAGTTCGCCTTTTCAGCGGCGGTCTTAGGTGCGGCAGCCTTTGGAGCCGGAGCCTTAGGTGCAGCGGTCTTAGGTGCGGCAGCCTTCGGAGCCGGAGCTTTAGGTGCAGCGGTCTTAGGTGCGGCAGCCTTCGGAGCCGGGGCCTTAGGTGCAGCGGTCTTAGGTGCAGCGGTCTTAGGTGCAGCGGTCTTAGGTGCAGCGGTCTTAGGTGCAGCAGCCTTTGGAGCCGGAGCCTTAGGTGCAGCGGTCTTAGGTGCGGCAGCCTTTGGAGCCGGAGCCTTAGGTGCAGCGGTCTTAGGTGCGGCAGCCTTTGGAGCCGGGGCCTTAGGTGCAGCGGCCTTGCCGACGGAAACCTTCGGTGCGGTTGCGGGTACGGTCTGCTTGGTCGTCACCCCGCTTTTGGCTGGGGCTTTGGACTGGGTAGACACGGCCGGCCGTTCCGACTTGGCCGGAGTCGGGGGCGACTTCTTGGAAGGGGCCTTGGCTGCGGGCTTCTTCTCTTTCGTCTTGGACATAGTAGCGAGGCTGCGCGATGCGCGAAGCCGATTAAGCCGTTCAAGGTGGGGACTGGTCCTCCTCAAGTCAAGCGGTGGGTCACAACCAAAGTGCTACAATCGCCAAGTCGGAGGGAACGGTGACCTTGGGATTGGGATCAGGGCAGCACACCAATTGGACCGGAGCACCGATGAGTTCGCAAGCAGCGGTATCGTCCGTCACGCTCAGTTTGCGGGCCTGAACTTCGGCCAAGGCGTTTCGAAGGATGGGCAGGCGGAAGCATTGGGGGGTCTGAACGGCCCACAGGCGTGAACGGTCCAGGTGGTGTGCCACCCGCTGCTGGGCATCGGCCTCCTTGAAGGTGTCCACTGCCCTTTGGGCTGCCACTGCGGCGCCCGTCTGTTCAGCGGCCTGGAGGCAGCGAGAAATGGTGTCGAAACTTGTGCAGGGCCGTGCACCATCCTGGATGGCGACAATCTTTGTCGCCGTGGGGACGTTGCATAGGCCGTTCCAGACCGAGTCCTGTCGCTGGGCCCCGCCCGGGACCAGCGTGTAGGGACGTTGAACGGCCAACTTCCGGGCCAACTCTTCGAAATCTGATTCGAGTCCGGGGCGTATCACCAGGCAAAGGTGATGAATGTCGGGGTGCCGGTCGAAGCGTCGCCATGTGTGGGCCACGACGGGAAGCCCGGCGACCTCTAGGAACAATTTGTCGATGCCCGGACCCATTCGGGTTCCTTTTCCGGCAGCCACGATGATGGCGGTGTTCATAGAAAAAAGGCGCGGCCTTGGGGCCGCGCCGTTGCGTTTCAGCAC
>JAPLUF010000235.1 GCA_026397755.1 Verrucomicrobiota bacterium
ATCGCGACCGGGCCTCATCGGCGTCGGCGGTCATGACAGCCTTTCCGGCGTCCAGGATGGTGAAGCGGTCGATGAGCCCTTCGAACTCGCTGATGAGGTGGGTGGAAACGAGCACGGTGCGCTCCCCGGGATCGGCGTCTTGATAGGCGCCGATGACCGTCTGGATGAACTCCCGGCGGATCAAGGGGTCGAGGCCCGAGGTCGGCTCGTCGAGCACCAGCAGTTCTGGCTCGGCGGCGATGGCTCCGATGAGGGCCAACTGCGTGCGCTGGCCCTTGCTCAGCCCGCTGGTGGGCGCGGCGGGATCGAGTTGGAAGCGCTCCAGCAGGCGTTTCTCGAGGTCCGGGTTCCAGCGCGGCCGGAAGCTCGCCAAGTAATCGAGCGCCTCGCCCACGCGCATCCACGGATAGAACGCCACGAAGTCGGGCACATAGGCCAGGCGGGCCTTCACGGCCTCTTCTTCACGCACCGGATCCAGCCCGAAGACCCGGATCGTTCCCTGCTGCGGGCGCAGCAAGTTGAGCAAGCACTTGAGGGTGGTGGTCTTGCCAGCGCCGTTGCGGCCGAAGAAGCCGTAGCAGCGGCCTCGTTCCACGGTCATGGACAGGCCGTGGACTGCTTCGGTGCGGTCATAGCGGAGGCTCAGGTCGCGGATCTCGATGGCAGGAGTGCTCATAGGGGGCGTCGGTTCGAAGGTTCAGAGATTCAGTGGCGGGCGATGGGGGGCTGGCGATGGTGCTAGCGGTGGTGCTGGCGATGTGGGCGGGAGAACTCAATCCCGCGGGGCTTGATGGTCTTTCTGGCGCAAGTGGAAGGCCTCCAGCCGTTCGATCAGGAGTGACTGGATTTCAGTGTCTGAAATTTGCAGGTGATGGGCTTGGATGATCACCGCGTCGAGCGCCTCGGCGAGTCGGCCCGAGCGCACCGATTTGCGCAGCGGTGAGGCCCCGCCGTCTTTTAGAAAACAGCCCGAGCCCTGGCGGGTTTCGATCACCGACTCGGACTCCAGCTCGGCATAAGCCCGGGCCACGGTGTTGCGGTTGATACGCAAGTCTTCGGCGAGGGCCCGGACCGAGGGCAGCGGGTCGCCGGGGCGGATCAGCCCGGTGGCTGCGGCCGCCTTCACCTGCTGGACAATTTGCAGGTAGACCGGGACACCAGATTGGAAGTCGATTCGGGCGATCATCGGGGGGCGTGGTGATAAAGTGTCCTATGACACTAGGACAGTCAAACTAAAATCGTTCGAATGCCGCGCACGGGGAACAGCGTCGGACACCGACATGCGTTGGATTGCCCTTTTGTCGTCGCTCCCTGCTTGGGTCCTGCCCCTGTCGGCGGCCTTTCTGGTGGTCCGACCGGACGCCAATATCGGTGGCAATGGCGCACCTCATCACCCGTTCAGAACCTTGCCCGAAGCGTTGAAGGCGGGTGCGGCCATTCGGGCCGCCAATCCGGATGAGCCGGTCACGTTGCTGTTGCAGCGCGGGCGCTATGAATTGAAGGAGACGCTGAAAATCGGCCCGGCCCATTCTGGAATCACGCTGCGGTCCGCGGTCCCCGGCCAGGCCGTGGTGAGTGGTGGCCGTCGCATCACTGGTTGGAAGGAGGCTCCTGGAGGTCAAGGCCTCTGGGAGGTTCGCCTTCCGGAATTCACCAATGGACGGCCGGCGTTTCATCATCTTTTCGTCAACGGCCAGCGGGCGCAGCGGGCGCGGACGCCGAACCGTGGTTTTTTCCAAACCCGTGCTGCTCTGGGAACTCAATCACCCATCGACCTCCCGTTTCGCCCCGGAGACCTGAAGCCCGAATGGGCCCGATATCCAGAGGCCCAAGTAGTACTGCTCATGAAGTGGACCGACTGGCACCTGCCCCTTGTGGCTGTGGATACCGACAAGGGAGTCGCGGAACTCCTGGGTGGCCCCCGAGCCTCGTGGATGGACGAGCCGGACGCCCGCTACTGGGTGGAGAACGTGCCGGATGCCCTCGACCAACCCGGTGAATGGTATCTCGACACCCAGACGGGCTGGTTGAGGTATCTGGCTCCTCGGGGAGTTAACCTGAACCGGGTGCCGGTCGTTGCCGCTCGCCTCACCGAATTGGTTCGGATCGAGGGAGATGAAGAATTGGGAAGCGGGGTTCAAGGGGTGATGTTCTCGGGAATCACCTTCGCCGAGACCGATGACGGCATCCCCAGCGAAGGCCTCCAATCGCCCCAGTCGGCGGTTCCTATCCGGGGCGCTTTCCGGGCTACCCATGCGACAGACTGCGTTATTGAGGACTGCACCTTTGCCAACCTGGGTGGCTATGCGCTGGAGCTGGGCCGGGGGGCTCAACGGTGGCGGGTGACCGGTAATTTGGTGCGTGATATCGGTGCGGGTGGACTGCGCATCGGAGAGCCCGGCGATACTCAGCCTAGTGCCCGGGATGCGTGTCATTCTCACCAAATTACCGACAACGAGATCCTTCGGCTGGGGCGTGTTTTCGCGGCTGGTTGCGGGGTGATTGTCTTCCAGTCGGGCACCAACACCATCGCCCACAACCACATCGCCGATTTGTATTATACGGGCATCTCAGTGGGTTGGAACTGGGGTTACCAAGAGACACCGTGCCGCGCCAACGTCATCGAATACAACTTGGTCGAACGGGTGGGCCAAGGGCGCTTGAGCGACATGGGTGGTTTCTACACCCTCGGGCCCCAGCCTGGCACGGTGATCCGCAACAACATCTTCCGTGACATCCAGAGTTATCGCTACGGCGGATGGGCTCTGTACACCGATGAAGGCAGCACGGGCATCGTCGTAGAAAATAACATCGCCACCCGTTGCACCGATGCCGGTTTCCATCAGCACTACGGCCGCGACAACCTCATCCGCAACAACTTGCTGGCCTGGAATACCAACCACTCGGTCATGCGCACCCGGTCGGAGCCGCACCGGTCCTTCTGGTTCACCAACAATGTGATCATCACCCAGTCGGGAACTTTGCTCGGGAGCGATTGGAGCGGCGGCACGAACCAATTCACGAGCGACGGCAACCTGTGGTTCGATCGTCGCCAGGGCACCAACGTCGCAGCCTATCGATTTGCTGGTCAGACGTGGGAGCAATGGCGGCAACGCGGGCAAGAGGTCCATTCGCGGATCGCTGACCCGCTGCTGGTCGATGATGAACATCCAGAAAAGGGCCTACGGAAAAACTCGCCGGCCTACGCGGTGGGATTCAAACCCATCGATGTTAGTACGGTGGGTCCGCGTCCCAAGGATCGTCACCAGCGGAACGGGGTTGCCCCTTAGGTGGTTGCCTCTTGAATAGGGACTGAGTCTTGGGCTGCGGGGCGCGTGACAGAATCGCAAGCACTGAGATTCAGATCGCAGCGGCCGCCAGTTCACTGAGATCGATGACGACCGAAAGGACGCCAGATCGGAAGGCTTCCTGAAGGACTTGCTCCATCAAATTCTTCGGGTTTTTGTTTCGAGCGAGATCCAGAGACTCGGACACCCGCTGTTTCAGTTTGCGCAGGGGGCGTAAATACGGGGCAGCGGACAGGAAATGTCGGAGCGGTGTGTGGGCCGCAAGGATACGGCGAATGCGATCCGCGTTCCCCGGCAGGGATGGGGCGCTTGAAGCGGCTGAGGCGGAACCATCAGTTTTTCGGAGCACGGACGTCACCGTTCCACCGTCAGCCGAGGTGAAGATTCGAACGACTTCAAACCCGGCCCGGCGACCCATGGCATCCAGCGTGGCGGTGTTGAAGTTGTAGAGGTGAGCCCGATGAAATCGATGACTGGGGGCCTGACAGACCGCCTCCACATTCGGGACTTCGATCCACAGCAGTCCGCCGGTTCGGAGCCATCCCTGGATGAGTCGCATCGCGTGCAAAGGACTGTCCAAATGCTCCAACACATGGAAAAGCGTCACGGCCGAGAGGGAGCCCGGTTCGACCGAGGCCTCCTGCCAAATACCCGAGGTCACTGGAACGTGCAGTCGCTCTCGGGCGAACCGGGCATAGGCGGCGTTGGGCTCGATACCGCTTGCCGGGAATCCTAACTGACGAAGCACATACACAACCTCCCCACCACCCGCTCCCAGATCGAGAACGGCTTCTCCACGGGGTAAGTCTCCCCGAAGCTGGCAGCATCGCTCCACGGCGACGCGGGCTGCCCGCAAGGTATGACGGGGTTTGGGTTCCAGGGTTCCCTTGTAGTCTTGGCGGTACTCTTCGCGGTAGTAGGCTGCCAAGGCATCGGCGCTGGGCCGCGGGTCATTCCAAACAAGTCCGCAGTGGGGGCACATCACCACTTGCAGGGGAGATGCGTCACGGTCGTGAGTGGAAACGACTTCCACGTCGTGGTTTCCACACAGCTCACAAGGAACTGTGGCGATCGACTGAACTGGGACCATGTATTGAGTAATCTCGCTGGAACTCAAGAGCTGTCAAAGTTCTGACGTGCTCGAACTTCCAATAAAGACGTGGGGCGGGTAAGGGACAGGCTTGTCGGTTTGAATTGATGAGCACTCTTCGACAGGATTCTTCGCTATGGAACGCTTCGGATACCATCACCGGGTCACCTATGCCGACTGCACGGTGGGAAACCACATTTATTACGGCCGCTACCTCGAACTCCTCGAGGCGGCCCGGGGTGAGTGGTTTCGCTCGATGGGCAAATCCTTCGCCGACTGGCAGGCGGCAGGGCTGATTTTCCCGGTCCTCGAAGTCCAACTCAGCTACCGGAGCCCCGCCCGCTACGATGAGGTGCTGACAATTGAAGTGCGGGTGATCGAGGCTCGAGGGGTGCGATTGAACCTGGGTTACCGCATCGTGGGTTCGGAGGGACAGGTGCGCGTCGAAGGGCACACCTACCACGTGTGCACCAATCTGGAAGACAAACCCCTTCGTTTGCCCGCGGAATTGATGTCGGCACTGGGAGTCCCAGCGGGAGGCCTTCGCAGCCCAGAATCAGAGAAGGAAACTACCAAAAACCAGTTACAGTCACCGGGGTGAGCGTCCGGAGGCCAAGTTTCTTTGATCTCCTGACCGGTGGGCTTAATGAGCGTGCCCGAAAATCGCTCGCTGGACGGTCCTGCTCAGTTGACCGACTGGGCCAAGACTTCTTCGAAATCTACCAACTCCTGGATTTGGATCAGGAACCAGCGGTCGATCTTGGTGAGGTGGAAGACCTCCTCGATGCTAAATCCAGCCCGGAACGCGTGCCGGATGAAGAAAATACGCTCGGCATTCGGGGCGCTGAGCTTTCGGGAGATGAGGTCCTTGGGCAGGATTTCCCGATCGCCATAGCTGTGGGTGCCAATGCGCCACGGCTTGCCGTCGCCACCGATGCCACTACGGCCAATTTCCAGCGAGCGGAGGCACTTCTGCAGCGATTCCTTAAAGGTACGTCCGATAGCCATGGCCTCGCCGACGCTCTTCATCTGGGTGGTGAGCGTCGGATCTGCTTGCGGGAACTTCTCGAAGGCGAAACGCGGGATCTTGGTCACCACGTAGTCGATGGTCGGCTCGAAGCTGGCCGGGGTCTCGCGGGTGATGTCGTTGCGGATCTCGTCAAGCAAGTAGCCCACCGCCAGCTTGGCGGCGATCTTCGCGATGGGGAAACCCGTGGCTTTGGACGCCAGAGCCGAGCTCCGGCTAACCCTCGGGTTCATCTCGATGATGACGATACGCCCGGTGTCGGGATGCACGCCGAACTGGATGTTAGAGCCGCCCGTTTCAACACCCACGGCGCGGATCACCGCAAAGCTCTGGTCGCGGAGCATTTGGTACTCCTTGTCGGTCAGCGTCTGGATCGGGGCCACCGTGATGGAGTCGCCGGTGTGGACGCCCATCGGGTCGAAGTTCTCGATGGAGCAGATGATGACGCAGTTGTCAGCGCGGTCGCGCATGACCTCCATCTCGTACTCCTTCCAGCCGAGGAGCGATTCTTCCACGAGGATTTCGCTGACCGGGGACAGGTCGAGTCCGCGCTTGGCGATCTCTTCGAACTCCTCGCGGTTGTAGCCGATGCCGCCGCCGGTGCCGCCCAGCGTGTAAGCCGGCCGGATAATGAGCGGATAGCGGCCGATTCGGGCCGCGATGGCCCGGGCCTCTTCTAGTGTGTGCGCCGTGCCGCTGATGGGGACATCCAGCCCGATGGACAACATCAGGTCTTTGAAAATCTGCCGGTCTTCGCCCTTTTCGATGGCGTCGGCCTTGGCGCCGATCATCTCCACGTCGAGCCGCTCGAGCACGCCGGAACCGTGCAGTTTCATGGCCGTGTTCAGCGCTGTCTGGCCTCCCAATGTGGGCAACAGGACCAATTTACCGATGGCGCCCAAACGCTTCATTTCGGCTTGTTCGCGCACGATGATTTTCTCCACCGCCTCCGGGGTAACCGGCTCGATATAGGTTCGGTCCGCGAACTCCGGATCGGTCATGATGGTGGCCGGGTTGGAGTTGACGAGGATCACACGGTAACCCTCTTCCCGCAGGGCTTTGCAGGCCTGGGTTCCGGAATAATCGAATTCACAGGCCTGTCCGATGATGATCGGGCCCGCGCCAATGATGAGGACGGAGTGGATGTCGGTGCGCTTCGGCATGGTCAGAAAAGCTGGCGGATGAAACACGGTCCTTGCCCGGCCGGCGACGGAAATCTGTGGGCCTCTCTGGCTCGCGGGTGGGTCGACGGCGACTCACAGACCGCACTTTTGCAGCATCGCTTGAATGGCTTCTGGGGTGGACTCCAATTGGGCGGCACCGGCCAGCAGATCGGCGGCTTCCGCCCCGTACCAATGGCGTTTTTTGGGGTCGCACAACCCGGCGATGTTGATGGGTGCCACCGTTTCAGACACCCGGGCGATCCAGTCAGCGGTGGGTTGTCGGCCGGCCTCGGCAAGGAGGGACTGGACGGCGGGCCCCAGTCGCGGGTGGCTTCGCAGCAGGAATCCTGGGGCTAGGTGGGGCTTGCCTAACCGGAGGGCCGTTTCGGAGAAGCTGGCGCTGGCGAAATAAAGCATGGTGAGGGCTTCGAACGCATCGGGCTTGCCCAGCACCCGATAGGCCCCGCCAATGAGCCTGGCAGTGGCGTCGAGGTCAGCCAGCGTGTCGGCTTCATACTGAGTCAGGGCGCTTTCCGGGCAACCGGCCTCCAGTGCCCGTGCCAGGCGATCAATCCCCAGGAGCGACAACACGAAGCCGGTGGAAAAGAGCGGGTCCACGAATCCGGCGGCCATGGGCAATTGCGCCCATCGAGGCCCGACGCATCGGGAGGTTCGGAAGGCCAGAGGCTCAGCGCGCGCCCAAGGGCGAATAAGTCGGGCGGGGGCGAACTGCCGCTCGATCGAGGGGAACCGTTCAAGGAAAAGACGCCAAGCCTCGGCCGGCTCGATAATGGGGGGCTGGCAGCGATTCGCCACTTCTGCAAAACCGGCGCTGGTAATCCCGTTATTGAAGCGCAGCACCCACATCCAGCCGCCCTCAAAGGTGTGGTGTAGGGCGGCATCATCCGGAGGAAAGGGAGCATCACTGAAGACCCGGTTGTCCTCGGCCCAGCAACCCACCCCGGTGAAATGCGAAAACAGGGCCCGGGTTCGAGGAAAGTCTTCGTAGTGTGTCTCAGAAAGGCCCAAGGCCTGATGCAGGTAACCTCGCGGGCCGCTGGCATCGACCAAGAAACCGGCGCGCGCTTGAAAAGCGATTCCGTGACGTGTCCCCGCCATTTGAATGCCATCGGCTTCAATATCGCAGGCGGTGAGTGTGGTTTCGTCGCGGTATTCCACGCCGAGCCGGATGGCTTCCTCGACCAAGAAGGCGTCGAAATCGGGTCGATACCAATGGGTGTCGGCCACGAAGTCGTTGGGGCTGGCCGACACGAGCAGTTGATCGGAACGGTCGTCGCAGGCTTTCCAGGTTTTCCCCGGTGAGTGATGGAAGTAGCTGAAGCCGCGCTTGAGTCCGCAACCCATGTGCGGGTGGGTGGCCTGCCAAGTGCCCCACTGGGAGAGGGGTCGCAGGCGGGGCAGGTCGTAGCGGTCGGCGAGAATCTCCAGCCACAAATTAGCCAAGGGTGTGGAGGATTCGCCGATAGCGAAACGTGGGTGCCGTCCGCGTTCGATCATCAGCACAGAGAGACCGAGGCGTCGTGCGATCATGGCCAGAAGCGTTCCGGCAAACCCGGAACCGACGATGGCGAGGTCGAAGTCGGCAGACACGGATCGGACGGTACGGGTTGGGTGTCGGGTGGCCAGCCTGGAACTTCGCCGTCGAGGAAGGGAGAGGGTTTGCCTGAGATTAAATCCCTCAACCTTTTCCTCACCACAACCTATCGCATCTGTATTTCGAAAGCAACCCGTATCAATCCCCATGGCTCCGCGAGCCAATCCTGCATTGTCGAAGGCCACCCCTGCGGTTGCGGCGGACTCCAGAAACGTACCGTC
>JAPLUF010000369.1 GCA_026397755.1 Verrucomicrobiota bacterium
CGATGCGGTTGGGCAATGCGTTTAACGAATCCGAGCTCCCTCGCTTGCAAGCCGGCTTCAACGCCGAACGCACCGCCGAGAGGCTAGATCCTCTACCTCATCTGGCAGCGTTGGTGTGCAATTCGGCCTTCGACATCGCCTTGCACGACGCCATCGGCCGGTTACTCGGACAGACTGCTTTCGAGATTCTAGAGCCCGGGGTTTTGACAGAGACTCTCGAAGCATTCCTGACACCGGCTCCAGGCACTGAGGTCTCCTTCCAAAGCCGCTCTCTGAACAGCTTTCTGCTAACAGAGCGTCGCAATTCACTCGAAGCCTGGCACCTCGTCGGTGGTCTGGACCCAATCGACGCTTCCGAGCTCACCGGCTCCGAACCCCACGACGGCCATCCCGTGCTCCTGGCCGACTGGATTACCCGCGACGCCCTGCAGTGCCTCAAGATCAAGCTGCGCGGCAATGATGCCGACTGGGACTACCAGCGCCTCGTCCGCGTCGGGCGTCTCGGACTACCGCTCGGGGTCACCGACCTGACGGCCGACTTCAATTGCACCGTCCGGGATCCGGCCTACGTGTGCGGAATCCTCGACCAACTCCAGCGCGACCATCCCGACCTCTTCCAAGCGCTGACTTATGTCGAGCAACCCTTCCCGTATGATCTAGAGGCGCATCCGATTCCGGTGCACGAGGTCAGCCGGCGCAAGCCGCTCTTCCTCGATGAAAGTGCCCATGACTGGCGCTTGGTACGCCTCGGCCGGGAACTGGGTTGGACCGGTGTGGCCCTCAAGACCTGCAAAACCCAGACCGGGGCTTTGCTCTCGGCCGCCTGGGCCCAGGCTCATGGAATGCAATTAATGGTGCAGGACCTCACCAATCCCCGCTTGGCCCAAATTCCCCACTGCTTGCTGGCGGCGCACCTACCCACCTTGCGCGGAGTCGAAACCAACGCCATGCAGTTCTACCCGGCGGCCAGTGACCTGGAGGCCACGGTTCACCCAGATCTCTATCGACGGCGTGATGGTCGCGTAGATCTCTCCACCCTCAAGGGTCCGGGATTCGGCTACGCCGGTGCCGAGACCGTCCGCGACCTACCCGCGCCAGCTCTGCGTTTGGGACAGTACTGATTCACAGCGCCGTGACGCGCGATCAATAGGATGTTACCCCTAGAATTTAGAGTGGAATCTCAATTCTAACCACCGTTGACATCAAAGCGTTTCCATGTAAGGACAGGGTAAAGCGAATGGGCAAACACACCTCTAACCGATACCTCGGAGGACTGCCTTCCAAACACGATGGTGTTGCCCCATGTCTCGTTCCTGCGACTTCCTTTCGCTAAAAAAGAGCGCTAAAAAATATGAATCCCCCAAGTCTACACGGGTATTTTTTTGAATCGGTACGAACATTATCAAACTGTTCGATACAACCATGAAACTCACATCAGCACTCCTGCTGATTTTTATAGCCGTCCATGCCTTGATCGCTGACGGTACCGTCGAAGGCAAACTTTCGGTGGATTTGATGAAGCCCTCGCCTTCTCGTCCGGGCTACCTGCCCTCACCGACCAAGCACCCCGTGCTGAAACCCGAGTCCGCACCGGCCATCGTCTATCTCGAGCGGGACGACGGACAATATCCCCGCCTGAAAACCAACGAAACGGCGCAGATTCGGCAGTCGGGCTATCAGTTCCACCCATCAATGGTCGCCATACAAACGGGGGCTAAGGTCAATTTCCCGAACCTCGATGACGAATTTCACAACGTCTTCTCCTGCTCCAAGGCCAAACACTTTGACCTCGGGCGATTCCGCAAGGAAGAGATCAGCTCGGATGTACTCTTCAACAAGCCGGGCGTGGTAAAGATCTACTGCGAAATCCATCAGCACATGCGCTGCTTCGTGGTCGTGCTCGACACGCCGTGGTTTGTCAAAACCGACCCCGAGGGGAAATTCTCGATGAAGAACATCCCAGCGGGCGATTATTGGCTGCGAATCTTCCAACCCTCCGAGCGACGGATCCAAGAGCGAGTGACGGTGATGGAAGGACAGACAAACACTTTGAACTTCACCCGCTGATCCCGCATGAGTTTCCGTGCGAGGCTGCTACAAACCTTTCTGACCCTCGTGATTATCACGACCGGAGCTGCGATGATCATCGCGCAACGGCAGAACGAGGTAATGCTCCAGGGTGTGGTGAATGAGCTCTTCAAGGCGGAGCTGAAGACCTTCCACCAAACGCAGGAACTTTCGGTCGAGGCTGCGAAGGCAAAGGGGTTGCACTTGGCTCGGTCGGTACGCCTCTTCGCTGCATTGGAAGAGGGGGACCCCGAAGAAATTTACCATGTCGCCGATGCTGAAATGCAGCTCGGCTGGTTCGATTTCTTCCGACTCCTCAACGCGGAAGGTAAGCTCATACCCCGGGGGGCTGCCACCACGGGGACACTCCCAGATCAAGACCTCACCGAGGACTTGTTACCTCACGAGATAGATGACACAGACGTCGAGCTTGGCTTCGCCGCTAATCGGCAGGGAGCAGTTTATCGGTTATTGGCCTGCACCATCCGCAAGTTCGACCAAACGGTGGGAACCCTCGTGCTTGGACAAGCGCTACCCCGCGAAACATCGCTGCTCATCGATGGCAAATTCCTCGGCTCAGGCATTCCTGAGGCACTTCACGCCCCTCTAATGGCCCAAACGGGCGAAAACGGCCGTTTCAGAGCCGACGGCATCGAATACCGTTTTACCCGTTTCACGCTCAACAAGGGATCGCATTACCCCTCGGCAGATTGGGTATCCGTCTTGTCCATGGCCCAGATGACGCAGCAACAGCGCGTCCTCGCCTGGCGAATCCTACTCACCGGCGCTGTAGCCTTGGGCATTTCGGCTCTCGTGATTATGCAACTCTCCCGGCAAATCGCCCAACCAGTGGCAAACCTCGTGAAGGCGGCGGAGCGTGTGCGCTCCGGTAACTATGATGTGCAACTTCCGCCGACTCGGACCATCGAGATGACACAACTAGGAAGCGCTTTCAATGAGATGGCCGCGGGTCTCGCCCTGCGCGACCGCTACCAATCCATCCTCCAAAAGGTGACCGATCCGCGCGTGGCAGAAGAACTCGTCGCCGGCCGCGTAAAACTCGGCGGTGAACTGCGGGAAGTTTCCGTGATTTTCTGTGACATCCGCGGGTACACCGCCCTCAGTGCTGGACGCAATCCGGTCGAGGTCATCCACCTGCTGAACGACCACATGGGAGCCTTGGCCAAGGTTGTGCAGCGCCACCACGGTGTGATCAACCAGTTCGCCGGCGATGCCATCATGATCCTCTTCGGCGCCCCTAAGAGCTACGGAGAGGACGCGGCCGATGCCCTGCGTTGTGCCTGGGAGATGATGGAAGAGCGCGAGCGCCTCAATCGCGAGGCGGCCGAACCGCTGCTCATCGGCATCGGTATCGCCACGGGCGAAATGGTGGCGGGCTGTATCGGAGCCGAAAGCCGCAGCGAATACACCGTCATTGGCGAGAAGACCAACCTTGCAGCCCGAATGTGCAGTGCCGCCGGGGCTGGCCAAATCATTCTCGATACGGAGACACAGCAAAAAACAGCCTCAATTGCCGTATTTACGGCCCTCGAGCCCCTCGCTTTAAAGGGCTTTACCCATCCCGTCTCAGCCTTTCGGCTCGCCTCACTCAACCGCTAACGCCCCATGAAACCGTCTCAACGACTCCTCGTCCTCTTGCTCAGCGGTACAACCGCGCTCCGCGGCGGAGGATTTTTCGACACGCTGGACGACAAAACCCGCTTCGATTCCGATGCGCTGGGACTCCATGCAGACCTGTCCTTCATGACGGACGCCACTCTCTATGTACCAGAGCTGCCCGCCCAGGGATTGCTGATCTCGGATGACCACGTGTTGTTCGTGCCGCGATTGATGACGTTCTTCGATGTGCAAATGGGTGACCGCCTCACCTTGCACACCCAGGTGCGCGCCGACCGCGGCTTCGACCCCGGCGCGGCACCCGACGGAGAGGTGCGGTTGGATGAGTACTACCTTCAAGCACGTATCCTGAGGGACGACGACCTCAACGTGCGCGTGGGCAAATTTGGCACCGCCTTCGGTTCCTGGGCCAAACGCAGCCTGAGCTGGAATAACCCGTTCGTGACGGCACCGATGGCCTATGAAGACGTGCTCACTATCAGTGACCAGAGGATACCATTATCTGTGAATCAATTCGTCCATCGACGGGATGTGTCGGACAA
Source organism: Verrucomicrobiota bacterium (assembly GCA_026397755.1). Taxonomy (GTDB): domain Bacteria; phylum Verrucomicrobiota; class Verrucomicrobiia; order Limisphaerales; family UBA9464; genus SXXZ01. The sequence goes on from JAPLUF010000369.1 coordinate 4,248, forward strand.
AAAAAACCTCTGGTTACCCATCTTGTGGGGACCTTCTTACGCCACCGGCCTGTCAGTCTCCGACCGGATCGACTGGGTGGAGTACGCCCTCGAAGTCAAAAATGCGTCCATCTCGTCGTCACCAGAGGTTTGGGACGCGGCTCAGGTGGGTTTCCCCACCAACCCCATCGTCACCGGCCGGGTCGGACTGCACCCGGCACCCGAGTGGTCGTTGGGCACCTCTGTGAGTCATGGCGCATACCTCCAACACAGCACCGCCAGCAGTCTGCCCATCAGCTCCAGCGTCAATGACTTCACCCAGACCACTTGGGGCATCGACGCAGGCTATGAGCACGGACGATGGCAAATTTGGAGTGAGCTCATCGGCACCCGCTTCGAGGTCCCTCGGGTGGGAGCGTTGGAGGCAGTCAGCGGATTCATCGAAGCAAAATACAAACTCACTGCCGACTTGTGGACAGCGTTCCGGTGGAACCAAGCCGCCTTCGGTGATGTGCCGGGCTTGGATATCTCGTGGGATCGAAACGGCTGGCGCAGTGATATCGCCCTCGGCTGGCGGTTGAGCGAAAACATTCAAACCAAGCTGCAATACAGTCTGGGTGACAAGAGCGGCAAGGAACCCGAAGGCAACCACCTCGGCGCACTGCAGGTCGTCATAAAATTCTAAACTTCGCACGGTCCTGCGCGCGGTCTGAATTTCTATTCCAGCCCCAAAATGGGCACCAATTTTTCGCGGTTTCAAAAATTTTGATGCAACGGAACTAGTAACCTCTAAAAAAACTACCGATCCATTTGAATTAATTATTTGTCAACGTTTTTAATTTTTTGATTTTTTAACCAAATAAAAATAATTTGCATTTAATTTTTTAGCTATCTTACTGTCTAATAATTCAAACCATCCAACAATCATCCAACAGCCATGCATACAATGCCTCCGTTTCGTTCAACCCTGTTCTGGGCCGCAATCGCGATCCTGGTCGCCACCCATAATTCCCCATCGCTCGCTCAACAATGGACCCCCCCTCAGAATGGTCTGATTGCAGTGGGTTACAAAGACGGTGCCAGAGCAGCCTCGCGCGCTGACTCCGTCGTCGGCCAATCGATCACGATCAACCAACCAAGCCCTTCCTCGGCCTTCTGGGCGCTCTGGTCGGAGAGCAAAAATTCGGTATCGTTCAACATGCCCCCCTACGGCTTGTCGGGGCACACCATCGAAAGCAGGAACCAGCAGGCCGATCCGGTGAGCTGGAATGTTCGCCCGATGCTCGATTCGCATTGCAGCGCCAGTTGGAGTGGCTTTGGCTACATCAACGGCGGGAACCTGAGATCAGAATCCGATTTCCATTACTCCTGCGTTCCAGCCAAGGGCGTGACGCGAAAAATCGCATGGATTAACCTAGTGATCCATGGCTCGCCAAATGTCTACATGGGCGGTGAAGGTGCGGTCATTCGGGTGGACCTGAATGATGAGTATGGAAGAGGATGGTTTGTGCAGGTGATTGCTACCTCCCCATCGCCTGGGACCCCTTCCAAATTCGTGATCGAGACATTAATACCTCCACCGGACAGGATCGGCACCCAGTCTTTGGTTACGTCCTCACCGATGGTTTCGACCGCGCCGATGGACACCGTGAACCACCTCCTCATGATTGAGTTTCCGCAGAGCTCCACGTTCGGCGGCGGATCTGTCAAAGCGAGAATCTCAAGCTCCTTCAATCGACTTCCCACGGGTTCAATAGGTTCCGGCATGAAGTTCTTGAACGTCGACACCTGGCTGATGTGGGACGATGCCCCGAGGACATCGAAGGTGGTCACCCTCAGCCAGCTGCCTCCGCTTCCGTAAGCTCTGTTTGCCCAGGATATTAGCGTCATCGGCCTATCCTGCGACGAGACACAGCCGTCGCCTGAATCCTTGCCCACCAACGTCATCCGAAGGCGCTGGTGGGCATTTTACTGGAGCCACCGGCTCGTGGTGGAGGGCCACTGCACGTCACTTCGACGGATGCGATAGCGCCTCGCCGGCTGAGAACATCTGCCGAACCACCAAAAAACCCCGTTGTTCCCGGGAGGCGGGAGGGGGCACCCTCAGCCCCTCTATGATGGAGCAGGTCAACTTGGGTTTGGTGGGTGGCGGCACAGTGGGTGGTGGCGTCTGGCAAGCGCTGCAACGCAACGGCGATCTCATGGCCGCTCGGCTGGGAGTCCGATTGAACGTCGTCCGCATGGCCGTGCGCGATCCGAAGAGAACGCGCGGATTCACCGTACCCGCCTCGGTGCTGACCGGCGACTGGAGCGAGGTGGTCCATGATCCCAAGGTCCAGCTCGTGGTCGAATTGATGGGCGGAGTGACAACAGCACGCGAGGTGGTCCGTGCAGCCCTCAAACTGGGCAAGCCGGTGGTCACCGCCAACAAGGCTCTTCTCTCGGCCCACGGCCCAGAACTCTTCGCCTTGGCTGCGAAGCATCAGACGAACCTCTACTACGAAGCCGCCGTGGCCGGGGGTATTCCGATCATCAAGGCGCTCCGGGAATCCTTCGCCGGAAACCGAATTACGCGCATCGCCGGCATCGTCAATGGCACCTGCAACTACATCCTCACCCGGATGAAGCTCGAGGGGGCCGAGTTCTCCGATGTGTTGGCCGATGCTCAACGCTTGGGCTATGCCGAGGCCGAACCCTCGCTCGACGTCGACGGCCACGACGCCGCTCACAAGATTGGAATCCTCGCCTCGTTGGCGCACGGCTTCTGGGTCAAACCCGGCAGCATCCATACCGAGGGCATCCGCCACATCTCCAAGCTCGATATCCAATTCGCCGGGCAACTGGGCTATACAATCAAGCTGCTCGGGATCATTCAGCCGGTCGCAGCCCCAGCCCCAGCCCCAGCCCAGGGAAAGAAGTCCAAGAAGAGTGCCGACGGAGGTCAAGACTCTGCCATTCAGGTGTCGGTGTATCCCGCTCTAGTCCCCAACACCCATGTGCTCGCCTCGGTGAACCACGCATTCAATGCCGTGGCCGTCCGCGGTGACACCGTGGGAGACACCTTGTTCTACGGACGCGGAGCGGGTCAGGACCCCACCGCCAGTTCCGTCTTGGGAGATCTCGCCGATGCCGCGCTCGACTTGCGCGCTGGAAACCATCACCGGGTTCCCCCGTTCGTCAGCCACAATGGCCGAGGCACCGTGGCTTCGATGGACTCCATTTCGTCACGGTTCTACGTCCGGCTCGATGTCTCCGATCGACCCGGCGTTTTTGCGCGCATCGCCACTGTGCTAGCCCGGGCTAAGATCGGCATTTCCTCCATCATTCAGCCCGAGGGACACACGGGCGAAACCGTTCCGGTTATCCTCATGCTCGACGCGGCCAGCAACCTGTCGGTTCGTAAGGCCTTGGCGACGATTGGCAAACTGCCGGTCGTGAAATCCAACCCTGTAGTTCTGCGCGTCGAGAACCTCGACTGAGTTCGGCTGGCTGATGTTTCCCTGCCCCAATCCGGACGCATGAACGAGTTTCAACTCATCAACCGACTCAAGCCGCTGCTGCCACTGAACGATTCCGTGGTGGTGGGAGCAGGCGACGATTGCGCGGTGCTGGCGCCCCCGGCCGCGGGCCAACAACAGCTCTTCAAGACCGATGCCGTGGTGGAGGGAGTCCATTTCACCGCTGAAACCCCCGGTGAAAAAGTGGGGCGAAAAGCCCTCGCTCGCGCCGTCAGTGACATGGCTGCCATGGCGGGCACCCCCACTGCGGCCGTAATTACCTTGGGGCTTCCCGCCGGATTCTCACCCGAACGGGTTGAAGCCATTTATCGTGGCATGGCTCAATTTGCGAGTCAGGTCGGCATAGCGCTGGTCGGCGGAGAAACCACTCGAAGCCCGGGTGCCTTGTTTCTCAATGTCGCCTTGCTGGGCACCGTACCCACCGGACGCGCCGTCCTCCGGTCGGGCGCGAAGGTGGGCGACGCGGTCTTCGTCACTGGTGAATTGGGAGGTTCCCTCGAGGGGCACCATCTCGACTTCGAACCCCGCCTCACCGAAGCGCGCTGGTTGGCCGAGCACTTCGATATCCACGCCATGATGGATCTCAGCGACGGGCTGGCTGGAGATTTGCAGCACATCCTCCAAGCCAGCCGAGTGGCCGGGGGCGAGCTCCTGGCCCCAGCCCTACCCATCCGTCATGCAGCAAGACTTCGAGCCCGCTCCGGCGATACGGCCAAACCGGCCGTCGTGGCTGCCCTAACCGATGGCGAAGATTTTGAACTCGTCCTCACCGTTGCGCCCGCGGATGCCGTACGACTTCTAGACGGCTGGAAGGCGCGCTTTCCGGAGACCCGCCTCACCTGCGTGGGCAGACTGAACAATCGGCCCGGACTCTTTTTGCGGGACGAGCGCGGACTCAAGCCTTTGGGCCACGGATTCCAACACTTCGAATAATGCCAACCGTGCGGACCACCTCCCCGGAGGAGACCGAGGCCCTCGGTGAACGGGTGGGGCGTGCGGCTCAGGCCGGATGGGTCGTCGGCCTCGATGGCGATCTGGGTGCCGGCAAAACAGCCTTCGTTCGTGGTTTTGTCCGAGGGATGGGCTGCGGTTCCCGGGCCCATTCCCCAACCTTCGCGCTCGTCCACGAATACCGCGGAGGATGTTTACCAGTCTTCCACCTCGACCTGTACCGACTGGGATCGGCCGAGGATTTGCACTCCGCCGGACTCGACGCCTGCCTGAACCCCATCGACGCCGTTTCGATCATTGAGTGGTTTTCGCGAATCGAAAGTCTGGTCCCATTCCTGCCGTCGCTCCACCGGATCTCTTTGCTCTGGGTCGATGAATCGACCCGTGAAATCACCCATGATCTGCCTGGCCTTTGAATTCACCAGTGACCGCCGCTCGGTGGCCATTAGCAACGGGTGCCAACGGGTGCTCAGTCAGGTGGTCCATGACCGTGGCCGAACCACCCCAGTTTTCCACCTCATCGAACAGGCCCTTGCCGAAGCTCAAGTGGCTCGGGCCTCCATTGGGCGCCTCGCCATTAGCATCGGGCCTGGCAGCTACACGGGCATCCGGTTGGCCATTGCAGCGGCCCAAGGTTGGCATCTGGCCACGGGCATCGACGTGGTGGCCGTGGATACTTTTGAAGCCTTGCTGCGCCAAACACAGCGCCAGGCGGTCACCGGCCCTCGAGTCCTCTGCGTCAACGCTCAGCGCCAGGAATTTGCCGTCCGGGAGTGGGACGGACAGGGCTGGGCAGGCCCCCTGCATCTGGAGTCCGCAGACCTGCTGCTGCAGCGAATCATCGTCGGACAAGCGGTCTTTGGTCCTGACCTCGGCACTTGGATCCGGGGCCTTGCTTCCACCTCTAGCGAAATGACCGCCCGGGCCGACGCGCTCGAGGCTTACCCCCAGGCAAGCGACGTGGCTCTATTGGGTGCGAACAATGATCCAGTGCCGCCGGAGACATTGGCCCCGGTCTATCTTCGAGAAGCCTCCTTCGTGAAGGCTCCGCCGCATCGGCACATTCCCGGAATCACCGACTGACGATGCCGATCTTCTGGGAATGTGATCGATGCACCGCCTGCTGCCGATGGCCCGGTCAGGTCCGCTGGACCGACGCCGATGTCACGCGCATCGCCACCCCCATTCGCTGAACACCCTCGCTAAACCTCCCGGATGGACTTACAAACCCCTCCTTCCCCCGCAGCAGAAAAGACGCTAAAAAATGATTTATGAAATCCCCCCGGGTCTTCGGCCCCGTGACCCTACTTTTGGCCATGACCTCCCTGCTGCATGCTGCCGACCTGAAGATTGGTCTGATCGGACTGGACACTTCACACGCCACGGCCTTCACCGAAATTCTGAACGATCCAGCCTCCAAAGGTCATGTGGCTGGAGCCAAGGTTGTGGCAGCTTTCAAGGGAGGTAGCCCCGACATCGAATCCAGCATCACCCGGGTCGAAGGCTACACCACCACCCTGCGCGAAAAGTACGGAGTCCAAATCGTAGACTCTATCCAGGATCTGTGTTCGAAAGTCGATGCAGTGATGCTCCTCAGCGTCGATGGACGGCCTCATGTGATCCAGGCAATGCCGGTGTTTGCCGCTCGCAAGCCCCTTTACATTGATAAACCCATGGCTGGAACTCTGCGCGATGTCCACACGCTGGCGCGTCTGGCCTCCGAGTCCAAGACGCCGTTTTTTAGTTCATCTTCGTTGCGCTTCGCTAAGACCAGTCAAGCCGTCCGCAAGGGATCCATCGGCACCGTGACCAACGCCTGGTGCGGCAGTCCGGCCAGCTTGGAGAAGACCCATCCCGACCTCTTCTGGTATGGAGTGCACGGGTGCGAATCGCTTTTCACAGTGATGGGCACCGGGTGCGAGTCGGTCCGCCGTGGCAAGACCGCCGACGGCAAGATCGAGATCGTGGGCACTTGGAAGGGCGGACGCACGGGCCTCTTCCGCGAAGTCGAAGGCTATCAGGGCCAGGCTCATGGAAGCCTTGGCACAGCCGATGTCGGAGGCTTCGATGGGTATGCGCCTCTGGTGGCCGAGGTGGTGAAGTTTTTCCAGACGCAGGTCTCCCCAGTGCCCATTGATGAAACCTTGGAACTTTTCGCGTTCATGGAGGCCGCCGATGAGAGCAAGCGCCGCAATGGGGCCGAGGTAAAGCTCTCGGAGGTCGTCGAGGCGGTTCGTCGACGCTAAGCCCGAACGATCCAATTAAATCGTTCTGCTCAGGCACCTTAAAGCGGTGCGGTGGATCACCGCCGATCTCAATAAAATGGATCAGACCATCCCGCCGTGGAATCACGGCATCGCGGATGTGAAATCCCGGTTGACCTGCGGGTCACCCCAGATAGGTTTCCCAGCTTTGGTAAGGCAAACTGGTTAACGAAAACGAACATTATGGCAGTCAATGTAGCGATCAATGGTTTCGGCCGTATCGGCCGTCTGGTCTTCCGTGCTCTCGTCGAGCAAGGATTGGTGGGCAATGACATCAACGTCGTCGCGGTGGGTGACATCGTCCCCGCAGACAACTTGGCGTACCTGCTCAAGTACGATTCCACGCAGGGCCGCTTCGCCGGCACCGTCAGCTCCACCAAGTCCTCTCCGGACAAGGCCGAAGACGACGTCCTAATCGTGAATGGCGCCGAGATCCGCGTCGTTTCCGCCAAGACCCCGGCTGAACTGCCTTGGAAGGCGCTCGGCGTGGACATCGTCATCGAGTCTACCGGACTCTTCACCGAGGCCGACAAGGCCAAGGGACACCTCGTGGCTGGCGCCAAGAAGGTCATCATCTCCGCTCCGGCAAAGGGTGAAGACATCACCGTCGTCATGGGCGTGAACCATGAGAAGTATGACGGTGCCATCCACCACATCATCTCCAACGCCAGCTGCACCACCAACTGCTTGGCCCCGTTGGTCCATGTCCTCCTGCACGAGGGCTTCGGCATCGACGAAGGACTCATGACCACGGTGCACGCCTACACGGCAACACAGAAGACCGTGGACGGCCCGAGCAAGAAAGACTGGAAGGGTGGCCGTACGGCAGCCCAGAACGTCATCCCCAGCACCACCGGTGCCGCCCGCGCTGTCGCGCTGGTTTGCCCCGAGGTGAAGGGCAAGATAACCGGCATGGCCTTCCGTGTTCCGGTGCCGACCGTCTCCGTGGTCGACCTCACGGTGAAGACCGTGAAGGAGACCAGCTACGCTGAGATCTCTGCGGCCATGAAGCGCGCCAGCGAAACCTACCTCAAGGGCATCCTGAACTGGACGTCCGACGAAGTGGTCAGCAGCGACTTCATCCACGACAAGAACAGCTCCATCTTCGACCACAGCTCCGGCATCGAACTCAACAGCCGCTTCTTCAAGTTGGTGAGCTGGTACGACAACGAGTGGGGTTACAGCAACCGGGTCGGTGACCTGGTCAAGCTGGTGATCAGCAAGGGCCTGTAATCTAGGTCTGCGTTTCCCGGAGATTTTTCGGGAACCATTTATTCAAGGCGACCCTCCGGAATTTCCGGGCCTGGGTCGCCTTTTTCATGCTCTGGGATGATGCCGCTGGTGGACCGTCTTGAGGTGCTCAGGCGCCACGTGGGTGTAAATCTCAGTCGTAGCAACGCTGGCATGGCCGAGGAGTTCCTGGATCACCCGCAGGTCTGCCCCGTTTGCCAGCAGGTGCGTGGCAAAACTGTGCCTCAGCATGTGAGGAGTCACATGCCGTTCAACCCCGGCCCGCAGCACGGATTGGGTAATGCGCTTCCAGAGTGTGACAGGGGCGAAGGCGGATCCCCGGTTGGTGAGAAACACCACACCCGGACTTTTCGGCCGAACCATAGTATGCCGGACCGCCAGGTACCGCTGCAAAGCCTTCACGGCCGCAGCCCCGACGGGCACCACGCGCTCCTTGTTGCCTTTGCCGACCACCATCAGGAACCCTGACTCGAGGTGAAGTTGTTCTAATCGTAAGTTCCGGATCTCCGCCAACCGGAGTCCGCTGGCATAGGCTGTTTCGAGGATGGCGTGGGTGCAGAGCGCCTGCGGAGTCGCTTCCAATGGAGCCACCAACATCCGCCGGATCTCCGGCTCACTCAAGGCCTTGGGAACACGACGGCCCCGACGCGGCAGCGACAAGTTCTCGGCTGGATTGCCGATGACATGGCCCTCCTCTTCGGCAAACCGAAAAAAGGACCTCAGGGCGGCGATTTGCAAATACAGGCTAGACGGGCTGAGTCGGGATTGGGCCGACGCCTTGGGTTCTTCCAGCGCTCTGCCGCGTTCATGCTCCATGTACCGCACCAACACGTCGGCATTCACGCCGCGCCAAGTGGTGAGCCCTGCGGCCTCTGCCCATTGGGTGAATCGCTTGAGGAGCGCCTGATAAGTTCGGGCCGTATGCGCTGCCAGTCCCCGCTCATGACTCAGGTGGATCAAGAACTCTTCGACGAGCGCATCCAACATGCCGGCAGACTGGGGTGTTCCGAAGGGATTCTCCAGCGGGAAGCAGGCTCGGAAACACGCTGCGGTCCGCAATTGCCGAATCGTTGACCGGATCTCGCCCCTCGACGACACCTATTCAAGAGACCGGTGGTCGGGTGTTCCCAGTCACCCTATAGGCCGGGTCCCCCAACCTGGTGTTACCGCCGAGCGCCGCGTGAGGGCACGCGGCCTACAAGGCGGGCTCATCGGGTGTTCCCAGTCACCCTATAGGCCGGGTCCCCCAACCTGGTGTTACCGCCGAGCGCCGCGTGAGGGCACGCGGCCTACAAGGCGGGCTCATCGGGTGTTC
>JAPLUF010000060.1 GCA_026397755.1 Verrucomicrobiota bacterium
GTCAGCGATCCTAAGGCTTTCGTCATTACCATGGAGCAACCCGGCGGCGTCGTGGTTTCCAAGCAGCAGGTTGTCGTCGCCATCGCGAAGGCTTCTTGAGTTGCAGAAAAGAATTCGCCTTCGCGGTCGCCTCATCATGCCCCCTTACACCCCGTCCCCGCGCCACATCCAGGACCAATTTTGCTAGGTAGTGTTTGAAAACCTGATGATGGGCAAAACGGCAGTGATGGAGTAGAGGGTGAAGTCGATGAAAACACAACGCTTTACATGGTGGGGGCCGCTCAAAGAGCGGCTCAAAAAAATGGTGCCCTGAAGCTGGGCGGCAGACCGCCAGCAGGATTGGACATGGTGCTTGATGCGCTGTTCTTCCGGCTGAGAAATGCAGGACCTTGGCGTGACCTGCCTGATGGCTTCGGTCCCTGGCGCACGATCTATGGCTGGTATCAGCGACTGGCTCGGGAAGGTATCTGGGAGCGACTGCTGCGCCGATTGGCGGGTCGCTCCAACAGCAGGATCCGACTGGTCGATGGCACGCATGTGGTGGTGCACCAATGCGCCGCCAATCCCGCCGGAGGAGCTCAGAAGCAGGCAATGGGCCGCACGCGTGGCGGACGCAACACCAAGATCATGGCGCTGACCGACGGTCGCGGTCTGCCAGTGAAGCTGTTGCTCATCGAAGGCCAGGCTTACGAGGGCAAATACGTCATCCCGTTGCTCGCAGCGCCCAAGGGGTTGATGATAGTGGGAGACAAGGGCTTCGACAGTGATCCTCTTCGCCGACAACTTGAGCAGCTTGGAGCCTCTCATTGCATTCCCAGCAAGTCGAACCGGCGCAAGAAGCGCAGGCTCAACAAGAAGCTCTATCGTCAGCGCTACAAAGTGGAGAATTACTTCTGCCGCCTGAAACGCTGGGCTTCAGCAAGTACGCGCCGTGATAAACTCGCCGTACACTTCCTTGCTCTTATCCAGTTTGCTTCTGTCATCGACTGGCTTCGGTATGGCTGTTGAGGGTTTTCAAACACGGCCTAGCTGTGAAACCCAATCCTCCTCCGGCTTCTCCCCTTCTCCCCCGAGTGCTCCGCCTTCGCCTTCTTCACCTTGGCGATTTCCCGCTCCAACATCCCCTGCGTCACCAGCCACTTCGCCGGATCCGCATCCACGCTCCCCGCATGGATCGCGTTCACGCACACATTCAGAATGTCCCCACCACTGAGTCCGCGTGATAGCTCCGCGAGAACCGCGTAATCAGCCTGCACCCGATCTGGGTTGGGGAGATGAAGGGCGAACAACTCCCGACGCATGGAGGCGTCTGGAACGCGGAACTTGATGTGGCGCTGGATACGGCGAAGCAGTGCGGGGTCGTAGTTTTCGAACAAGTTCGTCGTGACGATTACCACGCCGTCGAAGCGATCCAGTTCCTGCATCAGACGGTTCTGGTTGATGCTGGTGGAGCAGGATTCGCCGGTTGATACACGCTTGGAGAGTAGGCTGTCGGCTTCGTCGAAGAACAGCACGGCGTCATGCTCACGGGCAGCGGCAAACGCGGCTTTGATGTGCTTGGCGGTGTCACCGAGATATTTGGAAATCACGGCGCTGTAATCCACCTGATAGAGCGGTTTGCCCAGCTTCAATGCAATGCCCAGGGCTGCGCGCGTCTTGCCCGTTCCCGGTGGGCCGTAAAAGTTCAAAATGCACTTTCCTTCCTGCGGTTGGATGGCGCTCAGATTCCAAATGCGGTCCAGATCGGCACGGATCTCCAGCGCCCGCAGGCCAGCAAGGATGTCCGTCTTCACTTCCGCATGGAGGA
>JAPLUF010000134.1 GCA_026397755.1 Verrucomicrobiota bacterium
CCCTTCGGCACGTTCCGCGTCTATCGAGGTGGCGGTTGGAGCGATGCTGCTCGTTGCTGCCGATCGGCCTATCGAGGTCGCAGTGTTCCGGATTTCCGCAGCAGCAATATTGGTTTCAGTCTTGTCCTGTCGGATCCGCTCAGTGGGAAGCGGGCGGCGCCCACTCATTGAGTTGGCGTTGGTGGGTGCCGGCGCCCTCCGTGGTCGTCGGGCCGGAGGGTTTTTTGGATTCGTCGGAATGGATCGCCTCGAGCCGCTCTAGCACCTCCCCGATGAAATAGAGCGAGCCTGTCACGGCGACGAACGGTTCGCGAGCGACCGCCCGAAGTGCTTCCTCGACGCTGGCGCAGGTCCGGACGGCTCTTCCGCAATGGGCCTTCTGAAGCGCCTGGCGGAGTTCCTCGGGCTGGACTGTGCGCGGGCTCGAGACCGGGGCGACGACCAATCGAGAGGCAGCCGGAGCCAAATGGGTGGCCATTTCTTGCCACGCTTTGTCGCGCAGCATGCCCAACACCATCACGGGGTGACGCTGGGGGAAGTGGTCGCTCAGGGCCCGGCGGAAAGCAGCCACGCCGTCGGCATTGTGCGCCCCATCGAGCAGCCAGGTTTGTTCGCCGCGTTGGAAGATCTGCATGCGACCCGCCCAATGGGTATTGGCTAGGCCGTGAGCCAGGTGCTCGTCGGAAACCGGGAGGAAGGCCCTGAGCAGGCGGACGGTGACCACAGCGAGGGTGGCATTCACGCGCTGATGGGGGCCGAGCAGGGAGACCGGCCAGGTCATCCGCCCGACGGCCGCCGCGTCTACCACCACGCAATGGGCGTCGAGTTCCCGGGCCCGGTATTGAATCACAGCCAGAGCGTCCGCCCGATCTACCGAGGTCAGGATGGGGATGCCCGGCTTAATGATACCGGCTTTCTCGGCGGCGATCTCACCCACGGTGCCGCCCAGCACCTGCATGTGGTCTAATCCGATGGCGGTGATGACCGAGGCGAGCGGGGTGACAATATTGGTCGCATCGAGCCGCCCACCCAATCCGGTTTCCCAGAGGACTAGGTCGACGGCTGCCTCGGCGAAGGCCATGAGGGCCACGACCGTGGTGAATTCGAAGAAGGTGGGAGTCAGGTCAGCCGGCATCCGCTGCCGCAGTTCGGAGACCAGACGGGCGAGTGTTTCGTCGGGCAACGGGTGTCGGCCCACCTGGATGCGCTCGCCGAAGCGTACGAGGTGAGGCGAGGTGTAAAGGCCCGTGCGGAACCCGGCCGCCCGATACATGCTCTCGAGGAAGGCGCAGGTTGAGCCCTTGCCGTTGGTTCCGGCCACGTGGATGAAGCGGAGACGGTCTTGCGGATTGCCCACCGCCGCGGCCAGTCGCCGGGTCGAATCCAATCCGGGTTGGAACCCGAACTGGCTCAACTGGTGCAGGTATGCGAGGGCCTCGACCGGGGTCACTGGAAGTAGCGGTTACAAGTCGACCCACGATCCGGTGGCGGCTGAATGCAGTGCCGCGTCCATGACCGCCTGGGTTTGGGCACCATCATGAAAGGTCACCGTGCAGGGGCGCTGTTCTCGGATGGCGTGAATGAATTCCACCGCCTGATCGTAGCGGAAGGACACCAGCGGATCGCCCACTTGAGGATCACGTGGGGAACCGGGCCAGACCCAGAATTCGCGAGGTACGGATAGGGGAGCCATTCCGGGTCCGCCGAGTTTGCCGAACTGCAGCTCATTCCACTTGCCGGTGGTGAACTCGAAGCTGGCCTCGCTGCCGTTGATTTCCACGTAGTCGAGGCTGCGCCAACTCTCGTTGCGGCCGCTGGCGAGCTTTGAGCTTTCCAGCACGCCGGTCGCACCATTGTGGAAGTCAGCCAAGATGCCGACCCAGTCATCGGTGTCGTTGGGCTTGCCGTCGCGAATCGGGGTCAGGTTCTTGACGTGGGCCACCATGCGCTTCATGGGGCCGATCAGGTGATGGGCGAAATTGATGCGGTGGCTGAGCATGTCGCCCAACTCTCCGGTGCCGGCGAGTTTTTTGACCATACGCCAACCCAGATTGCGGGTGCCCCAGTCTTGCAGTCGGCAGGAGCGATAATGGCGAGGCTCGCCCAGATCCCCTTGGTCGATGAGGTGGCGCAAGTAACGCAGGGCGGGCACGAAGCGGTAGGTGAAGGCCGTCATGTGGCGCAAGCCCGCCGCGTCGGCGGCCCGGGCCATGGTGCGGGCCTCCTCGGTCGCCATGGCGATGGGTTTCTCGCAAAGGATGTGCTTGCCGGCCGCGATGGCCGCCATGGCGATGGGGAAGTGCAGGAAGTTGGGTGTGGCGATGATGATCGCGTGGACGTCGTCCCGGGCCAGTAGTTGGTGGTAGTCGGTGGTGGTGACGGTGCAACCGGTGGCCGCGCTGGCCCGTTGCAGGGTGCCTGGGTCACTGTCGCACAGTGCGGCGACGCGGACGTCGGGGCAGAGGGCCAGGCCGGGGAGGTGGTTCTGCAGGGTAATTCCTCCGCAGCCGATGATGCCGATTCCAAGGGTGCTCATGTACGTGGTGACCCACGTTACCCACGGATTCTCCGGAACCCAACCCTGAGATTCACGAGAGACCGACGGGCGTTGAACCGCGGGCTTGGCTCGGTGTGTGTGCGGTGACAGGGTTCTGTGCACTTCACTGTTCCTCGAAGGCATGAATCCCTGGCCCGTGCTCAGCCGTGCTTCCGTCCTGAATCCGTGGGGCGTTTGGGTCGTTTGGCTGATTTTCGGCTGGGTGACTCCGGCGCTCGCTGCGGAGGAACCATCGCGTCGGGTGGGCTTCCTGCGCCTCGAAGCCACCCGAACGGGGGTTACCTTCTCCAACACCGTTCCCGCTGCACGACACCTCACCAACCAACTCTTGCTCGACGGGTCTGGGGTCACGTTGGCCGACGTGGATGGGGACGGACTGCTGGATGTGCTCTTCGGGGCCGCCGGCGGCCGTTCCTCGCTGTGGCGCAACCGGGGCGACTGGCGCTTTGAGGACATCACCGAAAAGGCCTTCCCTCAGCGACTGCAATCCCTGGGCGGTGATGTGACGGGCGTGGCTGCCGCCGACCTGACTGGAGACGGTCGGCCTGATTTGGTGGTGAACACCCATGCCGACGGGGTGCGCATCTTAATTAATGACGGGCAGGGAACCTTCCGAGTGCGCCCCTTCCCGCAGGTGTCCGCTCGCGGGGGGCATTCGCTGGCGTTGGCCGACGTGGATGGCGATGGGTGGATTGACTTGTATGTCTGCAACTACCGGCAGAAGGCCCTGATGGACATGCCCAATGCGCGGGCCACATTCCGGCGCGAGGGGGAACGGACGGTGGTGGCCACCATTGATGGTCGCCCCACCTCAAACCCCGACCTGACCAACCGCTTCGAGGTCAACGCCTCGGGCGGCATCGAAGAACTCGGTGAACCCGATGTCCTCTACCGGAATGACCGGGGCAACGGATGGGTGGCGGTGCCCTGGACTGAGGGCGCGTTCCTCGATGCCGCAGGCAAGGCCTTGGCGCATCCGCCGTTTGAATGGGGGTTGGCGGCGCAATTTTGCGATCTCAATGGCGATGGGAAACCCGACTTGTACGTCTGCAATGATTTCCAGTCGCCCGACCGCATTTGGCTCAACGAGGGCGGTGGCGGCCACGTGCGCTTCCGGGCGGCACCGCCGGCGATGGTGCGGCATACGAGTCTTTTTTCCATGGGGGTCGATTTCGCCGACCTCAACCAGGATGGACGCTGGGACTTCACCGTGCTCGATATGCTCAGCCCCGACCCGGTGCGGCGGCTCACCTTGATCGACGGGTCTCCCACGGTGGACCTCGACCCAGCGGATCCGCTGGCGCAAACCCAGCACGACGCCAACACCCTGTTTTTGCAGCGACCGGACGGTTCCTTTGCGGAGATGGCTGCCTTTGCGGGCATCTCGGCGACGGACTGGTCGTGGACCCCCGCGTTCCTCGATGTGGACTTGGATGGTTTCCCCGACTTGCTGGTGACCACCGGCCAAGAACGCGGTTCACGAGACCTCGACATTGCCGAGCAGTTGAAAGCCTACCGGCGGACCGGGTTGCGGACCGATGCCCAATTGTTCCGGGAGCGTCAGCGGTTCCCGAGGTTGCCCGTGCCCTTGCGGGCTTTTCGCAATCGCGGCGCTTTCGGCATGGATCGCCTGCCGGTGATGGACGATTTGAGTGCTGCCTGGGGGTTTGATTTCAATGGGGTCAGCCATGGCTTGGCCTTGGGTGACCTCGACAATGACGGCGATTTGGACGTGGTGGTGAATCACTTCAATGCGCCGGCCGGGATGTATCGCAACGAGGCCCAAGGCGGGAGGGTGTCGGTGCTCTTGCAGGGACAGGCTCCCAACACCCAGGCCCTCGGGGCGGTGCTCCGTTTCGCTTGGAGTGGTGGATCCAACGCGGTGCCGGTGCAAATGGCGCAAGTCACGGCTGGGGGGCGGTATCTCTCGGGGGACGCCCCCGGCAAAACCTTTGCAGCCCCCGGCGCGGGCTCGGGTCGCTTAGAGGTGCGTTGGCCCTCGGGCCGGATCACGGTGCAGGAGGGAGTTTCTTCCGGCGGTCCGACTCTTCGGATTCAAGAGCCAGCCTCGCCTTCGACTGCACCGACCACGTCCACACCCGCGCCCGTACCAGAGCTAACGCTGTTGGGGAAGTTGGAGATCCCGAAGTCTGCGACTCGGTGGCGTTTCGAGGCTGGGCCCTTGGCGGAGCGTTCTCCGGCGTCTGTTGGCATTGCGAGCGCGGAGACTTTTGCCCAACAGCCCTCGCTTCCAAGGCGTTGGTTGCGATCGGGTTCGGCCTTGGCGGTGGATCTTGGTGCTTCCGCTCAACGGGGGCTTTGGGTCGGAGGGAGCGGTGCTCACGGACTGCAATACCGGGTGCCGGGCGGGGAAGCCCCGGTTCGCGAAGTAGGACCTGCCTCTGCGGAGGTGTCGCTGGCGTCGGGAGTGGGTGGTGTTTTGGTGGTCACTCCTGCGGGTAAGATTTCAGGCAGTTCTGTGAGCGGCTCTGCAACCGGCTCCACGGGCCGCGTGGATTGGGTCTCGAAGGCCTCCGGTCAGCGTCAAATCGTGGCCACGGGAAACTTTTCGGTGGCTGCGGTTTCGGGTGAATCGCACGAAATGCCCTCCGAGATCTTTCTCGGTGGTGCTGCGTTGCCGGGGCAATTTCCCAGGGCGGCCCCCAGTCAATGGTATCGCCGCGTGGGCGACGGATACCGTTCGGTCTTGGCGGCCCCGTTGGGCTTGGTGTCGGGCGCGCGGTTTCTCAACGGGCCGTCGGGTCTTGCGACCGAGTTGGTGTGCGTGTCCGACTGGGGGTCTCCCCGGATGTTTCGTCGTCGCGTAGACACCTGGGAGGCGATGGATCCGATTGTGTCCGCGCCGGGTGACGCCGACGCCTCCCTGCCGCTGAGCCAATGGACAGGCCAATGGCAGTGCCTGGAGCTGAGCGACCTGGACGGCGATGGACGGGAGGATTTGATCCTCGGGAACTGGGGGCTCAATGGGTGGCAGTCTTTGATGGCGGGGCCTCCGCGTTCGCCCGCCGGTCCGGTCCGAGAGGTGCATCTCTTCCATGGTGACTGGAACCAGGATGGGACCACCGGATGCCTGGAGGCCTACACGGCTCCCGACGGGCGCATCCTCCCCATGCGGGGATTGCAGGAGATTGGGCCGTTGTTTCCCACCATCGCCGCCCGCTTCACCACCCATCGGGCCTACGCACTGGCCACCGTCGATACCCTTCTCGAAGGCCTGCCCTCGGCCAAAGTTTCAGCACGCTGGTTGACCTCGCTCGTGCTGCTGCGCCGCGGTGAGGGATTTGAGGCGCACCCTCTGCCAGATGCCGCTCAATTGGGCCCCATCCGGGCCCTGGCCGTGGGTGATTTCAATGGCGACGGACGGCGCGACCTCTTCGTGGCCATGGGCTTTGCAGGTCACGGCTTTCGTGGGCCGAGGGACGATGCAGGCGAGGCCGTATTCTTAATGGGGCGCGGCGACGGGACGTGGGACTCGGTGCCTTCCGGATCGCTGGGGTTCCGCCTGCTGGGAGAACCGCGCGATGTGGTGGCTGAAGATTGGAACGGGGATGGGGTCAGTGATTTGGTGGTCAGCGAGGCCGACGGCAGTCTCCAGTGGATCCAGAGTCGCAAGGGGCCGTGAAGCCCCATCGAAGACGGAGAGAGGGATGCCCCGTTCTGACCGCTCCGAATTCGTTTTGAACTCCCTCTGGCTCAGCCGACCGTGCCCAGCCATTGGCCGCGCCAAGCCGTGATCGCGTGCCCCAGCAGGCGAACTCGATCGCCCTGAAGCTCTACCCCCACGGTGCCGCCTCGGGCGCTGGCCTGAAAACCGCTGAGGGCGGTGCGTCCCAGCCGATCAGACCAGTGGCAGGCCAGGGTGCAATGGGCGGAGCCGGTGACAGGATCTTCGTCGATCCCGAATGCCGGCGCGAAGAAGCGGCTGACAAAATCGGCGTCATCACGGTCGGAGCGGGCCGTAACGAGGACCCCACGCACGGGGAACGCGGCCAGCGCGCTGAAGTCGGGTTTCAGGCCGCGGACCGCTTCGGCCGAGGCTACTTCGACTAAGAGATCTTCCCGACTGCGGCCCACCCAGACGGCGAGAACTCCCAGGGCCTCCTCCAGCCCGGAGGGAACGGGTATTGCCAGAGCGGGTTGGGCTGGAAAATCCATGACGATGCGCGCGTTCCCGGATGGACCGTCTTCCCGGCAGCAATGGAGTGGGCCGCTTCGGGTTTCAAAACACAGGGGCTGTGAGGCGGGCGCATCTCCCGCTTCCCACAAGGCGTGCGCCGTGGCCAGGGTGGCGTGGCCGCACAAGTCCACTTCGGCCTTGGGCGTGAACCAGCGGAGCCGCCAACAGCCTGGCTCCAAGGGTATCGCAAAGGCCGTTTCGGACAGGTTCAGTTCGGCGGCCACCGATTGCATCCAGGACGAGGTGGCCTCAGGGCCCGGCAGGCACACGGCCGCCGGATTGCCTCGAAAGGCTTCTCGGGTGAATGCGTTCACGACGCACAGGGGCAGGGGCATGGGCCAAGCGGGGTGACGAGCACTCCGGACTTCAGGGAACGGGCAGTTCGTCGAAGAGACGCTGGACGATGTCTTCCGGGGTCTTTTCTTCGGCCTCGGCTTCGTAGGTCAGCGTGATCCGGTGACGCAGCACATCCATACCAATGCTCTTCACATCCTGCGGCGTCACATAGCCGCGGCCACGGAGGAAGGCGTGAGCCTTGGCGGCCAAGGTTAGTGCAATGGTGGCCCGGGGGCTTGCGCCCATTTGGATGAGGTCTTTCAGCTTGAGTTTGTAGGCCTCGGGATCGCGGGTCGCGCAGACCAGATCCACGATGTAGTCCTTCACTTTATCGTCGATGTAGAGCTCGTTGATGACCTGTCGGGCCTTGAGAAGGGTCTCGGGCTGGACCACGGGTTCTACGGTCGGATGACCCGAGGTGCGCGCCATGAGATCAAGGATCATGCGCTCCTCCTCACGGGAGGGATAGCCGACCTTCAGCTTGAGCATGAAGCGGTCGACTTGCGCTTCGGGCAGCGCGTAGGTGCCTTCTTGTTCGATGGGATTCTGAGTGGCCAGCACCAAGAACGGGTCGGGCAGTTTGTATGTTTGGTCACCGATGGTGACCTGGCGTTCTTGCATGGCCTCCAGCAGGGCTGACTGCACCTTGGCCGGTGCGCGATTAATTTCGTCGGCGAGGACTAGGTTGGCGAAGACCGGGCCTTTGCGCGTGGTGAAGCCGCCGGCGGGGTTGTAGATTTGTGTGCCAACCACGTCCGCTGGCAGCATGTCAGGGGTGAACTGGAGTCGTGAGAACTTCACGTGCATGGCCGTGGCCAGCGTCTTGACCGAGAGGGTCTTGGCCAGACCCGGCACGCCTTCGAGGAGGACATGGCCGTTGGCCAAGAGTCCGATTACCAGGCGCTCAACGAGGTACTTCTGGCCGACAACACAGCGGTTGATCTCCGTCATCAAGGTCGGCAGGAAGGCACTGGCCTCCTGCACGGCCGCATTCAAGGCGGGCACTCCAGAATTCATTGCAGGGATGGATGGCACAATTCTTGGTCCAGGGGCAAGCCGCACCGCACGACGAATGCGCTCTGGAGGTCGCCACCGGAGGACTCACCGCGATCGATTTCCCCGGGCATCCGGTTTTTCCCTCTGCAACAATGGTTTGGGTTCAGCCCTGGAAGTTTGGGGTGAATTTTGTAGGAAGGGTGCCCGCTCGTCATCGAAGAGCTCCCCGGCCGTGCAGTTCAGGGCCGATTGAATTCGAGCCAAGGTGGTCAGCAGGATGTTGATTTGGCCCGCCTCGATCTTTTGCACGGTCCTTGGGTTGAGGTCCGCCGCCTCCGCCAACTGTTCTTGAGTGACTGTGGACCCAGCGACGCAGCGATTTTACCGTTTATACTTCATTAGAATTGAAGTGCATTGATCCAATACAACCATTAGAAAGATAAAAATAACACGCCCTATAAAGGCGTGTTGTTAATCACGCTAACCACAGGGAGGTTATCGTATGTAACGGGCATTCTGGTGCGTGTAACGGGCGGTTTAACGCGTTTTAAGGTTTTTATTCAAAAAAACCAAGTTTAGCCCATTGGGTTAGGCGGTCCCAGAGCATCGGAATATTGGTTGTGATCAGAACGTGGAGTCATGTCCTTCGAAGGGTTTGGGGAAAATTTCTGAGTTGGTTCCGATTGGAACCGGTCGGAGTTTTAATCCAGGCCAGCATGGTCTCGGGCATGGTGCCCGGTCTTCTTCTGGCGCAGCCGGTCGGAGGAAAACCCTACCTACAACACCAGCTCGATCGTGTGCTGGTAGCCTTCAGTCGGTCCGAGTGCGTGGTGGTGACCACCGAGTTGGCGGAAGACCGCTCGATCGTCGCTCTCTGTCAGGATCTGGGAGTGCCCTTTTACGTGGGTGATCGGGACGACGCATTGCGCAATTGCATTCGGGCTGCCCAGCGGCAGGGCTTTCGTAGTGTGATGATCCTTCGTTCAGACAGTCCCCTCATCGACCCCGTGCTTATGGCACAGGTGAAGGCCAAATATCTGGAAAGCGGTGACGTGAACCAGTATGTCAGCAATCGCCTGAAGCGTACCTACCCCGAGGGCATGGAGGTCGAGATCATCGGGGTGGAGTCACTCAGCCAAGCCTACCTGGCGGCCAACCAGTGGTCCGACTTCACGGATCCCACGCGTCTGCTGCGTCGGGGAGATTTGAGTCATTGCCGCAGGGTCGATGTGGTGCAGGCGGTGGATCACTCCCAGTGGCGATTTTGTTTGGACACTGGGGCCGATCACCAGCAGCTCTCCACGCTGTTGGGGTTGGTTCAGAATTACTCGCTGCAAGAATTAATGACGGTCGCCGAAGCCCACGGCTTGTTGGTTCAGAAGTCTCGTACCGATGGAGAACCGGTTGGTGATCCGGGGTTGGTTAAAAAGCGGCCGCCATCGATCGGGCGGTGATTGGTTTTCGTCGAATCGCGGAGTTCGGGCGAGACCTGTGGGCGGTGTCCCGCTTCAATGACCGGCATGACGACGGTGTTCATCGCCACGGGCAACGCTCACAAGGTGGAAGAGATTCGGTCCGTGTTGGGTAGATCTGGGCGGCTGTTCTTGTCCCAGCAAGATGCTTCGGTTCGGCTCGAGCCAGAGGAGACCGGGAGCACCTTCCAGGAAAACGCGCGCATCAAGTCTCTGACGTGGGCGACTTTCTTGGCGATGGAGGTTTGTCATCTCGGCGCGCAGTGGGTGCTGGCAGATGATTCGGGCCTCGAAGTCGATGCCTTGGAGGGCGCGCCCGGAGTCCACTCGGCCCGTTTTGCTGCGGTGGACACCGGTCGGCCGGGCAACTCACCCGACTTCGAAAACAATGCCAAGCTCTTGCGCCTGCTGGCCAAGGTCGTCCCGGAGCGCCGGACAGCCCGGTTCCGTTGTGCGCTGGCCCTGACTCCGGTCTTGGCCGGATCGGATGCCGCAGCCATGGCGGCGGCCACCCGGGACTTTGATGGGGTGTGTGAAGGTCGCCTGCTTGACCAGCCCTCGGGAGCGGGTGGCTTCGGGTACGATCCGCTCTTCGTGCCTCTGGGATGGGATCGTCCGTTCGCCGAGCTGGGGGCCGAAGTGAAGAACCAGCTGAGTCACCGGGCCCGGGCGTTGGCATCCCTGAGTGTTTGGTGGGATCAGAACCCCAGTCGTGTTCCCACCTGGTAGGTCAAGAAGGCCAAGATCCAGGCCAGCGAGGTCATGTAAACGGTCTGGAAGATCGGCCACTTCCAGGAGTTGGTCTCGCGGCGCACCACGGCCAC
>JAPLUF010000209.1 GCA_026397755.1 Verrucomicrobiota bacterium
ATCGAACGGATGCCCTACCACAGGCCTCCGCTTCAACCCCCCGAAATCGAGACCCTCCGACGTTGGATTGCCGACGGATCGGCCGCTCCAGCCCACGAAGTCTCAGGCGTCTTCGTCCACTGGTCCTTCATTCGTCCCCAACGCCCACCAACGCCCCGAACCGCCGACCCGCACCATCCAATCGACGCCTTCATCCGCGACACCTTGCAACGCCTCCGCGTTCGACCCTCGGCCCCGGCCGACTCCGCCACCTGGTTGCGCCGGGTCCATCTCGATCTCATCGGCCTGCCCCCCGAACCCGAGGTCGCCGCCCGGTTTGTCACTACCGACAGTCCTACCGAACGCGACCGCATCCTCGAACACCTGCTCGCCTCACCGCATCACGGAGAACGCTGGGGCCGCTGGTGGCTCGACGTCGCCCGGTACGCCGACTCCAACGGATACAGCGTCGACGCCCCCAGATCCATCTGGCCCTACCGCGACGGCGTCGTCGCTGCTTTCAACGCCGATCAACCCTTCGATCAATTCCTCATCGAGCAACTCGCTGGAGACCTCCTGCCTCAAGCCACCGTTGTCCAGCGCATAGCCACCGGCTTTCACCGCAACACCCAGATCAACCAAGAAGGCGGTATCGACCCCGAACAATTTCGCATCGAATCGATCTTCGACCGCGTAGCCACCACCGGTTCGGCCCTACTCGGCATTAGTATCGGGTGTGCCCAGTGCCATGACCACAAGTTCGACCCCATCTCCCACCGCGACTACTACGGCCTGTTCGCCTTTTTCAACGACCAGGACGAACCCACCTTCGAGATCCAAGGACTCGCCTCCGGCATCCGCGAATCCAAAGCAAAGTCTCCGGGATGGGCCACCACGTTGGTCTTGAGCGAACGCACCCAACCGCGCGAAACCCAACGCTTCATCCAGGGAGACTTCACACGCCCCGCCGAACCAGTGCTGCCCGCGACACCAAAAGTCCTGCCGCCCCTGCCTCCGAAAAACGGCCGCTACCAACGCCTCGACCTCGCCCGATGGCTCGTGTCTTCCACACATCCCCTAACCGCCCGCGTGCTCGTTAACCGCGTGTGGCAGCAATACTTCGGGCGCGGCCTCGTGGAGACGGAGAACGACTTTGGCTCCCAGGGCACCCCGCCCACCCATCCAGAACTGCTCGACTGGCTGGCCGTTGAGTTCCAGGAATCCGGCTGGAGCCTCAAGCACTTGCACCGATGCATCGTGAAGTCGGAGACCTACGGGCAGTCATCCATCGCACGGCCTGACCTGCGCGAAATCGACCCCCTCAACCGGTGGCTGGCCCGCCAAAACCGCCTCCGCCTCGACGCCGAAATCATCCGCGACGTGGCATTGGCCGCCTCCGGTCAACTCGACCGCTCTCTCGGAGGCCCCCCGGTGCAACCTCCGCAACCCGCCGGCCTCGGCGCCTTCACACAAAGCAACCGCGACTGGATGGCGAGCAGCGGTGGGCAGCGAGTCCGACGCGCTCTCTACACCCGGATCCAGCGAGCGACGCTGCATCCCGCCCTGGCCGTCTTCGACGCACCGGACACCTTCACCACGTGCACCCGCCGACTTCGGAGCAACACCCCGTTGCAGGCGCTCACGTTGCTCAATGACACCCAGTTCCATGAACTGGCCTTGCACATCGCCCGTCAAATGGCCTCCGCACGGGGAACGGATACCGATCGGATCACCGGCGGGTTCCTCCGATGCACCGCACGGCACCCAGCGCCCGCGGAATCACAGCGACTTCTGCGCCTGCTCCGCGAAGAACGGTCGGTCGGCAGATCCGACGGAGCCCCACCTGAAGGCGGCTGGCTCGCCGTGGCCCGCGTGTTGCTAAACCTCGACGAAACCATCACCCGGGAGTGACCCAACCCGTCGCCGCCATGAATAACCACCCCCTCCCTCAATCGCTGCAAGACCTGACCCGAAGGCACTTCTTCGGACGTTGCGCCATGGGCTTAGGCAACCTGGCACTGGCCTCGATGCTGGCCGAAGGGCAAACCGGCCCAACTTCAGGC
>JAPLUF010000080.1 GCA_026397755.1 Verrucomicrobiota bacterium
GTGGTAAACAGCACTCCTCCCCTCCTGCCCCTTGATCCGCGCCAACCTCATCCCCCAAAACTAAACAAATCCTCCTCCACGTCAATAACTTTGAACCTGTCACTTTATTTAAATCGTGACACCCTCTGTCAGAGTGGCGGACAGTGATTTTAGTTTTATGGCCGAAGCGAAAGAAAATCCGCTGATGGAAAAGATCGTCAGCTTGTGCAAACGACGGGGGTTCATTTTCCAGTCGTCGGAAATCTATGGTGGTATCAACGGTTTCTGGGACTTCGGGCCGCTCGGAGCGGAGTTGAAGCGGAATATTAAGGAGCTCTGGTGGACGGCTATGACTCGCCTCCGGGACGATGTGGTGGGGCTTGAGGCGTCTATCATCATGTCTCCTCAAATCTGGAAGGCCTCCGGGCACGTGGATACTTTCAGTGATCCAATGTGCGATTGTCTGCTGACGAAAAAACGCTTCCGAGCGGATCAAATCGAGCCGCAGTCCGGGCAGGTTTTTCACTTCTCAGGAGCCAAGGATTCCTCTTCCGGTAAGGAAAGCATCGAGCCGTTTTCAGTGCTCCTCCTTGCTGGGAAACCTCCGGAAAGCGCTAGAAATGTGGCTTCGCAATTCTACGCTTCGCGGGGGATTAATCAGGCGGCGCTGATGGGGGAGCGAACGGAAAAGGTTGAAAACTCGACGCGATACAATCCAGAGAATGGGGCGCAACTGACTGATCCTCGGCCGTTCAACTTAATGCTTCAGACCTACGTGGGGCCCATCCAGTCGGAGGAAAATATCGCTTACCTTCGCCCAGAAACGGCTCAGGCCATCTTTGCTCAGTTCAAAAATGTTCACGAGACCTCACGACAGAAGGTGCCGTTTGGTATCGGACAAATAGGCAAGGCGTTCCGAAATGAGGTGACTCCTCGTAACTTCATTTTTCGTTCACGGGAGTTTGAACAAATGGAGCTGGAGTTCTTTATCAGGCCCGATGAGGTGACCGAGGCGATCCACGGAAGCGTGGCGACGGTGGAGAAAACAGGCCATCCCGGCGAACCTCAGCCGAATTGGGGCTGGCAGGCTTGGCACCGGTACTGGGTGGAGGAACGGGTCCGCTTCTATGAGGGAATCGGACTGTCACGGGAAACCCTGGGTTTCCACCACCAGACTCCAGATGAGTTGGCTCACTATGCTCGCGCTTGCACGGACATCCTGTACAAGTTCCCGTTCAGCAAGCGCGATGAATCAGGCGAGGTGAAGGGTGATGAGTTGGAGGGGATCGCTGCCCGAAGCGATTTCGACTTAAGCCAACATGAACGGCACTCCGGGAAGTTGATGGGGGTATTCGATGAGGAACTGCGCACGGCTTGGGGCAAGCTAACTCCAGAAAAACAAACCGATCTCTCGGTTCGGTACTTTTCTGCCCGTCTCAAGTACATGACGAAGTCGGGCGTGTCTCAGGAACGCGCTGAGCTGGAGGCGAAGGAGGACGCAGAGGGACTGGCCAAGGGGCAGTACATTCCCCACGTCATTGAGCCTTCGGCAGGCGTCGATCGACTCATTCTGGCTCTGATCTCCAACGCCTTCCAGGAGACGTCTTCAACCGACGAGAAGGGTAAGATCGAGACTCGCACGGTCATGAAATTCCACCCTCGGGTGGCTCCAGTGAAGGTGGGTGTCTTCCCTCTCTTGAAGAACAAGCCGGAACTAGTAGCCAAGGCCCGGGAGGTCTTCCAGTTGCTACGGGGACAGATGATGGCTTTCTACGACGACGGTGGCGCGATCGGTCGACGCTACGCCCGCCAAGACGAGGCTGGAACGCCCTATTGCATTACGATCGATTTCGACACGCTGGGCGAAAAACCTGAACTGCTCAACACGGTCACCCTACGCCATCGGGATGACGGTAAGCAGGAACGTATCCCGATCGCTGATCTTCAGGGTTGGCTGTTGGCCCGGGTGAAATAACTCGCCTCTTCGATCAAGAAATTAACGCCGCCGCTTGTCATCTGATGAGCGGCGGCGATTCTCCAATGCCATGAAACTTCGAACTTCCAGTTGGGCTCTGGCTTCAGCCTTGGCCCTGACTGTTTGCGGATGTTCTTCGTTTGAATCCCGATGGAGCGCCGCTCCATCCGTGTCAGCCGACGGGGTGTCCGGTCGCTGGGTTGGCACTTGGCAGAACACCAACAACGCCCACGGCGGACCGCTGCAGGCCGTTCTGATCTCTCAGGGAACCAATACGTTTGCAGCCTATTTTCACGCAGGATGGGGCAAGCATTCCGGAACTTTCAAAACCCCCATTCAGGGGGACCACGAGGGGGAATCCTATCGATTCCAAGGGTCTAAGCGGGTCTTAGGGTTAAAAATCAACACGGCCGGAACCATCCGATCTGATGAGTTCAACGCGACCTACGAAAGCCGTTTTGACAGTGGTACTTTCACGTTGAGACGCCCTTCACATTGAGGCGCCTGCAACGTCTCGGACTCACCTCCCGTTTCCGGGGTGAAATGTTTTTCGGGGATGAAACGCCTGGGTTAAATAAAAACGGCGGTGGGGCCGGTAAAGGCCCGTCTAAGAGCCACAACCAGCACCACCGCCTGAAAGAAACCCCACCATGGCCGTTAGAGACGGGCCCCTTCTACCGAAGGAACCAGGTGGGAGCAGCGGGTGCTTCGCCGCCTTCCTGTTAGGGAGGCATGGCTTTGTAGCACTTAAAACCGCTTTGATGCTCCCGTATGAAGGATTAGGTCGAGGGACACTGTCTCGATACACGCACCGGGCAGGGAAAACCGAAAAGATCAAAAATCCGCCCCGTTAATCGTCCGAAATCAGTGGTGAGGCAAGTGGTTTTCCAGGCTTTTTCACCACCATGACCGCAGGGCCTTGGCTGGGACTATTGCCCCGGAATGCGGATGAGCCGTTAGCACTGGGCCAACCGGGATCGATCCACTCTGTCCGCATCGTGCCTCACCTCATCCCACTGGCAGTAAAAGGCGTTCAGATTACCTAGGCAAATCACCCTGGCCCATCCGCTCGCTAAAACTTCTCTAAGCGAGGATCGGCTGGATCACCTTTCCATGAACGTCGGTGAGTCGGTAATCACGCCCCTGGAAGCGGAAGGTCAACCGCTCATGGTGAATGCCCAACTGATGGAGCGCTGTGGCTTGAAGATCGTGAACGTGCACCGGATCCTCGACGATGTTGTATCCGAAGTCGTCGGTGCGCCCGTAGCTCACTCCTCCTCGAATGCCGCCACCCGCCATCCAGACCGAGAAACACCTCGGGTGGTGGTCACGCCCGTAGTCCGTCGCCGTGAGCTTGCCTTGCGAATAATTGGTGCGCCCAAATTCGCCGCCCCAAATGACTAGGGTGTCGTCCAGCATGCCACGCTGCTTGAGATCGGTGATCAACGCGTAGGACGCACGGTCCACATCGGCGCACTGGCGACGAATACCCCCCGGCAAGCCCCCATGCTGATCCCACCCCGGATGGTAGAGCTGAATGAACCGCACGTCCCGCTCGGCCAAACGCCGCGCTAACAGGCAGTTCGCCGCGAAGGTGCCGGGGTTCTTCGCCTCCGGTCCGTACAATTCAAAAACGCTCTCCGGCTCGCCAGACAGGTTCATTACGTCGGGCACGCTGGTCTGCATGCGATAGGCCATTTCGTACTGGGCTACCCGGGCATTGATCTCCGGATCGCCCAGGTCCCGAAACTGCAAATGCTCCATCTCGGCCCAACGATCCAGAAGGCGGCGACGGCTTTCTCCTGAAACCCCATCTGGGTTCTGAAGATAAAGCACCGGGTCTTTGCCGGATCGAAATAACACCCCCTGATGCTGGCTCGGCAGAAATCCATTGCCCCAAAGGCGCGAGTACAGGGGTTGGTCGATGCGGTCCTTGGAAATTAGAACCACGAAGGCGGGAAGGTTCTGATTGGCAGAACCCAACCCGTAGCTCAGCCACGAGCCAAAGCTGGGCCGACCGGCAATCTGAGACCCGGTCTGGAAGAAGGTGATGGCCGGGTCGTGGTTGATGGCCTCGGTGTGTAGCGAGCGGATGACGCACAGGTCATCGGCCACCTTGGCCGTCCAGGGCAGCAACTCGCTCATCCATGTTCCACCTTGGCCGTGACGGGCGAATTTAAAGACCGACCCCGCCATCGGCAGCGTCGCCTGCTGGGCCGACATCCCGGTCAGTCGCTGCCCCATCCGCACACTGGCCGGAAGATCCTCTCCGGTTCTCTTCACCAACTCAGGCTTGTAGTCGAAGGTCTCCAGTTGCGACGGACCGCCGCTCATAAAGAGGTAGATAACGCGCTTGGCCTTGGGAGCGATGTGTCCGGCCGGCAAGATGCCAGAAAACGGACCAGCAGCCCCGGCACGGGCATCTCCCGCCATCAGGCCACTGAGAGCCACTCCTCCCAGGCCTAGACCAAAGCGGCCAAAGAAATCGCGGCGGTTCATGCGGAAATCAACTTGGGAACAGTTCACAGGAATTCAGGTTCAGAACGGGTTGAGTTGTGTTTCCGGGTC
Source organism: Verrucomicrobiota bacterium (assembly GCA_026397755.1). Lineage (GTDB taxonomy): Bacteria > Verrucomicrobiota > Verrucomicrobiia > Limisphaerales > UBA9464 > SXXZ01. The sequence goes on from JAPLUF010000080.1 coordinate 4,523, forward strand.
ATCAGCGCCGCAGGACCGTCTCGTCATGGTTGAAGAGGAGTTGAGCCAACACGGTGGCCGCGGCCAACTGGGCCGGCGGGTGCTCTCCTGGTACCGGCTTCTCCCCGACTTTCAGGAGTCGTTCGGCCGCAGCGATGTCTTTCTGAAAATGGGCGACCTGTTCCTCAAGCAGGCGCCTCATGACGGATACCTCATCCTTAGTGGGCCTGCGGCCGGTCACTAAGGCAAAAGCATAGCGCACTTGCTGGTCTGCCCCCACGCCGCCTTCGCGAAGCATCCTGCCGGCCACATGGCGCGAGGCTTCAACCATCTGTGGATCGTTCAACAGGACCAACGCCTGCAGCGGTGTGCTGGTGGCCTGCCGCCGAACCACGCAGTAGCTGCGGTCGGCTGCGTCGAGGGTCATCATGGAAGGCGGGGGCACGGTCCGTTTCCAATAGGTGTAAAGGCTGCGCCGGTAGAGATCGTCGCCCTTGCCCAACTGATAGTGACCGCCACCCATGGTCATCTCCCAGAGACCGTCCGGATGATACGGCTTCACACTCGGTCCACCCACCTTGTCGACCATCAAGCCGCTCGCGAAGAGTGCCTGATCGCGCAGCATTTCAGCCGAAAGACGACGAACAGGCCCCCGGGCCAGCCATCGATTGTCGGGGTCCTCAGCCCTTTCCTTGGGCTTCACATTCGAGGTCTGACGGTAGGTGTCGGAGGTGACGATGAGTCGTTGAAGATCTTGAAGATTCCACGGGCGGAGCCCCAGTGACTCATTGCCGCGCACAAAGCTCACCGCCAGCCAGTCCAGCAAATCCCGGTGTGTCGGAGCTGCCCCTTGAAGACCAAAATTGTCGGAGGTCTCCACCAACCCCTTGCCGAAGAACTGCTGCCAGACCCGGTTGACAGTGACGCGCCCCATCAGCGGGTGGGACGGATCCAACAACCACTGGGTGAGGCCCAATCGATTGCGAGGAGCACCCGCGGGCAGTCGCCCCATCGCCGCCGGAGTTTCCAGGGTCACCGAGTCCCCCGGTTGATCGTAGGCACCTCGCCGCAAAACGTAGGCCGGCTTGGGAGTTTTCATTTCCTCCATGACCATGATGTCGGGAATCGAGGTCACCAACGCATTCTGCTCCCGACGCAGTTTCAGGAGCGATTCGACCGCCTCGCGATGGGGCGCATGCTGGGTCAAAAGAAAATGCTCGAATTGAGAATCCTCATCGGTAGGTGATTCACTCCCGGCCAACAAGGCCACTTCGACAGGCGACAGCGTTCGATCAAACACCTGAAGCTCATCGACCTGTCCCTGTTTGAAACCGAAGTCCCTCATGCGCTGGCCGATGGTCAGGTTGGGCTGTCCATACGTGATGTCCTTCCACAAGTTATCCCGAACCACCTCCACCTCGGCGCGCTTTCCATCGAGGTACACCTTCAGGCCCGAAGCCCGGCTCGATCCATCATAAGCAAAGGCCACATGGGTCCAGCCACCCACGGGAGCAACCTGCCGGGTGCGAACCTTCAGCGCATTGCCCGGCCACATGTGATGCAAGCCCACCGCGACCCGACCGTCTTCCATTAAGATCTCATAGCCACGACTACCGGCATCCATCCAGGCCGAGCTATGATGGATGACAGTCTGGCGGGGCACATGCATGGCTGGGCGAATCCACAGGGCCAGCGAGAACGGGTCGGCCCGCGAAAAGTGACCAATCCCCGGCATGGAAACACCGTTTTCGCCACTCAGGAGCAGCGCCTTTCCGAAACGTCCCTCGACGGACTGAGGGCTCTCGAACGGCTGCGCCCGATGAGTTCCTACTGTGCTTGGAAAGGCATTTGAAACCATTCCGTCGAAGGAGAACTGAGCCACGGCCCCGGAGACTTTCGGAGGCTTGGCCCCCTCTTTGGAAAGCCATTCCGCAAAGGAGGGACGGGACGCCTCGGTCAACTGCTTCAGTCGCCCTTCCCCGGACTGAATCCGGGCATTCAAGTCCTTGAGCTTGGTCTCCTGGTCAGGGGTGCTCAACAGCAGTGTCGGTACCGGCATGATGTCGCCGAAATACACGCTTTGACCCGACTCATCGATGTTCTGGAAAAACGCAAAGAACTGGTAAAATTCCTTCTGCGAAATGGGGTCGTACTTGTGGTCATGGCATCGGGAACACTCGAAGGTCATTCCCAAAAAGGCGGTCCCGAAGGTGTTCACCCGATCCACGTTGTAAGCCACGCGATACTCCTCCTCCACGATGCCACCTTCTTCGTTTTGCAGGTGGAGTCGATTGAATGTGGTGGCCAGGCGCTGTTCCTGAGTGGCGTTGGGCAAAAGATCTCCCGCCACCTGCCACTGCACGAATCGATCAAAGGGCAGATGCCGGTTGAAAGCCCCGATCACCCAATCCCGCCAGGGCCAGACAGGCCGGTAGCGATCAGACTGGAATCCGTGGGTGTCAGCAAACCGGGCCAGGTCGAGCCAGTCGGTGGCCATGCGTTCCCCATAGCGCGGAGAGCCCATGAGGCGTTGGACCTCTTGAAGGTAGTGCGCATCCGTCGATCTGCCCTCGAAGGCGACGATCTCCTGGGGAGTCGGGGGCAGACCGGTCAGATCCAGGGACAAACGACGCAACAGTCGACCGGGATCGGCCGGTGGCGCCAGGCGCTTTCCGGAACCCAATTGAGCCAGCACGAAGGCGTCAATCGGATTGCCGCTCTTCCAGTTCCGTGGCTTGGGCACCGTCGGTAACGCAGGTGGCACAAAGGCCCAATGCTGTCCCCAGCGACTCCCCGCTTGGATCCATCGCTTGAGCAAGCGGACCTGATCGGCACTGGGTTTCTTGCCAGTCTCCGGCGGGGGCATGACCACGTCGGGATCGGTGCTGCTCAGGCGTCGGATGAGTTCACTCTGCTCAGCCTTGCCCGGCACGATGGCCATCTTGCCGCTTTTGCCCGCGCCGAGGGCGCCCTCTTGCAAGTCCAGCCGAAGCCCACCCTTGCGGCCGGTCGTTGAGGGTCCGTGGCATTGGTAACAGTTCTCGGAAAGGATGGGTTGGATGTCCCGGGCGAAATCGATCTCCGCCGCACCGACCAAGCCTCCCAGCAAAAGGCTTGCGATGACCCAGCGCTGCAGCAATCGGATGGAGGCCATGGAGATCAAGACGAAGAGTGTGGAGTCCTCTTCAAATCAGGCGATGGGAATCTGTAGGCGACCGGGCTGAAGGCGGGACGATTTTTGAAAAGAAAACGGGGGCAACGGCCACAGCCATCACCCCCGTCCTGAGAATTTTATGAGTTCTACTGAACCCGAATTACTGGGCGAACGCCTTGTGCTTCGGATAACCTCCGGATTGGAGGTAGCCGATCAGATCGAGCAACTCGTCCTTAGGCGATCAGATCGAGCAACTCGTCCTGATTGAGCGGATTGATCATGCCTGCAGGCATGAGCGACACGGGGTAAGGCTTGCGGCTCTTAACCTGATTGAGCGCCACCGCAGTGAACTCCTCCGGATTACGGGGATCGGCCGTCACCACCAACTTGCCATTCTCCACATACGCGCGTCCCACCAACGAGGAACCATCAGCCAACTGGACCTCTTCGGAACCGTACTGGTCGGAAATAACCTTGGAGGGTTCAACGATGTTCTCGAGCAAGTCCCGCAAGGTGTAGCGGGAGGCGACACCCGACAAATCAGGGCCTACGCCACCGCCAGCCCCGTCAAAACGGTGACAGGCCGCGCAGCCGACCGAGTTATACATGGCCTTGCCGTTCTCAAAGCTGCGACCCTTGATTCCACCCGAAGCCAGCGCCAACCCCTGCTCCACGGTGTAGGCCTTGCCCGGGCCCTTCGGCGCAGCATAGGTCGGATCACCACCGCTCGCACGACGGGTGGAGAGTTCCTCGTAAGACTTGCGCTCCGTGGCATCGGCGACGGTCGACAAGGCGTCTTTGCGGATATTCTCGATGAAGCCACGGAAGCTGTTGCCGCCCTGCCAAGGGGCTGTGCGTGGGAACCAGCTGAAGAACGACTTCCGGAGCGCCGGAGTCCAACCCACCTTGGCTTCGCGCAAGATGTAGGCATAAGCGATTTGCTCCTGGTTCGGACGACTGATGGCCGCCTGCGCGAACGCGGTGGCATAACCGCGGTTGCGATCCAGCAGTGCATCGCTGGCGTAGCGCAGGTCGGAGTCGTTGGCAGTGAGCATTAGCGGCACGCTCTTGGCCACGACCGTCGGTGAGCCGAGGCGGACCAAGGCTCCAACGAGTTCGCGGTTCAGAGAGCGACTGGCGGACGGATAGAGGGCATCCAGACGCTTGTGGGTTGCCTGATAGGTCTCACCCTGCGGATTGCCCTGTCGGATGAGTGCGAGTTGATAGGCACGAACCACGGCCAGCTTGGCCGCTTCATCCAGCTTGCTCAGATCGAGCTTGTTGAGGAAAGCGAGCAACCGGTCGCGGTGCTCAGGCGTGCCTATGCGGGCCAGAGCCACAGCACCCTCGATCGAAGCCCAAGGACGGGTCTCGGAGAAGACTCGGTCAGCCCATTCAGCCACCGGGCGACGCTCGATCGCCACGCGGGCTGCGTACCGAACGAAGCGGTCCTCGTGTCCAAGGGCCTTCCACGCCTTAGCCACAGCCTCGGAGCCCGTGCCTTCCAGATGGAGCTGTTCGAGTTCGCGGCGGAGCTTGGCCGCGGCACTCAGTTTCGGAGCCGGGGCCGGAGCGGTGCTGTCCTTGCCCACATAAGTCACCCGATAAACGGCCGACTCGGTGCCACGGCCGCCAATGGCGAAGTACATCGCACCATCGTTGGGATGAATCACCACATCGGTCAGCGGCAACGGACGGCCACTGACGAATTCCTCCTTCACAGCCTTGTATCCCGCGCCCTCCGGAGTGAGGTGGATGGCGTACATGGTGCCGTAGGTCCAGTCGTTGGCGAAAATGGCGTTCTGGTAGCGCGCCGGGAACTTGGCTCCCTGACCCGAGGTCACACCGGTGGGCGAGCCAGGGCCGATGTCGACGAGCGCCGGGAGGCTGTCGGGATAGTAGGTGGGCCACTTGCCGGCTCCGGAACGCCAACCCATGTCGCTGCCGCTGGTGGCCATTGAGACGCGTGTGGGGCGGTACCAGGGGCTACCGGCATCCCACTCCATGTCGGAGTCGTAGGTGAACAAGTCGCCCACGGCGTTGAAAGCGATGTCGTACTCGTTGCGGTATCCGTAGCTAATCAACTCGAAGGATTTGCCATCCGGATCGGTTTTGCAGATGTAGCCGCCCGGCGCGAGAATGCCGCGGGCATGGCCATTGGCGTCCCAAAGGCGGGTGACAACCTGATCTTCATCCCAGGCGCGCGCCGCACGGGACAATTCCATGTGCTCGGGCAATTTCGTGTGATTGCCGCAGGCGACGTACAGGGATTTGCCATCGGGCGACAGGACAATGCCGTGAGGCCCGTGCTCACCACCGCCGTCGATGCGACGGAGCATTTTCTCCTCGTCGTACTGGTCATCGCCGTCGGTGTCGCGCAAGCGCCAGAGGCCCTGGCGACCGCCCTGCTCATTGACCATCACGTAGAGGCTGCCAAAGGCGTGCAGCAAACCGTGCGCACCGCCGACGGCGTTCTTGAGCTTCTCGATGGTCGCCGGAGCGGAAGAACCGGGCGCCGCCAACGTCAGACGGTACAGGCCACCCCCTTGGTCGCAGGCAACCAGGCGGCCCTTGGGATCCACGGTCATGCTCACCCAGGATCCCTGCTGGGACTTGGGCACGGCGTAAATCAATTCAGACCGGAATCCGGGCAGAACTTGAATAGCGTCGGGTGCGATGACCGGGGGTACGGCCGGCTTGCCCGGAGCGGCTGCGCCTGCCAGGGCATCACCCCAGGGCTGACTGCCGTACTTGGCGAGCACCTTGGCTGGCTTCCAGTCAGACTTGCCGGGCAAGGAGGCCTCCCAAGTGCCATCGCTCTCGATGACGGTTTGCTTGCCGTCGTTGTCCTTGAGGGTCAGGCGGGCCACGAAGCCGGCGACATCCCCCTCGTTCTTGCACTCGGCGCGCAGTTCATGACGGCCCGCCTTCAGCTTACGAGTCAGGTTGACCTTGGAGGGCTCGCTCCAATCCGGGTTCGTGACGACCAGTTCACCATCCAGAAACACCTTCGCACCATTATCACAGGTGATGAGCAGCACCGCTTCCTTGAGTGGACCGGCCACCTCGAAGGATTTGCGGAGGTTCGCTGCGGACTTGCTGTTGGGGCCATCCGCCCAGATCCAGGAGGTTTCGGCGTGGATGGGCACGGATGCGAAGGCCAATACGGCCACCAGAGAACGCCACGAGAAAGAACGTGGTCGGGTGAAGTGCATGACCCAATCAACATGAAGCTTCGAAGGCGTTCAAGCTCTGGTCCCAACAACTGCAAAAAAAAACGTCGGATATTACCCAGAACCAAAAAGGCTTTACGGGATCCGCGGGTGATAGCGGACCACCTGCTGCCCCTGCATCCATCCGCCCCGGCCCTCGGCATCCACCACTCGGACCCACTCGTTGCGGGACTGTTCGACACTAACCTCGGTGCCATCGGGAAAGTTCACTGCGATGTCGGATTCGTCCAAGGGACCGAACCGAGCGGACCCTTCTTTGCCAGCGACGGCCGCATTAGGACCGCGATAAATCAAGACCCAGTCGCTCACCCAAGCCACCAGGACAAGGGCGGCGGCGGCACCCAGCACCCGACGGACGCCGGAGCCCGAGTCGGCCAATCCGGGCCGGATTCCGACCAGGATTTGCCACCCACTCCACGCCCACACCAAAAAGACGGCACTCACCGCCCATTCGTCGAGGGTCAACCACCCCAACCACCCTCTCCAAAACGCAGCCTCGGGCTGACCCAGTCGACGGCGGATCAAATCCAGATTATGGCGCAGCGCCGGATCCCGCGGAGTAATCCACTCTGCCTGCCGCCAGGCCGCTAGAGCCCTTCCCAGTTCGCCCTGTCGGAACCGGGCATTACCTAGGTTGTAGAGTACCCCCACGCCTCCGGGAGCGCCCCGAAGAGCCCGCTCGAATCCGGCGACAGCCTCCTCTTGGTTCCCTTGTTCGTAAGCCTTGCGGGCCTGGTCAAAGTCGGAGGCTGCCCAAACCGAACCTATTAGAAGGGTCGACAGGATCCACCTCAGACCCATATGCCAAACTCGGTTCCAGAGTCGAATTCCGGTCATCGGATACCTCCTTCAAAGGCTTGTAGTGCCTCCAAGGTTGCGTCGGCCTGTGCTCGCAACTGGGTCAACTCGGCCGACTCGGCGGCCGGGGAAAACTTGGCGGCATCGACCGCGGCGAAAAGCCCTCGCAAGGTCTCGGCGGACTCAGCCTTCAGTCCCTTCGGCACCAACGCCTCATCGATGACCTGTGCCGTGATCGCGTCGCCGGAGGGCAACCCCAAGATCAACGCGCACCGAACCCGCAGCAGCGCATCCAATGCGGCGAAGAACTCCTCGGACCGCCCACCTTGGGCCGCGACCCGCATGGCAGCCTGCTGGGATCGGATCGCCTCCCGCATCCGAGAAGCCTGAGTCGGTTGAAGGCGACGCTGCTGAATCTCGCGCCAACGACGCCACCCCTCCAGAGATCCCAGTCCAAGGAGCGGCAATACGGCGAGGATTAACCAAAGCGGCTGCCGGGCCCATGGAAGCTCGGCCGGGACTCGTCGCCCGCCCCGCAAGGACAGCGACATCAACTCTTCGCGGCGATCCGGGAATCGAGAAGTCGGAGCCACGGAGACCGCAGGCGGAGTTGGAGTCGGAGCACTCGTTCCCGATTCAGGCCGAACCGACACCGCGATGGGCCGGGGCGTCACCGTGGAATAGCGCCCCGTGTCGGGATCGAAGAACGAATAAGGTTCAAAGGTCAGGGCCTTGATCGACGGGGACTCGAGAATGACCATCGACTCGAAGGTCTTGGTTCCGGCCAGCCCCAGCGAATCTTCCGAAGTGAAGCCATTGGTTCCCGGGTAGGTCTTGAGTCCGTCACTCAGAGACAATTGAGGTGACTGGACCGAATTGAAGCTGCCGCGCCCATACACCGACCACTTCACCGTAATGGCCTCCCCTGCGGCGACGTTGGTCCGCGAAACGGAGGTTCGCACCGAGAATCGGCCAATTGCCCCGGAGAACCCCGCCGGACGCCCTTCGACCGGCAGCGGTTTGACTTGAATTTGTCGCGCCGGTGCCTCGGCTGTCCTTCTCTCCAGTTCAGCGCCGCCGCCAAAAAAATCATCAATCAAACTGCGCGGGCGGCGTCCGCGGTTGACCTCCAAGACATACTCCTGAGTGGCCGGCCCGAGTGACAACAGCCCTTCCTTGGTGGGTGTGGCCGTCTGTCGATAACTCAGAACGATGTAGGCCTGACCATCCCGGATAGTTTGCGTGTTGGACGGCGGAACCTCCTGCCCCGTCACGAATCCGTCGAAACTCATCTTCGGCGGGGCGATCTGGTTGAGGTTCACCGACGAGTAAAGCTGCAGGTCATAAGGAAGCGTTTCGCCTACGTAGCATTCGTCGCGTGGAGTCACGAGCTTCAGCGAGACACCCTGGCCCTTGGCCTCCTTGGGGGTGATCCGGCAACTCACCGACGGTGTCTGAAAGGCACCGCCACGAGTGGTCACCGCGAGCGAAGGCATGGTCAACTCGCCTTGCCCACGAGTTTGCAATTGAAACTGGAAAACCACCTGGAACGACGAAACCCCGTTAATGATCTGGGTCATTTGACGCGGCCCCAGATATTGAATTGCTTGAACCAACGGAAGACTGGGCAACTTAGGCACCTCAGTGGGTTGTTCGCCCTCGAGCGTGACATTGAAGCGAACGGTCTCTCCAGACTCGACGATGCCTCGATCAAACGAAGCCGTCACCGAGGCTGCGGCCACTCTCAGGAGGATCAGCAGACCTGCCCCAAGGCATCGAAACCAAAAGCCCCTGTTCACCATGCCTTCCTCCTGGCCGACTTGCCGTTGCCTTCACCCATCTCACCGGATCCTCGCCGCCTGAAAATAAGGGCTTTCTCGGATCCTTTCTGGCCATCCAGAACCTTCTCGGCCTCACGGATCGTCATTAATTCCCCCTGTCGGGCATCTTTGTCGGGTTCCCCGGCTTCGGCCCCTTCGCCCCCTTCTCCACGACGATCCCCGGATGCCTGTCCCGGCTTAGCCCCGGCAGCCGAAGGCTTACCCTGGCGGCCCTCTCCCGGTTTCTTGCCGGCCTGTTCGCCCTGTTGGCCCTGAGATTGAGCCCCCTCCTGCGGATCAGGTTTCTGCCTTTGTGCGGCTCCTGGGTCCTGATTCTTGTCCTGCGACGGTTGCTGTTGTTTCGAGGGGTCTCCCGGAGGGGAATTGGGGTCCTTTTTGGAATCCTTGCCCTTCTTTTGTCCGTCCTTTTGCTCGTCCTTTTGTCCTGACTGAGAATCTTGGGAATCCGAAGAGGATCCGTCCTTGGAATCCTGCTTCTGATCTTTTTTGTCCTGCTTGTTGGGATCGTTCTTCTTGCCCCCTTCCTGCTGGGGCGGCGGCTGAGGCATGGTCTCGATGGCGTGCTGGACGGCCTTATAATTGGCCTGTGCCGATGGGTCCCCGGGGTTGAGCTTGAGAGCGGCCGTGTAACTCGAGAGCGCCTGCTGCCATTGTTCGCGCTTCTTGTCCGGTTCTTGCTCGGCCTCACCCGTGCGGTAGCGGGCATTTCCCAAATTGTACCAGCCCTGCTGTTGCAACTCGAGGTCGGGCGAACGAAGCACTTGCTCGAACAGCCCTGCTGCCCCAGCAAAATCGTCCATGCGATAGGCGGCCGCACCTGCATTGAAGCGAAGGCGGAAATCCTCGGGCTTTTCCTGGGCAAGACGTTCGTACTCTTGCCGGGAAGTGGCAAAATCGCCCTTTCGGTAGCGCTCCAGCGCGTCATCCGACTCCGCCCGGACCATCATGGGCAGGCCGACCAGCAGGAAGGCCACGGCCGCTACGGCCCCCGTCTGAATCACGGATCCCTGCGGTAGACGACCCGCCGCCTTTGAAGCTCCCGGCAATAATAACTCGACCAACAGCAGCACAATCCCCAAACCCAGCGGCCACTGGAATCGTTCAATCCGCGAGCGGACGGTGGTCGACGAGAAGCGCACGGCCTCCAGCGGCGCGATGCCGCGTTCGTACAGCGTGGCCATGGTCCGGGACGACTGCAGAGGCAAATAGAACCCATGGGCCGCCTCGGACAAACGTTGCAGCAGCGGTTCATTCAGCAGGGATTTGACCGGATTCCCATCCTCATCCTTGATGAAAATCGCGTTCCCATAAGGGTCGCTCGTCTTGAGCAGTTCACCCCGCGGAGTGCCCACGCCTACCGTGAAAAGATGGATCCCAGCCACGGACAAACGCCGGGCCGCCGCCTCAGCCAAGTCTTCATGGTCTTCACCGTCGGTGATCAGGATCACCGCCTTGCGGGTGCCAGAATCAGTGCTGAAGGCCTGCACCGCCTCGTCGAGGGCCGCTGCCAGCGCCGTGCCCTGTTCTGGAATGCTGTCGGTATCGAGAGCAGCCACGTTCTGACGGAAGGCTTCGCTGTCTAGGGCCAGGGGGCACTGGAGGAAGGCTGATCCAGCAAAGGCCACCAAACCGATGCGGTCCGACGTCGCTACCGACAGCAGGTCGTAGCATGCGAGCTTGGCCCGGGCCAGACGACTCGGAGCCGCATCCGTCGCCATCATTGACCGCGACACGTCCACGCAAACCACGATGTCCCGACCGGTCGCCTGCGCCATCGCCTCGCCGTAACCCCACAGCGGACGCCCGAGCGCGAACAACACGCTAACCAAACCCGAGGCCCACAAAATGGCCTTCAGCCACTGGCGGCGGCGGGAAAGGCCCACGGTCAGCTCATCCATCAACCGGGAACGAATGAACAGGCGCAATGCCGACTGCCGGCGACGCCAAGCCCAGGCAAGGAAAATGCCCACGAGCGGCGTGAGCACCGCTGCCAACTGCATCCACTGGGGTTCCGCAAAATCCATTCGATGTTCGCTAGGTCTGTCCAATCAAGGAAGTCGCCGCCAGACCGTGTTGCCGACAATTAACTCCAAGAGCAGCAGGGCTACCCCCGGCGCAACGCACCACACCATCCACTCGGCGTAGAGCACGTTCTGGTGGGTCTCGACCTCCGTCTTCTCCAGTCGGTCGATCTCCTCGTAAATTGAGCGCAACGTCTTGGTGCTGTCCGCTCGAAAATATTTACCTCCGGTCCGCTCCGCAATCCGCGTCAGCGTGTCTTCGTCGATGTCTACCGCTACCTGCCGGTACACCTTGCGACCGAACGCGTCGCGGCCCACCGGCATCGGCGCAGTGCCCCGGATACCCACGCCGATGGTGTACACCTTGACTCCTAGCGACTGGGCCGCCTCGGCGGCAGTGAGCGGCGGGACATTGCCAGCATTGTTCTGCCCGTCGGTGAGCAAGATCACGATCCGGCTCTTGGACTTCAGGTCACGCAAGCGGTTCACCGCGGCACTCAAGCCTGCGCCAATGGCCGTCCCCTGCTCTCCGAGCACCTCCATGCGATCGATGTGCCGACGCAAGAAGTCGTGATCGAGCGTGGGCGGTGCAGCGATGTAGGCGTGGGAAGAAAATACGGCCAGACCGATCCGGTCATTCGGGCGGTTCTCGATGAACGCCTTGAGGGTGTCCTTGGCCACGGTGACCCGGTCGACACGCTCCCCCTGCAATTCGAAGTCTTCGCTCAGCATGGACCCCGACAAGTCCAGCGCGACGGCGATGTCGATGCCACTGGCCTTGCGGGGAGCCTTGCCCACGGCCCATTGAGGACGGGCCATACCCACAATCAGTAGTGCCAACCCCAGCCATCGGGCTGCCAAGAGAACTCGACTGGCGAGAGTGCGGTTCATCTGGAGGATGCCCTTCACCAGAGTAAGGCTGGAATAGACAAACACCGCCTCTCGGGCCGTGCGCCGGCGGTACCACTCCAGAAGCGGCAGCGCCACGAGAGCCAAGAACCACCACGGAGACTCAAAACGGAAGTTCATACCCCCCCTTTCCGTTCGGTGGCTTGCTTGCGTGAGGGCAATTCCACACCGGTTTCGTCAATGAGGCGCGAAGCCATCTGGTGCAACCGTTCGCATTCAGTGCGCCCTGGATCGCCCTGAGCGAACTTCACCCAATCGCATTGGGTCAAGAAATCCTCGATCAGCGGTTTGAGCCCCGCATCCAGCGCGGTACTTTGGGGCAGGCTGGCGAGAAACTCCTCCGTGGTCTGGTCGGGAGCCCTCAGACCGAAACGCTCTTCAAGGTACCCCCGAACCACCTCGGAGAGGCGTGTGCAAAAACGCTCGGGCTGCTCCACCCAGGCCCAAGACTCAGACAGACGGGCCCGAGCACGGGCCGCGGCGGACTCCCGAAACTCAGCCTGCTGGCGGGCCCGACGCCGCAAGGCCCACCAGATCAATGCCAACACGGCCAGTAATCCCAGGATCAACAGCAAACGATAAAACCACGGAGTCCTCGTGAGGATCTCGACCGGGCCACGAATGTCTTGGATGCCCCCCTCAGCAGCCCCGGCCGGTTTGGCCGGAAGGGCCTGTCGGGCCGAGCCCCCCGGGGACAGCCGGTTGGTAACGCCCCCCGATACCGACAAGGCCGTTACCATGAGTGCTGGAATGAACGTGTCCAAAAACCTCATCGACGCCTCCGTTTCTGCCGTCCCTCGAAGAACGCCACCAGTTCGCCCATGTAGGCATCTTCCGGGGCCCCGTTCGTGGGCGTGAGGATCTTGATGTGATCGACCCGCGCACCGCGGAAGAGTCGGTCTAATTCCTTCTGAGACTTCTTGGCTCGAGTCTCAAAGGCCTCACGCCGCCGGACATCCGAGGTGTTGATCTCCACCACCTCGCCCGTCTCGGCATCCTGAAGCAGCAGGCGACCCACATCGGGCAGGGCTTGTTCGCGGGGATCCCCCACCTGGAGCGCGATCACATCGTGCCGGCGGCCCACCTGGTTGAGAATATTCTGAGAGAGGCGACCGAGGGTCTCGGAGTGCAGTACTTTGCGCCTGAGATGGGCTTGCACAGCAGCACGGCCCGGGTTGGTCTCACCCAAGAAATCGGAGACCACGACCACCACCGCACGGTGCGGCAAGACCTTGTTCAGAAAATCAAGGGCCCCATTGGTGTTGGTGCCCGTGAACTCCGGTTTGAAGAAGAGAACGTCGCGGACGACCCGAAGCACGTGGCGTCGACCCTTCGCCGGCGGCACGAATTTCTCGACCGTCTCGGTGAAGAGCAGCAAGCCCACCTTGTCCTGGTTGCGAATGGCCGAAAAGGCCAGCACCGCAGCCAACTCGGCCATCAGGGCCCGCTTGGACTGCTGGCCTGACCCGAAGCGCCCAGAACCACTGAGGTCCACCACCAGCATCACTGTGAGTTCCCTCTCTTCGCGGAATTTCTTCACGAACGGATGGTTCATCCGCGCGGTGACATTCCAATCGATGGTCCGAACTTCGTCGCCGGGTTGGTATTCACGAACTTCGTCAAAGTCCATCCCCTGCCCCTTGAAGGCCGAGTGGTATTGACCGGCCAAACTTTCAGCGACCAGGCGGCGCGTGCGAATCTCGATCTGCCGGACCTTGCGGAGTAATTCTGGGGAAACCCCGGACTCGGATTCGGCGGGGGGCGCTGAAGACGACGAGAGTGTCTCCGATGCATCGGATCCGGAGATCCGGCGCATCACGCCTTGAATCGATCTAGACCACCACGAACTCATGGCGCCACGCCGCAACAGCCCTCTGTTGGGGATTCAGAAATCTGGGATTGGCAGTGAAAGTCGCCCATAGCGTGTCCAACACGGTAGTCCGCCTACGGTTCAATCGGCAAGACGCCCGATCAACCGGATTAGACGCAAGATCACGGCATCGATCCGTCACCGAGATTGACCCCGGGGCGGTCCGCCGCGAATCTTACGAGGCTTACGGTGGCGAAAGGGTCGGGGAATACACTTCCCTCCGATGCCTCCAGAGATTCTCTGAACAGCCGCCCTACTCACTCGAGACAATGCTTTCCATCGGTCAATTAAAAATGTCCGTCGCCGGACGGGTCCTGTTCGAAAACGCATCCCTCCAGGTCAACTACGGGGATCGGGTGGCGTTGGTAGGTCCCAACGGCGCAGGCAAATCCACGCTCTTCTCTATTATCCTGGGTCGCCGTACACCTGATGAAGGGACGGTCGATCGGGATCCCTGGACGATGATCGGCTTCCTGCCTCAGGAGGGCGAAGCCGTGGGTGAAGAAACCGTCCTGGAGGTCGCCACCGGAAGGGCCGGCGAACTGCCTCGCCTCGAAAAACGCCTCAAGGAACTCGAGGCTGCCGGCTCCGTGGACAGCCCGGAGTACATGGAGACCCACGCCAAGTTCGATGCGCTCAACGATCCCCAGGTCGAGGCGAAGGCCAAGAAAATGCTCAAGGGTCTGGGCTACAAGGAAACCGACTTCGATCGCTTCGCTAAAGAAATGAGCGGTGGCTGGGTCATGCGGGCCCACCTAGCGCGTTTGTTGGTCATGGAGCCCGACCTGTTGCTCCTCGACGAGCCGACCAACCACCTCGACTTGCTCTCACTCCTCTGGTTGCAGGAGTACCTGTCTCATTATGCCGGAGCGGTCCTGCTCATTTCCCACGACCGCCAGTTCATGGACGAAATCATCACTCAGGTGCATGAGATCGCCGACCGCAAGCTCATCGGTTATACGGGCAATTATTCGGCTTACCTCCAGCAGCGGGAGGATCGCTACGAGCAGCAGAACGCGGCCTACAAGAATCAGCAGAAAGAAATCCAGGCCCTTCAGGAGTTCGCAGATCGATTCCGCTCCGTCGCCTCGAAGGCCTCGCAGGCGATGTCCAAGCTCAAGCAAATCGAGCGGATAGAGCTCCTCGAGAAACCCACGCCGCCCCGAAAGCCCTTCCGCATACAGATTCCCACGCCCCCCCGCGGTGGACAGCGGGCCATTTCCCTCGAAGCCGTCTACATGGCCTACGGCAAAAATGTGGTCTACTCAGGACTCGATCTGACCGTCGAACGCGGCGAGCGCACAGTGCTGGTCGGCCCCAATGGCTCCGGCAAGTCTACGTTGCTCAAAATCATCGCCGGCGTCGTAGAAGCGCAGGAGGGTGTCCGAAACCTGGGCCACAATGCCAAGCTCGGCTACTTCAGCCAGCACCGGGCCGACAGCCTCGACCCCAACAAGAACGTCATCGAAGAGGTGCTCGCCAGCGCACCGGCACTTCGCGAAGACGAAGCCCGGGCCGTCCTGGGTTCGTTCATGTTCCGCAAGGAAGAGATCTACAAGCCGACCACAGTCTTGAGCGGCGGCGAGAAGAGCCGATTGAACCTCATTAAGTTCTTGGTCGATCCGCCCAACTTGCTGCTGATGGACGAGCCCACCACGCACCTCGACATCACGACGGTGGAATCCCTCACAATGGCTCTGGAGCGCTACGAAGGCACCCTTCTGTTCATTTCCCACGACGTGCACTTCATCCGCCGCCTGGCGACCAAAGTATTGCACGTGAACAACGGGCGGGTGCTTCCCTACGCCGGAGGGTACGACTACTTCCTAGAGAAGATCGGCGCCGGCAACGATCCTCGTGCCGCACTGACCACGGCCTGATTGTAACCCAATGACGGGCAGATTCCTTGGCAGTGACCGAACGGCCCTGCCCTGCCTGACAGACTTTTCTGCCGCCGAATTCACCGAGTGAATTTAGTAGCTCAAGCTTGCTAAAGATCGCTCAGGGGCGGAGGAGTGAGGCAGCGTTCTCCCAACTCCGACGCCCCGGATCATGCCGCCTTTTTTTCTTCGCAATTGGTTCGCCCTCAGTCTTCCCATCGCGGTGGGCTTAGCCTGGGTAATCCCTGACCTGGGCGCCGCCGACGGTCCGCTCAAGACCTCCATCACCACCAAAGCAGGGGTGGCGCTAATTTTCTTCATCCAAGGTCTAACCCTCCCCTCCACGGCGCTGCGCCAAGGATTGTCCCAATGGCGGCTGCACCTGTTGGTGCAATCCTTCACCTTCCTGGTGTTTCCCGTGATGGGCATTGTCCTCGATCGCCTCGCCGGTGGCTGGCTGGCTCCGGATCTTCGCCTCGGATTCCTCTACCTAGCGGTACTGCCTTCCACCATTACCACCTCAGTAATCCTGACCGGCATGGCCGGAGGCAACACCGTGGGAGCCCTCTTCAATGCGGTCCTCTCGAGCCTGCTGGGGGTCTTCGTCACGCCGCTCTGGGTGACGTGGCTAATGAAGGCCAGCAGTCAGCAACAGCCGCTGGGACCCGTGATTGCGGAGATCGTCACCCTCCTGCTAATCCCATTGGTACTCGGACAACTCCTTCGCCCCATCTGCGCGGTCTGGGCTGATCGCCACAAGAAGCAGTTGGGGATCCTTTCGAGTGCTGTCGTGCTCTTCATTGTGTACGCCGCGTTCTGCAACTCGGTGAAACAACGCCTCTGGACACAACACGGCCTGAACGTATTGCTGCCGGCGGCCGGCGGAGTCCTGCTGCTCTTCGGATTGGCTGTGTTTTTGACTGAAGTGCTCGCACGGGCTTTGTCGCTGACGCGTCCAGACCTGATCGCGGCGCGATGCTGCGCCCCTCAAAAGACCCTCGCCTCGGGAGTTCCCATGGCGAAGATCATCTTTGGAGCGCACCCAGGGCTGGGGCTCATCCTCTTGCCCGTGCTGCTCTACCACCCGCTGCAACTCATCGTGTGCGGCGCCTTGGCTAGCCGATGGGGCCGCCAGTCCCTTCTTCCTGACCCCGCGGTTGAGGGTCTTCCTGCAGCCCCCAAGGGCCCTCTTTCTTCTAAGAACGGGCCAGCTCAGTAGGTGATCAACGAGCGGACATCCACAGACCCCAGACGCTCACGCCCTCCCAAGAAGCCCAGTTCGATCATGAAGCGGACACCGACGATCTTGGCTCCCAAACGGCTCAGCAACTGAAGGGCCGCTCCCGCGGTGCCGCCCGTGGCCAGAAGGTCATCGACCAAGAGAATCCGCTCGCCCGGAGCCACCGCGTCGGTGTGCACGGCCACCGTGTTCGAACCGTATTCTAAGTCGTAGCTCTGCTCATGGGTCTCCCACGGCAGTTTCCCCTTCTTCCGCACCGGCACGAAGCCGACTCCGAGGCGATGCGCGGCCGCAGCTCCGAAAATGAACCCACGGGCATCGATGCCCACGATCTTATCGACCGAACCGGCAGGAATGTCGGACAGGAGGTGGTGGATAGTCGAATCGAACAACCGGCCGTTGGCCAACACCGGAGTGATGTCCTTAAATTGGATTCCCGGCTTGGGGAAATCCGGCACGTTGCGGATCGACTGTTCGAGTTCGCTCAGAGAGGCGATGGTCACGTGCTGGGTTTGTGGACCAAGGAGCCACCGACGTCAAAGCCCGTTCCTAGCATTCGGCAGTTAGAGCCTGTCTGAAAATGGGGAGTGGTTCTGCGGCTGGGGAATTCTGGGTTGGGCAAGGCGGTGAGCGGCGGAGCAGACCTCCTGCGGTCTGTTCCGCCCGAACCAACGCAGTCCAAGCCGGAAAGACCCG
>JAPLUF010000384.1 GCA_026397755.1 Verrucomicrobiota bacterium
CCGAGCGCGAGGCTCTCCAGCACGTTCCACCCCGCGCCGTTGAAGTCCCGATATCCACGACGACCCTGAGTGTGGGTGTTGATGGAGAGGTCATAGCGGCGACCTCGCAATTCCAAGCAACGGGCTGCCGATGAGACTGGGCTCGCCTTCAGGAAATCATGTTGGATCACCTCCCGGACATGGGGATTGCCCCGAAGCACTTCAGCGGCCCCGGCCCACAAGACCAGCACATCCAGGGCGGCTAACGGGTACTGGAGACGCAATTCGTGCAGCATCGGGGTCGCCATGAGCGTGTCGCCAATGCCGGAAAGAGACAGGACGAGAATGCGATTCACCGTCCGGGCACGGTACGGAGCCTCACCCGCGACCACAAGGCAGGGAAGCTTCTGAGGACGGCCGGTGCCGAGTGGTTCCAGCTTCAAAAAAGACCAATGAAAAAATTGTCACTCTAAATAACTTGCGGCTCCCACGGTTCAGAAGGATGTTGATTTTCCGCAGTCGGCAACAGTGTCCTCGATGTTGCCAATTTTTTCCCCCCGGTAAAACCCCCGTTCGGAACTGCGTTTGTGCCCTCAAAAAGGCGCTTCCGAGGCAAGCCCATCCGATCCAAACCCATTTTCAAATGCCCCGCGCACCAAAAGACCCGTCCGCGCCCAAGAAGGCCCGAACGCCCCGCAAGAAAGCTGAAGCCCAACCAGAACTGCTCGAAGAAAAACCGGCTTCCACCGACGCCCCTAAGGCCTCTAAGACCCCTAAGGCAGCGTCGATCGTCGAAGACACGTCACTGACTGTTCGGCCTCCGGCTCCAGAACCGGCCGGTTCCCGAGAGGCCGATGATGAACCCTTGGTGGCGAAGGCCTCTCCGCTACCGCCTCGAGCCCGGATGGCTGCGCCCAACGATGACACTCCCGCGCCCGCCGCCCCAGAGAAACCGAAGGTGGTTGTCGAGCCCAAGAACCTCAACCTGCACGAATTGCAGCCGATGCCCATCGGTTCTCTGGCCGATGTGGCCAAGCACTTCGGTATCGAGAATTACGGCACGCTCAAACGGCAGGAAATCATCTTCCAGATCGTCCAGCGCAACTTGGCTGCCGGCGGAATCATCAATACCCGCGGGGTCTTGGAGGTCATGCCGGAGGGCTTTGGTTTCCTTCGTTCCCCTGCCTTCAACTACCTGCCCTGCCCGGAAGACATTTATGTCTCCCCCTCGCAAATCCGGCGCTTCGATCTCGCCACCGGCGATGATGTCGAGGGGCAGGTCCGCCCACCCAAGGATAAAGAAAAGTTTTACGCCCTGCTCAAGGTCGAGCGCGTGGCCGGGATCGATCCTGACAAGGCCAAGGAAAAAACCCATTTCGATAACCTCACCCCGCTGTTCCCGAACCGACGTTTCCTCCTCGAGACCGCTCAGGATGAATACAGCACTCGCGTGGTAGATATCGTCTGCCCCGTCGGCAAGGGCACCCGCGGACTCATCGTCGCCCCGCCCCGCACCGGCAAAACGGTGCTCATGCAAAAGCTGGCCAATGCCATCCTGAAGAACAATCAGGACAGCCACCTGATCATTCTGCTGATTGATGAGCGCCCGGAAGAGGTCACCGACATGGAGCGTTCCTGCCGCGGTGCCGAGGTCGTGAGTTCCACATTCGACGAACCGCCCGAACGGCATGTGCAAGTGGCCGAGATGGTCATCGAGAAGGCCCGGCGAATGGTCGAACACAAGAAGGACGTGGTGATCCTCTTGGACTCCATCACCCGATTGGCCCGCGCCTACAACACCGTGCAACCGCACTCAGGCAAGATCCTCTCCGGCGGCGTCGATGCCAATGCGCTCCACAAGCCCAAACGATTCTTCGGGGCAGCTCGAAACATTGAGGAAGGCGGTTCCCTGACCATTATGGCCACCGCCCTGGTGGACACAGGAAGCCGGATGGACGAAGTCATCTTCGAGGAGTTCAAGGGCACCGGAAACATGGAGATCCATCTCGATCGATCTCTGGTGGACCGCCGCGTCTTCCCCTCAATCAACATCGAGAAATCCGGCACTCGCAAGGAGGAGCTGCTCTACCATCCCGACGAGTACCAGCGGATCTCGGTCCTTCGCCGCGCTCTGGTAGGGGTTCCGGCGGTGGAGTCGATGGATCTTCTGCTCGGCAAACTCAAAAAGACGCCGAACAACATCATGTTCCTGCTCTCGATGGGGCAGGGCTCGCGCTGAACGGTTTGGCGGCAAACCAGGTCTCCGGGAGGGCACTACTCCCGGGACCTAGTCTCCGGAGAAGCCTGGCGACCAGCAGCCAGAGATCGGATGAACCCAAGATTTTCCAGAAATCAGGACTTCAAGAACTTCAGAATCCAGCAAGGTTTCGAGGGTTTTTCGAATTTCAGGGGACTCACGAATCTGAAGGTTCGCTCTGAACACGACCTTCTAAACGCAGCCATCAGTCCCTCACTACTGCGGCTCACTGCTTGCAGGGCACACTCTATTACAGCCCCGCTTCAGCCACGATCGACGGGACTCGTGGGGGTTCACCCCTCAACCCATTGAGCTGCAACTTGAGATCATCAAGGTTTCCCACTTGGATCGCACCAATCGCCTCGATATCGGATTGGTAGGCGCAGCTGGCCCGCCCCCCAACGAGGATGCTCGTGGAACCGGGGAGCAGTCGTCGCAAAAGCTTCAGTTCCTGAGGGAGAATCGGATCATCCGTCGGGTGCACGATACTCAGGCCGACGGCCCTCGCACCCTGTTGAATTGCCATGCTGACGATCTCCTCTGCCGGCAGGCAGGCGCCACCATAAACGACCCGCCATCCCAAACCGGTCGCTGCGGCAGCAACGATGATGGCCCCCAGTTCGTGGAGCTGGCCCGAGGGAGTTGCCACCACCAGAACTGGCGCCCGTGGGTGCAAGGCAATTGGCCGAGCAATGTTGCCCAGAAAAGTTCTTAGGACCGCCGTAGCCACATGTTCGTGAGCCACCTTGACCCGCCCCTTCAACCATCCGTCACCGATCCGCTCGACCAAGGGGACGATCAACTCGCGAAGCAAACGCATCTGCCCCATCGCCACCGACGCTCGCTCCAACAAGCCTTCGAGAGCTACCGCATCCATACGCATGACAGCCTCAAAGGCTTCCTCCAAAAAAACCAACGTCCCCTCGATGGAGGCATCAGCCACAGCGAATGGGAAGCGAGGGGTGTCTGAGCCCTTCGGAGAGCCGACTTCTTTCCCTTCGCCAGTGTCTCTGGGTTCTCCTTCCGAGGCCTCCGGAGCCATCCCTCGAGAACGATCCACCGACGAAGATCCTCGTTCCGAGTTCGACAGCAAAGATCGCAGGGATTCGAGAGAAATAGATGCGATGGTTCCGATGGAAAACCCGGCTTCAGTGGCTTGCCGCAGCAAGGTCAACCGACCAATGTCCGCGGCGGAATACAGGCGCTGTTTTCCCTCCGAACGGGTCGGTTGGACCGTCTGATACCGCTTTTCCCACGCACGAATAACATGGGGACTCAACCCCGTTTGCCGCGCAACGGTTTTGATCGAATGCTTTACCAAGACTTCACTCATCCGCGCACACGGTTAACCCATTGTTCCACACAATCAAGACCGTGAGGCTGCAAGCCGAAAACTTTGTTTTCAAGAGCATAACAAACGGAACAAAAGCTAACTTAAACCTCCCACCATGCTGAGTTTTGTTAATTTTTACTTAGACAATTATTCACCAGGCTATTGACACCCTGCGCTTTGTCCCTCAATCTTTTTTCGATGAAGCCGTCAAAAAAAACCGTAAGGAAGGCTGCTGTTCAACCTAAGACCTCCGTCACCCGGAAGCCTCCGTCGCCCACTTCCTCCATCGCTTCAGTCTCAAAACCTTCATCCGTGCGGTCTAAATCCCGAGTCAAACCGATGAAGGTGGTTTCTGTTGTGTCTACCCAGGTCACAAAATCTCCTTCCCGCCCGAGAAAAACTAAGGCGATCTTAGGCCTCCTCTCAGAAAGACCCGGCCTCCAAATGATCGATGGTATCCCGGTGATGCAGAGCCCTCCTGAGCCGGTTCGCGACTTCTACGAATCGAAGAGCGCGCTCAGTTTATACATGCGTCAGGCGGTTGAGGTTCCGCTGCTCACGGTGGCCGAAGAAAACACCCTCGCCGCACGCATCAAAAAAGGAGATTCGGTCGCCCGCGAGCACATGATCCGGGCCAACCTCCGGTTGGTGGTGAAAATCGCCAAAGACTATGACGGTTTGGGAATGCCGCTTTTAGACCTAATCAACGAAGGCAACATAGGGCTCATGAAGGGCGTGGAGCGTTTCGATCCCTCCAAGGGTGGCAAGCTCTCCACCTACAGCTCCTGGTGGATTAAGCAATCCATAAGAGGGCCTTGGCCAACCAGTCCAAGACCATCCGACTGCCAGTCCACTTGGTTGACAAGATTTCCAAGATGCGCCGTGCGGCCATGGAGCTGCAGGAACTCTTCGGCCGTGAGGCAACCGATGAGGAAATCGCTGACGAGATGGATGCCCCGCTACGGAAAGTTCGTCTCTGGCGTCGTGCCTCTTTGCGAACCAGTTCGCTCGATGAATCATTGGGCGACGAAGATTCCAGCAAACTGGGTGACGTGGTGGCAGACGAATCCTGCCAGACTCCCTACGAAAATCTCGAAAGCCGCACCACCCATAGCCTGCTGCAAAGCACCCTTCATATCTTGGACTCCCGCGAGATGACCATTCTGCGCGAACGTTTTGCCCTCGATGGGGGGAAGGAGAAAACTCTCGACGAAATTGGTCAAAAGTTTGGTGTTACCCGGGAACGCATTCGTCAGGTGCAAAACATCGCCTTGGCCAAGCTCCGCAAGAAAATAGAGGCATTCGAGGCGGTTCGAATCCCCGGCGAGTTCGCCGATGGTGTAAGCTGACCCTCGATTCATCTGGAGCCGAACGTTCGACTCCTATCATCCCCCAAAGCTTCCCAAGGCTCCGCCAGATCAACCCCGGCTGATTTCGGCGGAGCCTATGGTTTCGGATCCATTGAAGGCCTGAGGTCAAACCGCTGAGAGCACGTTAGCGAAACGACCGGAAACACTTGGGGCAACTCCGGTCGTTCAGCAATCATCCCTCGAGAATCGCCACAGCCGAGGCGTATTGAGCGGTATGGGTTAAGTTGAGGTGTATGATTTTCGCAGATCGGCGTTCCATCAACTGAGTCCCCGCTCCCTGCAGTCGGACTTGAGTGCTGCCGCTTTCCAAACGGATCACTTCAATGTCCAACCACCCGAGCTCCGTTCCGATTCCTGTCCCGAATGCTTTGCTCACGGCTTCCTTGGCGGCGAACCGAGCCGCGACATGAGTGGAGGGATCGGTGTGACTGAAACAGTACTCGTATTCGGCCGGACACAGGATGCGACGGGCAAACCGCTCACCCAGGCGTTCGAGCGAATCCCGGATGCGCCCGACCTCCACCAAGTCGATTCCCACACCTAGGATCATGGCGCCGAAAGAGTCTGAGGCTTACCCCCGTAACCCTCCATGGCCTGAAGGATTTCCTGCACCGCCTTCTCTAGGCCGACGAAGAGGGCCCGACTGATGATGGAATGGCCAATGTTCAACTCCTCAAGATGCGGCACCACATGCAAGAGCGGTAGGTTTTCCCGATTAAGTCCGTGCCCAGCATTGATCCGCAGACCCACTTTATAGCCCTGCTCGGCAGCGGCAACCAAGCGCTCCAACTCCCGGTTCCGCTCGGCTTTTTGATGAAACACCTCGGCGTAGGCTCCGGTGTGCAATTCGATGAATTGCGCACCCACACGGGCGGATGCCTCGATTTGGGCCAAATCCGGATCCACGAAAAGACTCACCTCGATACCAGATTCCTTCATCCGACGGATGGTCTCCCTCAGTGCGGCTTCATGCCCCAGAACATCTAGCCCACCTTCCGTGGAGATTTCCTCCCGCTTCTCCGGCACCAGGCAAACGATGTCAGGCCGAACCGCCAGAGCGATCTCCACGATCTCCGGAGCATTGGCCATCTCGAAATTGAGGCGGGTCCGGATGGCCTTCCTCAAAGCAACAATGTCCCGGTCGATGATATGTCGGCGATCCTCCCGCAGATGGGCCGTGATCCCGTGGGCACCGGCCTGCTCGCACAGAAGTGCCGCGGCGATGGGATCGGGTTCTCCCCGTTCCATGCCTCGATACCGGGCCTGACGGAGGGTGGCTACGTGGTCGATGTTGACGCCGAGTTTCAGCATTTGGGGTTCAGGGTTTAGCAACGGGCTTGGGGGCGGGCGGAATCTTCGCGGACGGTGTCTGAGGCAGCCCCATCGGGGGCGGAGGAGCCAGACGGGCGGCCTTGGGCGTGCGGGGCGTGGCCGGATCCAGCCATCGACCTAAGAGAACCCATTCCATGGCGCTCAGACCTGCCGGGGCCTTACGGTTCCAAGTGAACACCCCGGGGCCGGACTGCCGGACCTGGGTCACGGTGTTGTCTACCTTGCCCAGGGTGTCGGTCAGCCAGAGATTAGCCAGACCATCCCCAGGAGCCGGATTAAGTCCTAACGAAAGATCACGGTTCTGAAGGTTGATCCACCAGTGGACGAAGTTCTCGGAAGTAATCTCCCAGTCATAGACCACCAAACCCGGTTGCTGGAGCTGTTGGAGCAATTCCTTAGGCACGGGTTGAACCGAACGCTGCCGCGGAACCATGCTAAAACCCAGAAAGCCAGGCTTCTGATTCTCCGTTCCGCTGAGCATCGGAACGACAAACGGTGCACTGCTGAGTGCGAGGATTTGCTTCTCGGCATCGTACATCACCAGGCCATCCAGCTTGCCCGGTTCAGCATTGGTAGAATAACGGCGGCTCAATTCCGCATTAGCCGCCTTGAGCACCGAAGCCGAGTCCTTCACATGGACCACGGCATAACTCTGGAAGGGCGACTCGGCTTGGGCCCAGAGGTACATCTGGCCGATTTCCTGACCCTGAAGGTAGGTCTCCAGACCGAGCAGGCTCAACACCTGGGGTGCGACACCCCGGATGGCAGTCCAGGAGACCAACGGGTCATAAATCAAATTGGTCGGGTACTGCCAATCACGCAGAGATAATTCAGCCAAACCCGGCTTGCTCAATGTTCCGGACCACGCGACGGCCCCATTGGTAGCTACTGCGGTGGCCTGGAGTCCTGGCCATGCACCCGGTGCCTTCTGGAACTCCAACAACCGGGCCGGAGGATTAGAGGCCGAGAGCACGCGGGACCGGAAATTCTTAGCCCTTGGCGAATCGGACGGACTCACAGCAAAGAGCCAGCCCTTCTCGGCGCTGACCCAAGCCCCAGACGCCTTGGAGCCCAGGGGTTTAACCAAGGCCGGATAACGGTCATTCCAAATGGGGGCCCGCTCGGCGGTGATCCGAACAGCCAAGAAAACTTCCTTAGATCCATCACCTCGACGCCACACCTCGCCGGCCGACTCGTGGGCCAGCAAGTCGGCCATCAAGGGTTGCGCTTGCGTCACCACGGTGTCGGTGGTGGTGGTTTCCGAGAGCCATTCCAGCGCCGCGCGAGTGGCCTTTGAACGCAGGCGATCGGTCAACGCCGGAGCATTGCTGTGAGAGAAGAAAGCCCGCAATGCCAGGGCTCCGGTCTGGGTGCGCAAGCCATCGGCTCCAACGAAATGCCATTGGGTAGCCAATTCGGGTGCTTGCTCCTTGCATCCGGAAAGGAGCGCCATCAGCGCAACGGCCAGCAGCACAGAAATCGAGCGGCGATTCATAGTCAGGACGGCTTGGTTGCCAGAGAACCCACCCCGAAGCAATGCGCCTTTGCGATCTCGGTCTCTCCAGCTCACCTTTGCTATCGAAATGGGCGATGAATGGTACTGGCTGAATTCCTCAACGGGAGACGCTCCCGCCAACATGGCCTGGGACGAAGCACTGCTGGAAGCCGCAGCGGAACTCCGTCGTCCGGTGCTGCGCAGCTATTCCTGGACAACTCCGGCAGCCACCTTCGGCTACTTCCAACGGCATGCAAACATCGCCGCTTGGACCCCACTGCGACCGCTCATCCGACGGCCCACCGGAGGCGGACTGGTTTCCCACGAGGCCGACTGGACTTATGCGATCGTCGTCCCCCCACAGCACCCTTGGTATTCGCTCTCAGCGGTCGAAAGCTACCGTCGCGCGCATTCCTGGCTCCAACGGGCCTTTGCCCACTGTGGCCTCCAAACCGAGTTAGCACCGTGTTGTGATACGGCCGGCCCCGGACAGTGCTTCGTGGGTGCCGAGCGAGAAGACCTGCTGCTCAAGGGCCGCAAGATCGCCGGGGCCGCCCAGCGCAGAAATAAACAGGGACTGCTCATCCAGGGCAGCATCCAACCAACTCCACCCGATCTCTCACGAACCCGCTGGGAAGAGGCGATGCTTCGGACCGCCGAAGAAGATTGGGGAGTTCGATGGCATCACTGGCCCGCCCCCTCCGACACACTGACGCGACGGGTCGAGGAACTCCGGTCGCGCTATGCCTCGAGCGATTACAACGAACGCCGTTGAGGCTCGGTGCTGCGACCCCTCGGGAAGTTCAAGCATCGGCCCGACGACTTAGACGGAATTGGGTGGGCGTCAGGCTCGTGGCCGCCCGGAATGCGCGAGTGAATGCGCTGTGATCATAAAACCCACAGGCATGGGCGATCTCGGCCACGGGCTTTTGACTCTCCTCCAGCCATCGGGAGGCCGCCGCCAGTCGGGTGTGGGAAATCAACTGGCTTGGGGTGGTTCGGAAAAGCTTCTTGATGAGGCGGGCGAAGCGGACCGGCGGGATGCCCGCTCGCTCTGCCAGCGAAGTCGGGCTCAACTCCTCGTCATAGTGGGCCTCGAGGTGATCCAAGGCTGAGGCCAGTCCGGCCGGAATCCGCCCGGCTCCGGCGGGCACCTGAAGGTCTCGGGAGATGCCCACCAGGCCGATGATGTGCCCGTGGTCATCGCGAATGGCAAACTTGGTGGTGAAGCACCATCCGGTCTTTCGGCGCGGGTACCAATGCAGTTCCAGCTTCTCAATGATGGGTCGCCCTGTCCGTAGAACCGCCTCATCCTGCCGGGCGAATCGGGTCGCCAACTCGATCGGGTAGACTTCTCGCACCGTCTTGCCTACCAGGTCCTGGGTGCGTCGAAAACCCACTCTCTCGGCGAGGGATTGATTGACCGCGGTGTAGCGACCGGCGGTGTCCTTCACAAAGAA
>JAPLUF010000396.1 GCA_026397755.1 Verrucomicrobiota bacterium
ACCTCACCGGATTCGGGGTTGATGGCCCCGGGGGCTCCGATCCCGACCCCGCGAACTTGCTTGAGCGAAAGGTCGGCCTCGTCCACCGCATCCCGGACACACCGTGCAACGCGCTCCACCACGGATTCAAAACCCCGCGAAGCCTTGGTGCTCAATTTGACCGTCTGGAGCAACCGGAGCTGGGGGGTAAATATTCCGGCCAGGATCTTGGTCCCCCCCAGATCGACCCCGACGATGACATCCTGTTTGATGGTTTCGGTCATGCGTTTCCCAACTCCATCAGGCTGGCAACCCCGGCCTTGGAGCAAGGAAAACATGGTTACATTCTACCCTGCAGAGGCGCGGTTTCCGGCGCCACCTGAGTCCGGCCAGCGCTCCACGGCCTCTTTTTAGCGAACGCTACGCATGAGGCCGTAAGCAATGGCGGCGCTCACCGGCAAGGTCAGCACCCAGGCCCAGAGGATCCGCTCGACAACGCTGAAGTTCAGGGCGCTGAAGCGCTTGGCGCACCCCACCCCCATAATGCTGGTGGTAATAGCGTGGGTCGTACTGACCGGCATGCCGAAGTAGGCCGCGACGCTCAAAACCGTGGCGGCCGTCGTCTCCGCCGCAAAGCCGTGGACCGGCTGCAGTTTCACCATCTTGTGTCCCATGGTCTTGATGATTTTCCAACCGCCTGCGGCCGTCCCGAAAGCCATGGTGATCGCGCAAATAATCTTAATCCACGGCGCGATCCCTTCTTTGCCAGCGGCGTCTAGGACCATCGGATGACGGAGGAATTCCAACCACTGCGGGATCTCGTGCAGGGTTCCAGCCTTTTCGGCCCCCACCAGTGCCAGCGCGATGATGCCCATGGTCTTCTGCGCATCATTGCTGCCGTGGCTGAAGCCCATATAGGCCGCGCTGGCCAGCTGCGCCTTGCCGAAAACTCGGTTGACCCACCGAGGAGTCCAGTTGCGGAGCAGGAAGTAGAGGCTGGTCATGAGGAGCAAACCCACCAGCAAACCCATCATCGGTGACAAGAACATGGGTATGATGACTTTGTAGAGCAGGCCGTCGTACTTATACCAAGGAACTCCGTCCTTCACCTTGGCGAAGAGGATGACCGCCACACTGTCTCCGGAGGCAGCGAAGCCCGCTCCAATCAACCCTCCGATGAGGGCGTGGCTGGAGCTAGAAGGCAGTCCGAACCACCAGGTGACTAGATTCCAGACAATCGCACCAATGAGGGCGCAGATGAGCATTTGCGAACCCATCCCCGACGGAATCAGTTTGGAGTCCAGCAACCCGGAACTAATGGTCTTGGCCACGGCCGTGCCATAGAGCGCCCCGACAAGATTGGTGATGGCCGCCAGCAAGATGGCCAGTCGCGGCGTCAGCACCTTGGTGGAGACCACCGTGGCGATCGAGTTGGCCGTATCGTGAAAGCCGTTGATGTATTCGAACACCAACGCGACAAGGATCACCGTCAGGAGCAGAGTCACAGGCAAAGCGCGTTCAGGAGTTCTTGAGGACGATTTGCACGATGACATTGCCGGCGTCACGGCAGCGATCGATGACCTTCTCGAGCAAGTCATAGAGATCCTTCAAGGCAACGACGCTCACCGCATCGTGGTCCGCCTTATAGAGTCTCTGGAGCAACTCGATCATGTGCTTGTCGGCCTCGCCCTCGAGGTACTGGAGCTTGTCGTTGCGTTCCTTCATGCGCGTCAGGTCGGGCGCATTGCGCAAGTCCCGAACCATGGTCAATAGAGTGTCCATGGAGCTCTGGAGCAGCTCGGTCTGCCGGGCAAAACTGGCCTGTTGGACCCGAGACGGACAAATTAGGAAGCGCTCAGTGAAGCGCTCCAGGGTGCGCGGGATCTTGTTGAGGGCCGTGGCCAGGGCATCGATGTCTTCTCGCTCGAGGGGGGTGACGAAGGTGGTGATGAGGAGCTCCTGCAACTCCTCGGTGATCCGCTCCTCCTTACGGCGCACGAGCACCGAAGAATCAAGGGCCGCTGCACCCGGACTGGCCAGGGTCTTAGCCAAAAGGTGCACACTTTCCTGAGCCTCTGCCGCGCTGCGCTCCAGCAAGTCAAAGAAGACATCGCCGCCGCCAACAAGTCGTTGAAGAGAAAACATGGTTTGATGGAAAGGTTTTTAAGTTTCAGATGCTCTACGGAACAGTGACAATCAGGTGACAGTTAGACCCAAGCCAGACCCTTAGTAATTGATCTGCGCTTGAAAGCTGATGCGATCGGCCGAGGTGGTCGTGTCGTAGGGGGCTGTCTTGGTGTTGGTCCGCTCGAAGGTGTGGGTGAACTGGATGGTGAATTCCACCGGGTTCCACGGAGACCATTCGATGCCGAAGTCCATTTCATTGACCAATTCATTGGGAGAATTGACCGCAAATTTGCGGCCGCCGGAGTAGTACTGCCAGCGGGTGAAGGGAAACCAGTTGCCCAGCTTGTTCTGGTCTTTATAGGCAAACTGGATGTAGCCGCCGTGCAGCGTATCGGCACTGATGGTGCGGAGGTCGGACGACAGTTCTGGTCCACGACCCACGTTCCACTCGGCCTCGATACCGAAGGGTTGCGGATACCAAATGGCACTCATGCCCACGCGTTCGTCGCTCAATCCGCCAGCTCGAGTGGACGGGGTAAAAGTTTTTCCCGCAACCGTCATGGACTGGGTGCTGGTGACGAATTTGCCCGAGTAAGCATGGACACCGGCTTCAAAGAATTGGCCGCTGGCCAGTTGGAACGGGTAGCTCACCTTGGCCACCACATGGGGGGTATTGTTGAGATCCAGCCGGTTCAACCCTTGGCCAGAGTATCCGCCAAAGCCCACCACACCGTAGTCACCGGAGCCCTTGAGACCCAGTTTGACCAATTCGGCATACCGTTTGCGGATTTCATCCGGGGCCCAATAAAAAAAGGCTCCGATGTCTCGCTCGCCCTCCACGGCCGAATTGATAGCATCGGTGCGCTCGAGGGCCGCTCGATTGGCGGAGGACTGCATGTTGGACCATCCGTAGGGCACCTTCGACTGGCCCAGGCGGATGCGGTATTCCTTGGCCTTGTCGAGGTACACATCACCGTATATGTCCCGCAATTGGACTGAAAAATCACCACTGCCAGGCGATGCGTTGAGGTCCGGCTGGATGTAGATCCCGAGGTGTTCGGAAACATCGCCGCTGAGGATGATGCGTCCCCGGCGGAGGAAGAAGGTGTTGTTCTCGGAGATCGATCGGTCGTTGGGGACGTTCAACTCCGCGCCGTCCCGATCCAAAACAGAATGGTACCGCAATTGAGTGTATCCCCGGAAGTTGATCTGATCATACCACTTCGGAGCCTTGGGCTTGTCGGCGGGTTTATCAGCCCCCGGGGTGGCTTTGACGGAGGGGGCAGACGTGGTCGGGGCCGACGCTGTTTCCGCGGGCGGGGCAACCTTTGAGTGGGTCTGAGGGGCCTGTACTGGCCCACTGGGAGCAAGAACCGCGGCCGGAGTCGCAGCGACCGCGGCCGATTCGGCCTGGGCGGCGACGACGAGGTCGTCGTACTCTTGGGCCGACAGGGTCCCCCGGTCCTTGAGGACCTTGAGCAACTTTATCAGGGCCGGACTGGCCGCTTCGGTGGAAAAGGCGGGGCCCAACACCGCCAGAGCAACAGCGAGCAGGACTTTGGGAGAAATGGAACGGCGCATGATCGTCGAAGGCGTGTTCTGAATAAACCGAACTCGATCCGACGGTTAGGTTCTTAAGTTACAGGTTTACGTCACTATTGTGACGGTCGTGTGACGTTTAGGTTCTGATAGGACCTTGAACAATGGGAGTCCCGAGCTCCGCGGTACTGGCGTTCTCCCGCCAGAATCGGGACCGGAAGCCGATTTTCAGCCGGCGTCCGTGGGCAGGTGGCAAAGGGAGTGACGGCGCAGTCGGAAAACCTGACTTTTTCTGGGTTGCCGCGGCCGGGTCTCGAACGGCTTGATGAGGGCCGATGCCGCAAGCCTTCATCGTCGATGCCGTGGTCCGGGAAGTCCGCCAACTGAAAGGGTACCCCAACCTTTCGATCCTCGATCTGAGCTGTGGCGAGGGCGAGGTACTGTCGCAACTGGCCGCCGACGGATGCCGCATTCACGGCACCCACTTCCGCGACGACGACTACATCATCGAGAACCGCGTTCGTCTGGACGCCATTCCCATCACCACCGGTGTGGACCTCCAACACCGACTGCCCTTCGAGGACGGCTCCTTCGATGTCGTGCTCATGACTGAGGTTTTGGAACATCTCGATTCGCAATTCCACATCGTCGCCGAAGTATCGCGGGTCGTTCGGAGCGGTGGGTTTTTTGTCTTCAGCACCCCGAACCTGCAGCGCTTGCATTCGCGGCTGCAGTTCTTTTTGACCGGCAAGCATAAGCTCATCCGTCGGCGGGTGGGCTGGGACCAGAAGGCCTCCGATCGCTACGCCTTCCACATCGGGCCTGTGGATTTTTCCCTCATCCATGCCGTACTCGGTTGGGAGGGTTTTCAAATCCTGCGCCTCGGACTGACCCAGTTGAAATTCAAGTCGGTGCTGCTCTCACCCCTTTGGCCGTTGGTCTGGCTGGCCTGCCGCCTGACTGTCGACAAGGACGCCCGCCGCAACCCGGTGCTCAAGCAAACCGAGAAGTCCCTCAATCGTTGGCTCTCCAACCCAGCGATGCTTTTCAGCGAGCAACTGCTCGTAGTCACCCGTCGCAAATAGGTGAGTCATTGATCCCAAGGCGTGGGATCACCGAGATCATCCGCGACGTGTTCAGCGCCCTCGTGGCCCAGATAATTCTCCCGTCGGGCTCTCAGCGCGGGGTACGGGGTGCCCGATCGGACACCGACTCGAGACCTTGATCGACCGCGCGCAACTTGGTGTAGCGGGTGGCCACGGTGAAGGCATTGGCCCAGGCGATGTAATAACCGGGAAGACCGTCGAGGAACCCGCCCTTGAAGAGGTAGCCCCGCAGAAACCGCCAACCCGGACGGAAGAGCAAATCCACCCAGGTGGCATGCCGACCGGAATGCCGCGAGGCTTGGACGAAGGCGGTGCTGTAAGGAGGAATCTTGGTAACCTGACGGTCGATGCTCTCGTTGCTGTAATGCAGGAGATCCGATCGCAAGCGGCCGATGCGCCCCGCAACCTGCAGCTGAGCATGCGGTTCCTCGCCACCCCAGTGTGCCCGACCGCGACGGGCCAGACGAATCACACGGTCGGGATACCAGTCGCCATGACGAATCCAACGGCCGAGGAATTGGGTGCAGCGCGGGAAGTTGAAAGCACCGATCTCTGGTCCGGCCTCGGCGATAGCCCGGGAAATCTCCTCCCTCAATTCCGGGGTGACCACCTCATCGGCATCCAAATTGAGCGTCCACGCGGAGGAGGTCTTTTCGAGGCCCGAGGCCTTCTGACCCACAAACCCTTTCCAGGGCTCGCGAACCACAATGGCTCCA
>JAPLUF010000056.1 GCA_026397755.1 Verrucomicrobiota bacterium
CGCTGCGGCTCGGTTTCCCGAAGGGTCCGCCGAAGCGCCTCCAGGCCGCCCTCCCACAGGGCACGTCCGTCGAACGGCGGCGACCCGGTCACCAACTCGTAGAGAAGCACACCCAGGCTGTAGAGGTCGCTGCGCGTGTCGATGTCGAGCCCGCTCATGTCGGCCTGTTCCGGACTCATGTAGGCTGGTGTCCCGATAAACGGATGCAGTCGGGTGCCGGCGGTGGTCTGCTTGCCGAGGCGTCCCTCGAGCGCCTTGGCGATCCCGAAGTCGATGACCCTTGGGACAGGTGTCCCGTCTTCGTCGATCACCAGCAAGTTGGTCGGCTTGATGTCGCGGTGCAGCACGCCCTTCTGATGCGCATGCTGCACAGCCCGGCAAACCCGGATCGCCAATTCGAGGCGTGCGGTGACGCTCAAGCGGTTGCGGTCGCAGTAGTCGGTAATGGGTTGGCCGGACACCAGTTCCATCACCACGTAAGGCCGGCCGCGTTCAGTCGTGCCCGCATCGAGAACCTTGGCAATGCCGGGATGATCCATCATGGCCATGGCCTGACGTTCGCCCTCGAAGCGGGCAATCACGTCGCGACTATCCATGCCCGGCTTCAGAATTTTGATGGCCACGCGCCGGCGGACCGGATCGGTTTGCTCGGCCGCGAAGACCCGTCCCACCCCGCCCTCACCCAGGAACTCGAGCAAGCGATAGCGACCCATCACCGTTCCGGGCTGTTCCTCCTGGGCCGAGTCCGGGGACCGGCGCGGGAGAGACTCAAAAATAGAATCGGGGTGTCGATGCGCTTCAAGAAGCGACTCCACCTCGTGGCGAAGCACTGGATCGGAACAGGCCGTGTCCAAAAACGAGGCTTGTGCGGCCGATGATCCCAGAGCGACCGCCGCGTCGAACACCCCCTCCAATTCCAAGGTAGAGAACTTCAGTCTCTCAGGAGGCTCAGCCCCAGAGGCCCCGGCAGAGTCGATCGATTCGGGTGTTGGATGAGTCTTCATTCGCGCTGCAATTCCCGGGACAACCAGGCTTTCGAAAACACCCAGTCCCGCTGGACGCTCCTTTCCGACAGCCCCAGCACCTCGGCGATTTCCTGCACCTCCATGCCGACGAAGACACGCATCGTAACCACCTCCGCCTTGCGCGCGTCGATAAGAGCCAATCGATCCAAGGCCTCGTGAACCCGGAGACACTTGTCGCCATCTTGAGCAATGGGCAGGTCGACGACCTGCGCGTCCACACGGGTCCACTCACCTCCATGCCGAATGCGGGCGCGGCGACGGGCTCGATCGATGAGGATCCGGCGCATGGCCTCGGCGGCGGCGGCGAAGAAGTGCTCAGGACTGTCCCACGGCCGGCCGGAGGAATGTCCGAGCCTCAACCAGGCCTCATGAACCAGCGCCGTGGGTTGCAGAGTCTGCCCAGGTTGTTCGTGGGCCATTTTCTGAGCGGCCAGTCGCCGGAGTTTGTCGTAGACCACGGAGAGCAACTCGGAGGCATTGGGCTCTGGCTCCGGATCAGACAACCGGTGCGAATCGGAGCCCGAGTTTGAGGCAGGTTTACTCGCGATCTGAGCGACGACGGGCGGGCCTTCCTTCATAGGGTCACTGGAGTCCTCCGGACACGGGCGGAGGCATCGACAAAACCGATTTGAGGGCCGGGGGATTCCGATGTTTCCGACCATTCAACAAGGCTCCCACCCACGTGTAGCGAACGCCCCATTCATACACCACCAGCAGGAGTCCGGTGACCCCAATCGAGACAATCAGGCATTTGACCCAACCCGGAATCGGCCAGCCTACGATGGCCCCCTGAGCCCAAATCACCAAAGGCAGATGGCCCAGGTACAACCAGTAGGCCGAATCAGACAGGTAGCGCACCCAGGGTTTTTCGCCCTGAACCCAGGCGCGAAAAGCCCCGATACACCCCACGGTCATCCCCCATGCGTAGAGGCCTTGGAAGAGGACCGTCGCGGCATGAAAATGGCGGTCGGGCAGCAGACGCGCGCGAAATCCCAGATAACCGGTCGCAAACTCGACACCCAGAGGCAGCAAGACGAGCAAACTCACGGACAAGCTCCAGCGCCAGTGACGACCCAATTGACCCACCTCATCCTTCGATTCGTAGTACAACACTCCGAAGGCGAAAAAGATCAGATAGTAGGCGAACACATGCGGCATGGGAACGAGGCCCATCGCGGTGTCGGGTCCGAAGGCGCCACCTTCCCATCCCATGAAGGCCTGCGGCACCCAAGTCAGCGGTAACCAGAGTAGCCATTTCAATGACCCCAGTGTCAGCCAACGATGCGATGCCGACCCACCCCAACGCTCGGCCACCCAGGCGTAAATCGAGAACGGCAATAACATCCAGCAGAGGAACCACAAAAACCACACGACGATGAATACCGGAGTGTTAATGAGCGACTTAGGCTCACCCGGCTTGGAACCTGCGGGCGAATCGGCGACGCCCAACGCGGTCAACCGCCGGACCGTCTCCGCGCGACCGGCTTCAACGGCGGCGCGGTCCAGTTTAATTGAGAACAGGCCCGCTATGAATTCGGTGGTAGGCCAATCGGCACGCGCCGGTTGAAGGGCCGATTCTCCCTGAGCATTGCGGACATGGACGTTCACCCCATTTGAAACAAGAAGATCCACCACGCCGGTGCGCCCCAGAAAGACCGCCGCATGGAGCGGTGTGTTGCCATCCCGGTTTGTCCCATTCACCGACGCGCCCGCCTCGATGAGTTGCTTGGCCAAATCGGCCCTGCCCTGAAGAGCCGCCATCGACAGCGGAACGATGCCGAATTCCGGCTGCTGCGCGTTCAAGTCCGGCTTCTTTGCCAGAACCCGACCCAGCACCGCCGGATCCCCCGAGGCCAACGCATTCCAAACCGACGCTTCTGAGGAAGCCGCCTTCTGAACCTCCTGAGCCTGACGGAATCGGGCCCCGGCCGCGGCCGCGCTGCCAGAAGACCACCCCATCGCCGGAACCAGCGTCACCAGACCCAAGAGACACGGCACCAGGATGCGCAGCAGGCGATTCTTCCAAAGCGCCGCCAACCCCCGCCGCCGCCACAGCAGCGCCGTGAAGAAACCGCTCACCACAAAGAACAGGGGCATTCGGAATCCATGGACCCCCGCCTGAAAGAGGTACACCAGAGAGCTCTGGCTCGGATCCTGGATCATCCACCAAGTACCGGCGGCATAGGCCAACGCCGCATGATAAACAATACCCAGCAACATCGCCGCCGCCCGGAGGGCATCCAGGTCATGACGACGGGGATCCAATCGCAGCGCTGTGGGTGTTGGGTGTTCTTGATTCGGAACCGAGCTCATAGGATGGAACGATGACACCCATATTGGGCGTTCTTTTCATCCCATATCGGACATCTATAATCCACCCGACTTTGTAGGGCTGGACCAGAAAGCACCGCCACCGTCGACTCACCCACCTCGAAGCGGCCGCGGGACCGGGCCGGAGCGAGCATTGGAAGCGATCAAACCCTCCCCTCGCGCACAGCGCGAAAGCTCCTCCTCACCCCGAGCTTCCCTGCGAGCGCAGGACTGGTCC
>JAPLUF010000213.1 GCA_026397755.1 Verrucomicrobiota bacterium
CACGCCATGGGCGGCCTGTTCCGCATCGGGCCCAAAGATGCAGACGCTTTGGGAATCACTCCTTCCGCCGAGGTATCGACCACACCCGTCACCGGTGACACTGACGAAAAATCAGTCTGGGAAGCCCTCCGTAGCTGTTATGATCCGGAAATCCCGGTCAACATCGTCGATCTGGGACTGGTCTATGACATGGGGATCGAGCTTCTCCCCAGCGGTACCAAAAAGATCTTCGTGAAGATGACCCTCACAGCTCCTGGGTGTGGTATGGGAGCCACCATTGCCGGTGACGCCCAACAAAAGATCCTCACCCTGCCTGGTGTTGAAGACGCATCGGTTGAGATCGTCTGGGACCCACCCTGGCATCAAAGCATGATCACCGCCGAAGGACGCCGCTTGCTAGGACTCGAGTAACTCTGATCTCAGGTTTCTCAAGACCCCTACCACCCAAAGCCACGCCCCCATCCGTGACTGATCGCCTGACATGAAGAAGACCGGCCCATTTCACGACATCCCCTCCGTCCTCAGCGATATCCGCCTGGGCAAAATGGTGGTTGTTGTGGATGACGAGGATCGTGAAAACGAGGGTGATCTAGTATTGGCTGCCGAAAAAGTGACCCCGGATGCGATCAACTTCATGGCCAAACATGGCCGAGGACTAATCTGCGTTCCGACTGTTGGCGAGCGACTCAAGCAACTGGGCATCGAACAGATGGTTGTTCAGAACCGCGACGCTTATAAGACCGACTTCCAGGTCAGCGTTGATGCTGCCAAAGGTATTAGCACCGGCATCAGCGCCGCCGATCGAGCCAAGACCATCCAAGTCATGGTGGACCCAACGGCCACACCCGCAGATCTCGTCCAACCGGGGCATGTCTTCCCCTTGCGATCCAAGGCTGGAGGGGTCCTGCGCCGAGCCGGACATACTGAGGCGGCCGTTGATCTAGCCACTCTAGCAGGCCTGCGCCCCGCGGGGGTGATCTGTGAAATCATGAATGATGACGGCTCGATGGCCCGTCTGCCACAGCTGCTGCGTTTCGCCAAGAAACATAAACTCAAGATCTGCACCATCGAATCGCTGATCCAATTCCGCCGGAATTCCGAAAGACTGATCGAGCGAGTGGAATCGATCCGCATGCCCACCGACTACGGTGATTTCACGCTGCACCTGTACTCGTCCAAAGTAGATGGAGCTGAGCACTTGGCTCTGGTGAAAGGTGAAGTGTCCGGCAAAAAAGGAGTCATGGTCCGGGTGCACAGCGAATGCCTAACCGGAGACGTTTTCGGTTCACGCCGATGCGACTGCGGCCCCCAATTGCACGCGGCTATGGAGCGAATCGAGAAGGAAGGTCGCGGGGTAATTCTCTACATGAGGCAGGAGGGTCGAGGCATAGGGCTTGGTGCCAAGATCAAAGCCTACAAGCTACAAGAGCAAGGTTTAGACACCGTAGAAGCCAATTTGCAGCTCGGTTTTCCGATGGACCTCAGAGACTACGGCTTTGGGGCTCAGATGCTGTCGGATCTGGGAGTGAAGAAAATCCGCCTCTTGACCAACAACCCGAAGAAGGTCGTAGGCCTGCAGGGGCACGGGTTGGAGATCATCGAGCAACTCCCCATTCGGGTGGTGCCCAATCCGGACAACGAGCGCTACCTCAAAACCAAACGAGACCGCATGGGCCACCTGCTCTGATCGGGTTACCTACGGTCAGGTGGGAAGTTTGTCGTGCATCACTTCCTAAAACGATGCCGTCCGTCGTCGCGCTTCAAATAATGAACCCGAACTCCCAGAACAGTTTTTATTGATCACGGGTTGTACCAGTGGTGTTTAACCGCCCCCGGCAACCCCCGCTTCAAACTTCAAAGAACGTCGATTTCTCGAATCAGGCCTTGGCCTGACTCAGACATCGCACAAACGGACCGCCTGCCTCAGTGATCCCAGCGCATCAGGACGGGCTGGTATGAATTCCTGGGCAACAAAACCCTTGTAGCCCGTGTCGGCTATGGCTTTGAGTATAGCGGGATAATTTAGTTCCTGCGTCTCATCGATCTCATGACGACCTGGAACACCACCCGTGTGGTAATGCGCGAAATATGCGTTTTGCTTACGGATCGTGGCAATCACATCCCCCTCCATGATCTGCATATGATAGATATCGTAGAGGAGCTTGAACGACTCGGAGCCGATCTCCTTGCAAAGAGCCACCCCCCAGGCGGACTTGTCGCACATGTAGTCCGCATGATCGACGCGCGAGTTCAAAAGTTCCATCACCAGCGTCACCTGATTTTGCTCACAGACCCCCATCAACCGCTTCAACCCAGTGGCACAATTCTTGAGCCCAGAAGCATCGTCCATTCCACCCCGATTGCCTGAGAAGCAAATCACATTCTTCAGACCTGCCTTGGCGGCCAGCGGGATCAATTCCTCATAGGCGGCCACCAAAGTATCGTGATGCTCCAACCGATTGAAACCCTTGGTAATACCGCCAAGACCGTTCTTCACCGGGTTGCTGGTGATTGCGCAGGTCAACCCGTGTTTTTTGACCGTCTCCCATTCACCCGGGCCGAGCAACTCGATGGACTGGAGTCCCATGGCCTTACCGGCAATGGCCAACTCCTCGAGAGAGACCTTGGGATAGCACCATTTGCACACGGAATGATGAATGCGTCCCCGCAGACCACTGACCGCATCAGCGGCCCCGAGACGCTGAGAGAGGGAGGTAGCAGCCAACGAGGCTGCAGTGGTCATAGCGGATCGGCGCGTAAGTCTCATCGGTGCTCCCATAGACAAACAGCCTGTCCCTGCCGTCAAAACAAAAACCATTTAAGGGACAGGCTCTTTTTTCGAAAGAACTCGTCCAGAGGCAACGAATCATGAGGTAGACGCTTCATGAGAACACGACGCCTCAAAGCCCATCCAGATGCCTCCAGCGGCTTCTACCACTGCATGTCCCGCGTGGTGG
>JAPLUF010000037.1 GCA_026397755.1 Verrucomicrobiota bacterium
CATTTTGGCTCTCGTTGCGCAAAAAGAACGAGAAATGATTCAAAAGCGTGTAAAAGATGCGCTTTGTATTTGCCGTCAAAATAACATTAAATTGGGAACAAGAACCCCAGAACTTAATGTTCGCTTGATGAATGAAGGAGCGAGAAAAGCACGAATTGAATTTCGTAACAGTATTTTGCCAATTGTTTACGAAATCAAAAGTGCAGGAGTTTTCACTTTGCAAGGAATTGCATCGTGCCTGAACAAAAGAGGAGTAAAAACCCGCACCGGAAAAGGTGAATGGCAAGCAACCCAAATCCGGAACCTGCTGGTGGATTGAGTGGATTTTACGAGGGGTAAACAAAAGTGACGGTATCACCCCGATAAATCGGTTCAACCAGTATACCCGTGTAACGACGGAAAAATCGTGAATCCCGGGAACTGGGAATCCCGGGAACTGGAGTAGGGACGAAAATAAAAATAAAAATTGTTGACACGGTTTAGGAACCGTGAATGAACCCAGTTTGATTGGGGTTCCTGGTGATGTCATCGAACGGACATCTTTTTTATAAAAACATCTTGACAGTCTTGGAAAACCGAACGGAATTTTGGAGGTTGATGTTTAACCGACATTCCTTACCGTAAAAATGAGTCCAGCTCACATGACGCGGATCCCAGCGGGGATTCTCAGAGGCTGCCTGATCGCCATTGCGCTCCACCGGGCGGGTGTCGACGAGCGAACGATTGCCGGATCGGCCCATTAGCGCCTTCAGGGCGGGGCTGTCCTTGGTGTCGTTGAAATCCCCGCAGATGAGCACGTTGGCCTTGGGCTCTGTGGCGAGCCGGGTTTCGACCAGGCGTCGCAAGACCCGCGCTTCTTGCTCGCGCATCTCGGCCTGATCGGCAGAACCGATGTTCCGCTTCGACTTCAGATGTGCGGTGAACAGAGTGAATCGGTAAGACGGACTGACTTCCAGATCCACTTCCAAGAGTCCGCGGCTCGTTTTAAATCGACGGCCTTCCAGCAGAAAATTTTCCTGGGAATGGGGACGGCGCGCGACGATGGGAAAGCGACTCAAGACCGCCACGAAGATGTTGGTGTCGTAGCCGGAGACATGTTCCCAGTGGGGCAGGTCTAGGCCGGCCTGTCGGAGGCGGGACTGGAGTTCCAAGAGGGCGTTGGTGGGGCCGATCTCCTGGATTGCCAATACATCGGGCCGGAGAGCGGTGAGGGTTTCAGTGACTTTACGGCGGGCGGCCTCGGGCTTAGGAGCCCGGGTTCCAGAGCGTTCCACGAGGTAATTTTCCAAGTTGTAGGTGACAACCTTGAAACGCGGGGTTTCGGCGCTGAGCAGCAAAGCCCCGAAAAGGTGGGCCAGTAACAGTCGATACAAGTTCATACCTTATAATCTTCGCTCAAACTCACCGGATTCTTTTTTTGCACGATGATTTCGTGATGATAAGATCAACCGTGTTGATTCTAGAACACTCCGAAACAGTGCCAGCCTCGTTTGCGACGGGAGGCTCAGTCCATCCGAAGACGGATACGATGTCCGACCAACAAAGCGAGCGCGATCATCGGCAGCTGCGCATCGACAAGGTGGGGGTCCGCAACCTGCGCTTTCCAGTTCAGATCCGGGACAAGGCCCACGAGTTGCAGAACACCGTGGCCACCATCGGCCTCTTCGTGGACTTGCCCGAGGAGTTCAAGGGAACTCACATGAGTCGGTTTGTCGAGGTGCTCAATTCGCATGGGTCCGTCATTCATGTGGAGAATATTCCAGATATTCTGAAGGCGATGCAGACCCGTCTCCATGCCCATGCAGCCCATTTGGAGATGCGATTTCCTTTCTTTATGACCAAGAAAGCGCCGGTTTCTGGTAAGGAAGGCGTGATGGACTACGAGGTGGGTTTCGATGCTACCTTGGAAGGGGAAAAACTGGATTTTGTCCTCACCGTCAAAGCCAATGTTACCACGCTATGCCCGTGTTCAAAGGCCATTAGCCAATATGGGGCCCACAATCAACGCGGTGAGGTCACTGTGCAAATTCGTTCCAGCAAACTCATCTGGATTGAAGATTTGATTCGCTGGATCGAATCCTGTGGCTCCAGCGAGATGTATTCGCTGCTCAAGCGAGTCGATGAAAAAGCGGTGACCGAGCGGGCCTACGAGAACCCGGTTTTCGTGGAGGATCTGGTCCGCAACGTGGCCCTGCGGCTCAACGAGCATCCAGATATCTTTTGGTATCAGGTGGAGGCCGAGAATCAGGAGAGCATCCACAATCACAACGCCTACGCCTGCATCCGTAAAGCGTGATCAGGCTCTTGCTGAAGGGTAGTGCAACAAAGAATGGAACCCCTCGGCGACTGGCTTTC
The DNA here is from genome assembly GCA_026397755.1 of Verrucomicrobiota bacterium. Lineage (GTDB taxonomy): Bacteria > Verrucomicrobiota > Verrucomicrobiia > Limisphaerales > UBA9464 > SXXZ01. The sequence continues at coordinate 2,356 of JAPLUF010000037.1, forward strand.
CGAGATTCTATGAGGCTCTTGCGGGGTCAGGGCTGGCACCTAGATGCCCCTCGGATCAGTCGATAAACAACAAAAACGGCACCACTAGGTGCCGTTTTTGTTGGGGTACTCGAGCCTAAAGTGCGACGAGCTTTGAGGGCGAGCCTCCTGAACCTCCTGAATCTGGGATGCCTACCAGAAGGGGCAACCGTTTCTATCAGCCCTCGCGAGCTTCAGATTCGTCTTGGGAGATAAATCTGTCTCTGGAGAGAAGGGAGGCAGTGAACTGGGCTGAAGTGTTGCGAATGGTCCCGCTGGCTTTTGATGCAAGCTGGGACCATTCGAATGAATCAAGCCTTGGAAGCGGTAGCCTTTGCAGCCTTTGCAGCCTTGGAAGCCTTTGCAGCGGCGGCCTTGGGAGTAGCAGCCTTGGGAGCGGCAGCCTCGGGTGCGGCAGCCTTGGCTGCGGTGACCCGATTGAGCTGCAGCCGTAGGCGGGAAGCCTTGCGGCTGGCGGTCTCGCGCTTGATCACACCACCCTTAGCGGCGCGGGCGTAAGCAGAGGTCGCCACAGAAAGAGCCGCCTTGGCCTCATCCAGCTTGCCAGCGGTTGCGAGGTCCAAAAACTTCTTTTCGAAGGTCTTCACGCTCGACTTGACTGAATGATTGCGAGCGGCCTTGCGGGCGTTGCTGCGGACGCGTTTCTCGGCTGACTTCGTATTCGGCATAATCGGTTCCTAGAAAAGGCGATCTTAATACGGTGTCTCGGCCTGCCTTGTCAACGGGTTGTTTGGGTTGTTTAGTCTCAGATCCCGGAAGGGGTCTTCCCTCTAAAAGTATTACTGGGAGCGGTGTCGTCGATCGGGCATCCCATCGGGTGACTTCTTAAGCCCGATTGGGGGTGAACTGAGAAGGTTCGAATCGTCCGAACCTTGGAGTCAGTTGAACCGTTGGTCCTAGGCAGGGAGGTCGCCCCGGATCATCAACCCGGGCTCCTTCCATGGAGCGCACCTCGAGGTATCGCCGGCCTCATCATCAATTTGGCAATCCGACAATCCACCACGACCGAACGAAAGTTTGAAAGGTTGTCTGAGGCGGCTGCGAATCCCTAAACAGCCACCCGATGTCGGGTGAGCCAACAACATCAACATCAACAAACAAATACCGTTATGAAGACCCTCCAAAACTCCATTATCCATCGTCTCACATTGGCAGCCCTCGTCTTGGGCGTGGCCGGTTCATTGGCCGCTGCCGAAGCCACGACTCCTGGGGCTGGTGTCAAAACCAGCGAAACCCGCCGGATGTCTGCTCGCAAATCGACTTATCCGTTCCGAGGTGAGGTTGCTGCTGTGGAAGGGAAGTCCATTGTCTTGGCCAAGAAGTCCGGGACCCGGCCCATTGAGGTGGCCGACGACAGCCTGATCGAGCGGGACGGCGCGGCCATTCGGCTGGATGACGTCAAGCCGGGCGACTACCTGCGCGGAGTGCTGCAGAAGACCGACTCGGGCGGTGAGACCCTGGTCCGAGCCAGTGCGGGCGGCAAGTACGACAAACCGGTCGCCAAGGCCAGCAAGTCTACCGCTAAGATAGACAAGGCCGAACGCTGACGCCTTGCGGGTGTTTTCGACGGGTCGGTGCCCAGGACTCGGGCACCGGCCCTCTTCTCAAGATGCGGCGCGGTTGGGCGAGGCGGATTCGGCCAGTCGAGCGCGCAGTTCAGAGGCCTCTAGGCCGATGGCCGCGAGTTGTTCCGCCGAAAGTCTGGCCAGATTGCGGACTTGCAGGCTCATGCGGGGATTCTTGGCCAGGAGCGCTTGGTGCCGCACCAGGAAGTCCCAATACAACGTGGTGAACGGACAGGCCTTGGGGCCGGTGGCCTGGGCCGGGTCGAACCGGCAGCCCTGGCAGTAGTTCGACATCCGTTGGATGTATTTCCCGGTGGCGATGTAGGGCTTTGAGGCCATCACGCCCCCGTCTGCATACTGGGACATGCCCAGCGTGTTGGGCAGCTCGACCCATTCCACCGCGTCCACATACACAGCCAAGTACCAACCGTGGACTTCCTTGGGGTGCACACCCACCAGCAATGAGAAAAGCCCTGTGACCATCAGCCGTTGGATGTGGTGCGCGTAGCCCAGATCGAGCGTCTGGCGGAGGGAGTGGCGCAGGCAGTTGAACTCGGTGTCGCCGGTCCAAAAAAACTGGGGCAGCGGTTGATGAGCTCCCAAGGCGTTGCGCTCCAGGTAGCCCGGCATCGAATGCCAATACACGCCTCGTACATATTCTCTCCATCCGAGGATTTGCCGGAGAAACCCTTCGGCCGCTGGCAGGGGCACTCGACCGGAGCGGTAGGCGTTTTCGGTCGCGTCCAAGACTGTCCGTGGGTGCAGCAGCTTGAGATTGAGCACGGCGCTGAGGCGGGAGTGGTAGAGCCATGGTTCGCCCACCCACATAGCATCTTGCCAACGACCGAATTCCGGCAGTCGGTGAGCAATGAAATCCTCCAAGGTTGACTGGGCTTCGGCCGCGGTCAGGGGCCAGTCGAAGGTCGCCACGGAGCCGGGGTGGGAACCGAATCGATCTTGGACCATCGCCAAGACTTCCTGTGTCAGCGCATCCGGAGCAAACCGGCGCGGCGCGGGCACGAAACCGGGGCCTTGTTTCCCAAAAGATTCCCGGTTTTCGGCGTCGTAGTTCCATTGGCCACCGGCCGGTTGATCTCCGTCCATCAGGAACCCGGTTCGTTGCCGCAGTTCGCGGTAGAAGAACTCCAGCCGCAGTTGCTTCCGGCCTCGGGCGTGAGCGGCGAAGTCCTCGGGGGAGCTGAAAAAATGCTGATCGGGTCGGGCCACCCAGGCGATGCCGGCGGCCCGGGCGACTTCCTGCAGTTGTTGCCTCAAGCGCCACTCTCCCGGATCCACCGCATGGACTTCTGCCGGACGCAGTTGATCGAGCGTGAGGGCCAGCTGGCTTGCCAAGGTCTCCGCACCCTCGGCGAGCCTGAGATCGGAGTTGTCACCAAAGCTCCACTGCGAACCCGAGATGTTGAGTTGGCGATAGGCCACCGGCCAACCCCGCTCCCGAAGTCGGTTCCGGAAGTGGCGCATGGCGGCCAGAAACATCGAAATCCGGCACTGGGAGTTCCACACATGCGTGGACTCGCCCGCCACCTCGGCCATCCAGATCCAGTCGTGCTCCGGATCGAAACCTTCGAATACCGTGGAATCGGCGTCCAACTGGTCTCCCAACACCACGATGAGGCGTCGGCACCGGGGGACTGGGTTGGTTGAAGTCGGTGGCATCATCCGCCGGTCTGGAAGTCGGTGGCGATGGCGACCGCCTCCTGCTCGTCGGCGACCTTGTTCAATTCCGTAGCCCGGTCCCGCAATTTTTTCACCACATAGCGCCCCAGCGGCATGCGGAAGGGGGGATTGCCCGCGTGCACCATGGTTACGATGGCCTGAGCGGCTCGGGCCGGATCGCCTGGCTGTTTGCCGTCGATGACCTTCAAGAACTGGGCGAATTTGCCAGAACTGCGGTCGTAATCGCTCAATCGCTGAGGAACCGGCTCCAGTGAACGGCCGATGAAGTCCGTCCGGAAAGGGCCTGCCTCGACCAAGGTGACCCGAATACCCAAGCCGAGCGTTTCGGCGCGAAGGCTTTCAGATAACGCTTCCACGGCTGCTTTGGCCGCGCCATAGACCCCGAATCCGGCATAATTCGAAATGGCCGCTGCCGCGCTCAAGTTGACGATATGCCCGGCGCGCTGGGCTCGGAGTCGGGGCAAGACAGCCCGTATGACATTCAGTGTCCCGAAAAAGTTGGTCTCCATGCAGCGGCGGATTTGGTCGGGTTGGCATTCTTCGATGGCCCCGATCAATCCATAGCCGGCGTTATTGACCACCACATCCAAGGGGCCGAAGCGTTCGACGGCCGCATCGAGGGCGGCGTGGATCTGGTCTTCTTGCGTCACGTCCAGCGCGAGCGCGAGGGCCTGTTCCGGGACGACGGCTGCGAGAGGTTCGATGGTGGAAACATCCCGGGCCGTCAAGACGACGCGATCACCCGCCTGAAGGGCTGCCTCAGCGATGGCGCGACCGAACCCGGAAGAACAGCCGGTGATGAACCAGGTTCTAGGACCGGCAGAGGCAG
>JAPLUF010000179.1 GCA_026397755.1 Verrucomicrobiota bacterium
ACGGCGTCTGGCCGAGCAGAAGAAGCGGGTTGAAGTCGGTGCCCTGGCTACGCTCGATGAGAAACAATCCGAGGCGGAAGTCTATCGCGCCAAGGCTGACTTGCTGCAAAGCGAATCACGCCTGGGCGATGCCTCCACCAATCTCCGGAATTTGATCAATGACGACCTAGGTAGCTGGGACAACGTGTTGCTCAATCCCACCTTGATGCTGACTGCCGAACCGGTGGCCTTCGACAAGAAGGACAGCTGGCACAAGGCCTTAACTCAGTCGCCCGACATCGTGGATGCCCGGTTGCAGCTCGACTCGCAGAAGGTTCGCCTGAAGTTCGCCAAGAACCAGCTCTTCCCCCAGCTCGACCTGCTCGGCGGCTACGGTGTCCTGGGTGCCGAATCTAAGTTTGGTATGTCCCTGCAGGACATCGAGGATCAGAAATTGCCTAACCATTATGCGGGGATGCGCCTGAATTTCCCGCTCAACAATCGCAACGCCCGCGAGAGCCATAAGCAGAGCAAGCTGGAGCAGGAGCGTCTGCTGCTCAGTTACAAGCGCATCGAGCAAAACCTCATGCGTGATATCGATATCTCCATTCGCTCGGCCAAGACCTCCTTCGAGCGCGTCAATGCGGCCCGCAAGCAGCATGAATTTGCCGCCCAGGCTCTGGATGCCGAAGAGAAGAAGCTCGCCAATGGCAAGAGTACGGCCTTTCAGGTACTGCAAATTCAGCGCGATCTGACCAGTTCCGAGGCCAGCGAGATCAGTGCGCTTTCCGACTACAACAAGGAGTTGTACCGACTGTCCCAAGCGGAGGGCGATATCCTCAACAAACTCGGCATTGTCTTGGACATCCGCTGATCGGAGCCAAGGCTGTAACCACGGAAATTGGAGCCCACTCGAGGTGGCTCCTCGGGATTTGAAACCATGAAACGCTTCCTCCAAATCGGATTCGCTACGACCGGCTTGCTCCTTGCGACCGTGGGGCTCCAGGCACAGGGGGCCAAATCCCTGTTCGAGGAGGGCTTTTCGTCAGCCAAAGTCGGTGAGGTGCCCGAGTCTTTCATGGTTTTGGACGGGCAGTTCGCGGTCCGTGACGAGGAGGGAAACCGATTTCTGGAATTGCCCGGGGCTCCGCTGGAGTCCTTTGGGGTCCTGTTTGGGCCGAATGAACCCGACGGGGTCGAGGTGACCGCACGCATTCTGGGTACTAAGAGCGGGCGCAAGTTCCCCACCTTCGCGGTCGGTCTCAATGGCGTCGGTGGCTACAAGGTGCGCGTGGCGCCGGCCAAGAATGCCCTTGAGTTAGTGAAGGGTGACGACATTAAAGCCTCGGTTCCGTTGAAGTGGACCAGCGGTCAGTGGACTCGATTCCGAATGAGCGTTCGCAAATCGGGCACTGGCGTCCGCATTGTCGCTAAAGTCTGGCAGGGCGATGAAGAGCCGAAAGAAGCTCAGTTGCAGCACGACGAATCCGAGAAGCTTCCGCCGGGCAAAGCGGGTGTCTGGGGCATGCCCTTCTCTGGAACCCCGATCCGCTTCGATGATTTGCGCATCACGGCCGCACCCTGACTGGCTGCCGTTGTAGCGCGTCGTTGTGGCGCGTCAAACCGAGGCCCCATGGGGCAGTCGAGTCTTTAGCTGTGTACGACTTGCGCGAAAACGTTTCCGAAACTGAGGCATTCGCGCATTGCCGGATTTCTCCAATCCGCCGAAAAAAGGGCATGGAGTTTTCCATTTCATCGTCCCCGTCCCGGCTCGCTTGGGGCTGCCTCGGTGCCGCACTGTTGGCCGGAGTCTCCTTAGATTCCACGGCTGCGGCGCCGCTCTCCAATCGCGAGACCGTGGGACACAAGGAGGGCGGCCGTTCGGTCACTCCGGTCAATCAGACCCTGACCCCGCTGGGGCGGCAGATCGAATTGACCGGTTTGCGCCCCCAGGCTCTGGCGCTGTCCCCTGACGGGTCCCGTTTGCTGGTCTCGGGCAAGACCAGCCAGTTGTTGGTGCTCAGCCCGGTGACCGGCGAAATCCTTCAGCGCGTGGTCCTGCCTTCCGAGCAGGTTAATGAACCCCAGCCCGCGGTACCGTCTCCCAACATTCTTAAGCCGGACGCCAAAGGTCAGGTGAGTTACACGGGTCTAATTTATTCACCCGACGGCAAGCGGGTCTTTCTCAGTAACGTCAATGGCAGCCTGAAGGTGTTCCGTGTGGATCCCGATGGTTCCATCATCGCCTCGCACTCACTACCGCTGCCCGCCGCCGGAGCGCCGCGTCGGAAGGAAGAAATTCCGTCGGGCCTGGCCATGAGTGCCGACGGCCGCCGCCTCTATGTCTGCGCCAACTTGTCGAACCGACTCCTGGAACTGGACGCGGACACGGGCAAGGTCCTTCGCGAGTTTCGTGTCGGTGTGGCTCCGTACGAGGTGGTGCTCGTGGGTGACGCGGCTTATGTCAGCAACTGGGGGGGGCGTCGCCCAGGTCCGGACGACCTGACGGGGCCGGCTGGCCGCGGCACCACCGTTCGCGTGGATCCGGTGCGTCACATCGCCAGTGAAGGCTCGGTTTCCATTATCGACCTGAAGGCCCCAACAGAATCCGTCCCGCTGGAGTTGATCACCGGCCTTCATGCCTCGGCGCTGGCGGTGTCACCGGATCGCCGCCATGTCGTTTGCGCCAACGCCGGCTCGGACACCCTCAGCGTCATCGATACTCGAACGCGCTCGGTGGTGGAAACCATTTGGGCCAAGACCAATCCGGCGGACCTCTTCGGAGCTTCGCCCAACGCCCTGGCCTTCGCTCCCGATGGAAAGACCCTCTACGTGGCCAATGGATCCCAGAATGCCGTCGCGGTCGTGCGATTTGATCCCGGTGATCGGGAGTCCCGGTTGGCGGGTTTGATTCCGGTGGGCTGGTTCCCGGGGGCATTGGTACACGACACCGCGCGCAAGCAACTCCTCGTGGCCAATGTGAAGGGGCTGCCCTCGAAGATGAAGAAGGCCGACACCGCGGCCGAAGGATTCAATTCACACCAATACAACGGAACCCTCTCCATGGTCCCGCTGCCGAGCCGGCGTCATCTGGGCAAGCTCTCGGAGACGGTGTCCCGCAACGTGCGTCGTGAGGCGATTGTGGCCTCTCGGCTGCCGCCGCGGGCCGGGGTGAAACCACGGCCCATTCCCGAGCGCATCGGCGAGCCCAGCGTCTTCAAGCACGTGATTTACGTCATCAAGGAGAACCGGACCTACGACCAAGTCTTCGGCGACGAACCTCGGGGCAACGGCCGCGCCGACTTGTGCATCTTCGGCGAGAAGATCACCCCCAACTTGCACAAGATTTCCCGCGAGTTTGCCTTGTTGGACAACACGTACTGCGCCGGAATCTTGAGCGCCGACGGACATCAGTGGTCCACCACGGCCTTCGCCACCGATTACATGGAAAAGTCCTTCGCCGGATTCCCGCGCAGCTACCCGGATGGAATGGGCGAAGACGAGGATGATGCCCTGGCGTATTCTCCGGCAGGCTTCATCTGGGACAATGCTCTCAAGCACGGCAAGACCTTGCGCAATTACGGCGAGTTCGCCGCCCCCACCGTCCGCTGGCGCGATCCCAAGAAGAAAGGTTCCATCCCCTATTTGCCCTGCTACCGGACTTGGAAGGGGGAATCCGACGAGGTGATTTTCTCCAGTCGGGCGATGGTGCCGACCCTGATTCCGCACACCCCGACGAGCGGTGCACTGCCGAACCTCATTCTCATTTGCCTGCCCAACGACCACACCAGTGGCACCTCCGCAGGCCAACCCACGCCGGCCTCCTGCGTTGCCGACAATGACCTGGCCTTCGGTCGCATCGTCGAGGCGGTCAGTCACAGCCAGTTCTGGAAGGAGACCCTTATCTTGGCCATCGAAGACGACCCCCAAGCCGGCTGGGACCATGTCAGCGGTTACCGGACCACGGCGTTTTGCGTCAGCCCCTACAACCGGCGCGGTGCAGTGGTCTCGACCCAGTACAACACCACCAGCCTCATCCGCACCATGGAGCAGGTGCTAGGCATGAAGCCCATGAACCAGTTCGACGCCAGCGCCACGCCGATGTCCGACTGCTTCCAGGACACGCCCGATTTCACCCCGTACACCGCGGTGCCCAACACCGTGCCGCTCGATCAGATGAATCCGCCCGCCAAGGCCCTCTTGAATCCCATCTTGCGGCGCGATGCCGAGGTCTCGGCCCGTCTAAATTTCCGCGAGGTGGACAAGGCCCCGGAAGACGTCTTGAACCGCATCTTGTGGAATGCCCTGGCCGGCACGGATCGTCCCTATCCGGAATGGGCCACCACCCCGGATGCTGACGACGACGACGATTAGCCCCATGCTGCCCGTCCAATGAGCGACGAGGCGTTTCGTCCCCCGGGGGATTGTCCGGTGTGTGGTGAGTTTGTTCCGCGCAAGTCCGTCGCCTGCGGCGGTTGTGGCGCGTCGCGGGATTCCGGCTGGAACGAAGAAGCCAGCGTCTCCGGCCTCGACCTGCCCAACGACGAGGAATTCGACTACGACGACTTTGTCGCCCGCGAGTTCGGTCAGGGGCGTCCCAAGAAACCCGATCGCCGCCGGTTCTGGACCCTCGTTGGCTTGGTACTCATCGCGGCCATGGCCGCCTCGTTATTGGCGATTTTTCGGTGGCACTGAAGCTAGGGCGTTGGTCCGGTGTTCAATTCCCCGAGGGAACCGTGTTGGCATTGTGAATCCAAGACGGCCCCGACGATCACCCAGCCCCGGATCTGGTCGGGCGATTCAAAATGAGGGTTTCAAGCCGGCCTTTCACGCCGTGGAGGCCGGAAGATCTGGAGGGTCTGGGGTGCTTCAGCGGACTCAACCCAGCCAAGCCAAAACGCCTGCAGGTTCGTGGTAGTCAGGGATGGCGTAGTCGGCGCCGGCCTCGGTGAGGCGCAGGCGTTTGGATTCATCCCAACGGCCCGAGTGCCAGTGTTCTTCGTCTGCGGCCACCGCGATGGATCGACCTCCCGCCGCCTTGGTTTCGGAAATTTCCACCGCGCCATCCCCGAAGGAGACCAGCGAACGCAGGGGGTCCAAGCCATGGGCCTCGACAATGCTCCGGAGGGCGTGTCGCTTGTGGAAGGAGGTATCGGTCAGGCCGGTGGGTCCGTGGATGCGTTGGTCGAAAAATTCGCGGACTCCCAGGCAATCCACCTCGGCGGATACGGCCGGCCGCGGCGTTCCACTGACGATATGCAGCGTGGCACCGGCCTGACGGAAGTTCTCCAGAAAGGCGCGCGCGCCGCGCACCATGTAATGGTCGGCGGAGTGGGTTCCATCACGAATCGAATCCATGCGCTGGCGGATTAAACGACCGAGCCGTCCCTGAAAATCCTCCTGATAACGTTCGGTATGCCACGGGGTGCCTCCACGTTCAGTGACTAGGGCCCCGAGGCGTTCCATCTGATGGATGCTGGGTCGGCCATTGAGCGCCCAAATTTCCTGGTGAGCGATGGCCGAACGGCTGTCCACCGATTCGCCTAGGGCAGGGGGCAGGTGCTCCATCCATTGACGCAGCATCACTTCACCCCAACCGGCGCGAATGAACGACAGGGTTCCGTCCCAGTCGAAGACAATATGCAGGGAGTTCATGTCAGAGGTTTACAGGCAACCCGGTGCGGATCGATTCGGCCTCGGCCTCGCAGATGGCGACGGCGGCTGCGCCGTCGTCGGCGGTGACCACCGTCGGTGCCTTGCCGGCGCGGATGGAGTCCACGAAGTGTTGAATTTGACCCGCGTAGCCGTTGGGTCCCTCGAGCTTCAGGGTCTCCGCGGGCTGGCCTTCCACATAGCGGCGGAGGGCCTCGGTGCCACGAGATGAGTCGTAGTCGAGGGTGGCTCGTTCGAGCACCACGGTGTAGGCCATGCAAAACCCGAAACCCGGGGTCATGGCCCAACTGCCCTCGGCACTCACCACCGCACCGCTGGCGGTGTCATACTGGGAGACGACATGGTCGATGCCGCCGCTGACTTTGGTATGGCCTCGCGAAAAGACTCTGGACGGGTGCCCGAAGCAGTGCCGGATGAAGTCCACGTCGTGGATATGCAAGTCGAGCAAGGCCCCGCCGGAGTCGGCTGCATTTAAGAAGTGCCCGTGTCCCCAGCCCGGTGCCTGGGCCACTCGGCGGAACCGGGCGCTCAGCACTCGGCCGTGCTGCCCGCCGACGATGGCGTCATGGGCCGCCTGCCATTCTGGCCAGAAGCGCAGGCACATGGCCGGCATGAGGAAGACCCCACGGGCGGCGGCTTCGCGGGCCGCGTCGGCCAAACGCCGGCCTTCCTCGGCGGTCCGGGTCATGGGCTTTTCCACCAGCACGTGCTTGCCGGCCTTCAGCGCGGCGATAGCCAGTTCAATGTGGGTCTTGGTCGGCGTGGTGATGTCCACGACGTGAATCGCCGGGTCGGCCAGGAATTCAGAGACATCCTGGTAGGCGCGCACCTGCGTCATGTCCAGTCGCACCCCGTTGGGGTCGCCCACGTTGCCTCCGACCCGGGTGAGGTCGCCATCCAAGTTGCGTCCGCTGGGATTGCAAATGGCACCCACCGAGGCACCGGGCACATGGGCCAGCGCCTGAATGTGGGTCGCGGCCATGAATCCCAGCCCCAGGAATCCGAATTGCAGTGTCATTGGCTCTAGGCAATCACGGGCCGCAGTCGAAGACAATCGGGGAGGGAACTCGGTATGAACCTCTTTTCCTGCGCAGTTTGCGCTTCCGGTCCGACGCCGGGCAGGGTGAAATGGTCGTGATTCCCCGGATGAGCATCGTCAATACCATGTTGGGTGTCGTCGGCGTAGCGCTGACGGTAGTGGGCCTTTCGGCGGCCGCCCCGGGGCCGTCGGTAAAACCGACTGTCGATGCGGCTTCGCACTGGGCGTTCCAGCCAGTTCGCAATCCAGCGCCCCCCTCGGTCGCGGATGTGGCTTGGTGCCGATCCCCATTGGACCGATTCATCTTGGCCGGACTTGAGCGGCAGGGCCGAAAGCCCGCGCCGGAGGCCGACCGCCGGACGTGGCTTCGTCGAGTTACTTTAGATCTAACAGGACTAGCGCCTGCTCAAGAGGAGATCGAAGCCTTCGAGCGGGACGATTCACCGCAGGCTGCTGAAGCGGTGATCGACCGGTTGCTGGCCTCGCCCCGCTATGGCGAGCGTTGGGGACGGCATTGGCTGGATGTCGTCCGGTACGCCGACACCGCGGGCGAGACCGCCGACTATCCCGTGCCGGTGGCCTGGCGCTATCGGAACTACGTCATCGATGCCTTCAATGCCGACAAACCCTACTTCGAGTTTGTTGCGGAGCAGATCGCTGGTGACTTGTTGGCCCGGCAAGGTCCCCGTGAACGGTACGGGGAACGCGTGGCGGCCACCGGATTCCTGGCTATTTCTCGGCGGTTCGGTTTCGACTCGGAGAATTACCACCACCTGACCCTCCAAGACACCATCGACACGATGGGTCAGACGTTTCTGGGACTGACGCTGGGTTGTGCCCGATGCCACAACCACAAGTACGATCCGGTGCCGTTAACCGATTACTACGCGTTGTACGGGGTGTTTGAGAGTACGCGCTTCGCTTTTCCAGGGTCGGAACAGAAGCAGCGTTCGCGGGCGATGGTGCCGCTGATCCCGCCTGAGGAGTCCTTACCACGCTGGCAAGAGTATGAAAACCGGGTGGCTTCTCTCACCCGGACCGTCCAGCGAGCAGGGTTGCCGGTACCCTCGGCGTTGCTCCGATCGATCGATGACCTGGATGGCGATTTTGAACTGCAAGCTCCGGCTTCGGGCGGCAGCAAGGGAGTGCTTGTGCCGCCTTGGGTGTATGACGGCCCCATTGCTGTCACCACCGAGGCACAAAGCCCTTTCAAACACCGTTACCCGGGCGGCCGCGTCGGGGCGTCCATTCCTGCGGGTGCCCAACCGTGGCACCTGGGCCAGGCCTTGCACCGGTTGGGGCGATCGGTTCGCGATGCCCACCGCCTGTCGATCAATCTCGATCTAAAAACCGTGCCCGATCCGATGAGGGGCTCGGGTTCACACCGCTTCTGGGTGGGACGTGACGGCGGCAAACCCGCTCTGGAAGTGCTCATTTCCGCTCAGAGCCTGTCCCTTCGCACCGATTCAGAGGTTCAGGTATCTCTGGGACCGATCGCCCCAGGGTCGTGGGTAAATTTGCAACTCGACCTCGATCGGAAGGCCCGCACCGTCTCGGTTCGCCTCGGCACGCCCGGATCCATCCGGTCGGTGGGTCCGCAACGGTTGGCCCGCGACTGGGATGGGGTCATCGACTTCATGGGCCTGGATTCCGATGCCGCCGAAGCGGGCACTGGGACGGGACCGGCCGTCGCCGCTGCTGCGCGTCCTGGGCTTTATTTGGATAATCTGGCGATCCAACCCGAGCGGTTTGCCCCGGTGTCCACCGAGGGGGTTGCGGCGCCCCCTGCGTCGCCCTTGGAGAAATCGCTTTTGGAACGCGATGCGCTGGAGCGGGAGTTGGCCTCATTGCGGGGCATTGATGGCGGATTCGAAGGCCAGAAGGCTGGATCCCCACCCGCCAAACCGTGGCGTCCCGGGCCCAATAGCCGCGTCCGGATCCGAACCGAGTCCCAGAGTCCTTTCGCTGGATGGCTGCCTCGGGGAGGTCTGGGTATTTTTATGCCCGGCGGTCCGGCCTACGACGGCTTTGGTCAGAGCCTTTCCCCGGCCTGGAAGCGGGAGCAAACGTCGCGGCTCCACGCCGCGTTCGATTTCCGGTGCGGCGAGGTTCCGGTCGGTGGCGGCGGAGAAGCCGAGGGTACCTGGCGATTTTACCTCGGTCACGGCGCGGGTACCTCGGCGGCGGTGGAGCTCTTCTGGTCCGGCTCGGAACTGTTCCGTATCGATGGAGACCTCAAGGAACTCGTCGCACCGCTGCGTCGCGGCCAATGGTATCAGGTGGGATTGGTCCTCGATCTGAAGGACCGCCGCTACGAGGCGACGTTGCGAGGGAGCGGAGCCGTGGAAGGGGTCGCCCCGGTGGTCTTTTCGGGCGCGCTTTACTCGGGTTGGGATGGGGCCATCGACGATGTCTTCATCGACAGTTACGGGCATCGACCGGGTCCGAAACCGGCGCTGGATGCCGATAATTTCGCCGTGCAAGAAGCCCCGCTATCGACCGGTGCTACTGCGGTGACGGTCGCCGAAAATTCAGGAGCCATAGAACGCCGTGGCCAGCGACTGGCCGAGATCGAGGCCCGTTTAAAAACCCTTCAGGCAGGAGCCGAGGCGGCGGCCCGTGAATTAGAAAAGCTCTTGGTGGAAGGTCCTTTTCCGTTGGCCTATGGCGTGTCCGAAGGCACTCCTCGGGATGCCGTGGTTCAGGTTCGGGGCGAACCTGACCAACCGGGCCAGCGGGTGCGGCGTGGAGCCCTGTCAGCACTCGGCTTAAAAACCATGGCTCCGGCTGTGGCCACGAGCGGACGACTGGAACTGGCCCATTGGTTGACCGACCCGGCCAATCCGCTTCCGGTGCGGGTGATGGTTAATCGAATTTGGCAGCAGCACTTTGGTCGCGGCCTGGTGACCTCAGCCAACGATTTTGGCCTTCGGGGACAGGCTCCGAGCCATCCGGAGTTGTTGGATTATTTGGCCTCGGAATTCCGTCGTTCGGGCGGTTCGATCAAGGCCTTGCATCGACTCATCCTGGCGAGTGCTGTGTATCGGCAGCGCAGTGAACCAGAGCCGTTGAGGGCGGAAGATTCTCCGGTGCGGTCCGTGGCCGATGACTCGTCCTGCCCGGTGGAGGATTCCGCTGCGGTTCGCGGCAAATCCTCAGGCCGTAATGCTGGGGACGGGTTTTCGCCATTTCCGCGCCGCCGCCTCGGTGCAGAAGAAACCCGGGACGCCATTCTGGAAGCCTGTGGTGATTTGGATTTGTCGGTCGGAGAGGGACATCCGTTTCCGTCGCCCACCCGATGGGGGTATACCCAGCACGGTCCGTACGCGGCCTCGTACGATCACCACCGCCGCAGCGTCTACCTCATGACACAGCGCATCCAGCGGCATCCGTTCTTGGCGCTCTTTGACGGAGCTGATCCCAACGCCAGCACCGCGGTTCGCCGCACCACCACGGTGCCTTCGCAGGCACTGTTTTTTCTTAACGACCCGATGGTGCATCGGGAGGCCGAGAACCTCGCCCGTTTAGCCCGGGCTCACGAAACTGCGGAGTCGGCCCAAGCGGCTTGGGTGTTCCGGCAGATTCTACGCCGTTCTCCGGAAGCGGCTGAAGTGGCCGACCTCGCCGCATTTTTGGCCCAATACCGGAACGCCTTGAAATCACCGGCCTCGCCGGACGCCAGTACCCAAGCATTGTCCGCGTGGATTCGGGTCCTTTTGGGCAGCAATGAGTTCCTGACCGTGGATTAGCCCAAGGCCCTGTCCCCCTAATTTGCCAATGAACCCTCACGCAGCCTTTGATCCCCGTCGTCGTGGCTTTTTGCGCTCCATGGTCGGTGGCTCCCTGATGTTCCCGGGCATTGTCGGGGACCTTCTGGCTCGAGAGGCGGGTCTTGGGAGTGCCAGCTCCGATCCGCTCATTCCTCGCGCGCCGCATTTCACCCCCAAGGCCAAGCGGGTGATCTTCCTCTATATGAGCGGCGGGGTTTCCCATGTCGATTCGTGGGATCCCAAGCCCCGGTTGTTCGCCGATGCCGGCAAGACAGTCACCGTGGATGAGTTTCAGGGGCGTAAGGGCAACTTCACCATGTACGCCAAGCGGCCTCAGTGGGATTTCGCCCGACATGGCCGCTGCGGCACCGAAGTGAGCGGTCTTTTTCCCCACATGGCCGGCTGTGTGGATGATTTGTGCGTGATCCGGTCGATGACCTCCGACCACACCAACCACTACGAGGCCACCCTGGGCATCCACACCGGATCGTTTACTTTTGCCCGCCCCAGCATCGGATCTTGGGTCAGCTATGGCCTGGGCACCGAGAACAACAACTTGCCGTCCTTCGTGGTCATCGCGCCCAAGAGCCCGTATGCCGGAGGACAAGTCTGGGCGAGTGATTTCTTGCCGGGGGCCCATCAGGGAACCTGGGTGGTGCCGGGCCAGGAACCGGTGGCCAACCTCCGGAGGCGGTCCCCGTCCGAAGAACTTCAAGCACTGGAGATGGCGGCCATGAACCGCATGAATCTCCGACATAGTGCGGCCCGTTCCGCCGATCCCCTCCTGTCAGCCCGGATGAAGTCCTTCGAGACGGCCTTCGGCATGCAAATGGAGTTGCCTGAACTCTTCGACTTGTCCCGCGAAAGCGATGCCACCCACGCTCTGTATGGCCTAGAACGGGGGAGCACCCGGGGTTTCGGTTGGCAGTGTCTGGTCGCCCGCAGACTGGCCGAACGCGGTGTGAGGTTCATCGAATTAATTGATTCCGGTTCCTCCGACAACTGGGATGCCCATGGCGACATGACTCTCCATAGCCCCTTGGCGGCCAATGTCGATCGACCCATAGCCGGGTTGCTCAACGACCTGCGTCAGCGCGGCATGCTCGAAGACACTCTAGTGGTCTGGACGAGCGAATTTGGCCGGACTCCCTTCAACGCCACAGCCGATCACCGGGGGCGCGAGCACCACCACTGGGTGTTTTCCTCTTGGCTGGCCGGGGCCGGTGTGAAGGCCGGGACGGTTTATGGAGCCTCGGATGATCTGGGCATCCGGGTGGCCACCGATCGTGTCCACGTGCATGACTTTCACGCCACCATCCTCCATCTCCTAGGGTTCGACCATGAGCGGTTGACGCATCATCACAACGGTCGGGATTATCGCCTGACGGATGTGGCAGGCGAGGTGGTAAAGGGTGTTTTGGCATGAGGCCTGACCCGGCGAAGACGAGGGTTGGAGGCGGGTGAGAAATTTTAACGATTTACGCTCCCTTTGGCCCTCCGCGTTTGACATTGTTAATGGCTCTTCCTTAACTCACCCGCACTTCTTCCCGAGGCCGTCGCTTTCCTGAGCGTGGCCGACGGAAAATCCAGAGGACACCGTGGCTGCCAAAGACGATTTTCTGCTCGAAACCATGCTCGACATGGGTCTCACGACTCATGATGCCGTCGAAGAGGTGCGTCCCGAGGCGGAGTCCTCCGGCGAAGGCGTGGTGGACACCTTGGTCAAGACCGGACGGTTGGAGGCGTCGCTCGTCGTCATGGCCAAATCGACCTACTTCGGCGTCGAGATGGTCACCCTGTCGGAGATTCGTCTGACGGATGAGGTGATTAACGCCGTGCCTCGGCACGTGGCCCGCAAGTACAATGCGGTGCCAATCGCTGAGCAAGAGGGCACCGTGGTGGTGGCCCTCTCCGATCCGTCGGACATCGAAGCCATCGACGGACTTCAGGTCTCTCTGGGTAAGACCCTCGAGTACCGCGTGACCAGCGAGGCAGACCTCACGGCCGCTCTCGACAAGTACTACGGCAGCACCAGTTCCGGTGGACGCGGCGATTCCGA
>JAPLUF010000374.1 GCA_026397755.1 Verrucomicrobiota bacterium
GGCGGGGCGAAGGTTTGAGCGGCCTCCAGGGGTCGGCGCATCTGAGCTAAAATCGCCTTGGCCAACTCCGTGTTGGCATGGTGACTCGGTCGAGTAGCGATCACATGCCCGTGGATCGGTCGGCCGATTAGAGCCAGATCACCCACGATATCGAGCATCTTGTGACGAACAAACTCCTCAGGATACCGAAGCGGTTCCGTGGTCAGGACGGCGTCGTCACGGATAACGATGGCATTCTCCAAACTTCCACCCTTGATAAGCCCGTTCTTAATGAGGAACTCAATTTCTTCGTAGAAGCAAAAGGTTCGGGCATGACTCAACTCCTTCTCCCAACTGGCGGGAGTTATCTCGAGCGTGAAGAATTGAGTAAAGCGCCCACCCTTGTCCGAACTCGTGCAGGTAATCTTGAAACCCGAATGCGGGAACACTGCCATCTGGGAGCCTCCGACATTGACCTCGATCGGCGCAGTCACTCGATAAATTTCGACAGGATCAGCCTGGGCCACCCGCCCCGCTTCCTTGACCAGGCGAACAAACTCCCGGGAACTTCCATCGGCGATCGGAGGCTCGTTGGTATCCAATTCGATGATCGCGTTGTCGATGCCCGCGCCCGCCAGAGCCGCCAGCACATGCTCCACCGTATGCACCTTAACCGCTCCTTTTCCCAGGGTGGTAGAGCGTTGGGTGTCGACGACATTCTCGACCCGGGCCTCGATCTCCGGAGCGCCATCGAGGTCGATCCGCCGGAAGCGCAGGCCCGTGTTGGGCAAGGCCGGCAGGAGGTTCATCGAAACGCGGTTCCCGCCGTGGAGACCGATTCCGGCGAATGAGACCGACTGCTTGAAAGTGTACTGGGACGACACGGCTGATTGTTCTAGCCAAGGGAAAAGCGCCGACGCAATGACCCTTTATAAAGGATTGTGCCGAACAACCCCGTCCACCGCAGGGACGGACCCATGCTCTGAGGGCTATTCGAGCCCACCGGAAACGAGGAACCCTTCCAGTTTTCAGGCAAAAGCCTAGCCTTCGGGGCGTGAGCTCCATTGTCTCTTCGAAGCACCTGCGACTGGCCGAAGCAGGGCTACTCGTCGTGGTCCTTGTATTGGGAGCGTTGCTGACCCTCTTCGGTGGATCGGTCGAGCGTCCCCTCTTTGAAACCGGACCCAATGGTGAGCGCCAAAGAGTATTCACCGAGGACGCCGATGGGAACCGCATCGCCGCCAAGCAACGGGTGAACAAGTTCCTCAACGCCGAAAACCTCACCCAACTCGCTAAAGACACGAGCTTCTTCGCCATCATGGCCGTGGGCATGACCTTCGTGATCATCGCTGGCCAAATCGACCTGAGCGTGGGGGCCATTTACGCGCTGTCGGGGGTGTTGGCAGCCCAGGTGTTCCACACCTTCGGACCGGAGGGGCCCGCGGCTGCGTCTGCCACCCAAGGCGCGTGGCTGGGTTGCGCCGTGTGCCTTGGAACAGGCGTGCTCTGCGGACTGGCCAACGGCGGCATGAGCGTCGCCCTGAGAGTTCACCCGTTCATTATCACCTTAGGCACCATGGCCATTTATCGGGGCGTGGCCTTTGTGCTCACCCACGGACTCAGCACCGGTGGCTTCCCGGAGGGATTCCGCTCCGGGGTCAAGTGGACAACTCCCGGTGGTCTCACCTTGGTCCCGCTGGCGGCCATGGTGTTGGTCGCCGTGGCCGGGGGGCTTTGGCTCACGCGCACTGTTCCCGGACGTCGCATCTATGCGGTGGGCGGCAATGAGACGGCTAGCCGATTCAGCGGTATCCAGACCGGGCGCGTAAAACTTGGAGTTTTCGCCGTCTCCGGACTGGCCGCCGGCATCGCCGCACTGCTCTCGCTGGGATATTACGGATCGGCCACGTCGGCCGACGGCAACGGCTACGAACTGAACGTCATCGCCGCAGCTGTGGTCGGCGGGGCCAGTCTCACGGGCGGACGAGGCACGGCTCTCGGCGCCCTGCTGGGAGCCCTAATCATCCAATTAATCTCCAGTGGGATCGTCATCCTAGGCATCGACCAGAACTACTCGCAGATCATTATTGGCGCGGTCGTTATCCTCGCAGTGCTGCTCGATCAGACCAATCGCTGGCTGTCTTCGCGCCACCGATGAATCAGCCTGGGTTAACTGTCGTGGTCTCGTAGCGATCCTGCTCAACTTGTAAGCGCATGCGCAGCGCGCTGAGGAACTTGCGTCCCTCAAACGCTGTCTGAAACCGACCATCTACCCACCGCCCATCCGGCAGGCGGAAGCGCTCGATCAACAGTGTCATTTTTTGGATCGAGGCCACTACCCCAGCGAGCACGTCAAAACTCTTGCCTAGTCGGGCCTCCACCCGAGTCAGCTCGTGTTCTTCGGTGTCGATCCACAGGCGACCCTGCAAGTGAGACATGAGCCGGTCGGCGAAGGCATTGGCCGAGCTCCGACCCGGTTCAGCGTGTCGGGCTGAAAACTCCAGAACGTAATTAGTTCGACCGGCAATCACCTCATAACCCACCCATCGGTAGTCGAAACGCCGGATGAGCGACTCATCGATCACCTCCATGCCTCGACGCTTTTTTACGGCGCTGTGTTTGCCGTACCGCTCGCGTGCCTCGCGATCTTTCCGCTCCTCGCTTCGAGCATCGCCCGGGGGCGGCTCGCGGTCATCGATGCGCACCAATCGCGCCGTCTCCACGCCATTGGTCACAGCCACGCGATACTCCTTAGTCTTGCGCTCAGAAATCTTGCCGTCGGCTTCAAGGGTATCAAAAACGGTTAAACGACGGCAGACGTGCGCTCGACCCGCCTGCAACTCCGGCATGGATTTGAGTCGTTCAACCAGCCCCTTCACGATGTCTTCGACCGACAGGCTCGTCTCGGAAATGCTCGCAGCACAAACCGTCATCCAGAGGCTTAGGACCAAGATTAAACAGCGTGGCACCATTGGGATAGAATTGAGGCAAGTTACCAATTTCGCAATCGGTACGACACCGAAGCCACTGGACGCGGGCCTCACCCAGTACCACCGTCAGCACGATGCAACCGGCCGACATCACCCTCTTCGCACAGGAACTCGCCATCCGCTGGGTGGATGGCCGAGAAGATTTCATCCCCCTAGAAAGTCTCCGTCGTTTCTGCCCCTGCGCCGCCTGCATGGGCGAGAGCGATATTTTTGGAACCACCTACCATCCTCCGCAGAGGCCGTATGGGACGGAATCCTTTCAATTGCGCAAACTGCCCTGGGTCGGCAATTACGCCGTCCAACCTCTGTGGGGAGACGGCCACTCCACCGGGCTCTACACCTGGGAATGGCTTCACCGGATCGCCAATGCCGTCAAATCCCCAATGACGGAGTCCGAATGAGGGTCCGCCCGGCAGCTCCTGAAGCGGAGCCCAGCGGCCCCAATCCATGACCAGCCCTGCCGAACGCGCTCAAATCACCTTCCGGATGGAGCGCTGGCGCTCGGTCTTCGGGGGTATCATCGAGACAGCGGGTAACACCTTCCTTCTGCTCATCGCTACACGGGTCTTTGATCTGGGGCCTTGGGCCAAGGCTCTCATCGCGGCCGGCACTTCCGTCGGTCTGCTGATCTCTCCATTGGTGGTCAATGCCGCCCGTAACCTCGGACTGCAGCCCTCCCGGGCCGTCTCCAGCCTACTAGGCCTTGGAGGCTTGAGCTGCCTGCTGGTGACCCTGTTACCTCATCCGGTAGTGTACACCGTCGGGTGCGTGTTGGCCTTGCTTACATCGACCTGCGCCATCCCGCTGATGACCCAGATTTACCACGACAATTACCCGGCCGACCAACGGGGCCGATTGTATTCCAGCGCCTTCATGGTCCGCATCGCAGCGGCCATGGTCTTTGCGTGGATTGGCGGACAAATCCTCAGCAGCGGCCTGATACCCGCCAACGCGTCTCCGAGCTTTTCCTTCGCCTCCGACCGTTGGCGTTGGATGACCGCCCTCTTTGCTCTGGCCTACTTCGCCGCCGCCGCCGCAGTGCGTCGCATCCCGACCCGAGCGTTGGATTCAAGCGCTGCCATCCACCCCCTGCAGGGACTTCGCTTCGTCCGAGAAGACCCGGTGTTCCGGAACGCGTTGATGGCCTGGATGCTGATGGGTTTCGCCAACCTCGCCATGCTGCCCATCCGCGTAGAATACCTCGGAAATCCGCGCTTCGGCCTCGGACTGGGCGCGGCGGAGATCGCTTGGCTCACCTTGATCATCCCCAATGCTGCCCGCTGGATTATGAGCCCGGTTTGGGGACGCCTGTTTGACCGGATGAACTTCTTTCGACTCCGCGTCACGTTGAATGCTGGTTTCGCTATCGGCATCGCCACCTTCTTCATGAGTGAGACACCCGTGGGGCTCATTATTGGTGCCATTTTTTACGGTATCTCCACTGCCGGCGGTGACGTCGCCTGGGGCCTGTGGGTCACCAAGGTAGCCCCACCTGCCCATGTGACCGACTACATGGCTGTCCACACCTTCTCTACCGGAATTCGAGGGGTGCTAGCGCCCCTCTGTGCCTTCCAGGCGGTCCAAACGCTGTCACCAGCGACGATGGGATGGATGGCCGCGGCCATGATCTTGGCAGCCTGCGGACTCTTAATTCCGGAGATTCGAGGGGCCGACCTGCGCCGCCGAAAGCTTGTCTGAAACAAGCGCCCCCCGGATCCAGTGACGGAAACCGGGGGGGTACTCGATCGTGGGGGCTAGGATTCAGCCGATACCGTCTGAATCTAAAACCTCAAGGGCACCTTCAAAGCGCCAAGACTCCAGAATCGGAAACTACTTCTTCGGCTCAACTTTCTTGGCCTCGTCCTTCTTGGTCTCGTCTTTCTTCTCGACCGGAGGAGCAACCCAACCGCTGTTGATGTCCAACCCCGGCAGCGCTGCCTCGAGCTTTTTGATTCCCTCTGGGGTCACTTGCGTTTGCCAGACATAGAGGTTTCGGAGGTGCTTGAGCCCCGCGAGTTTGGCCAAACCAGCATCGGTCACTTTGGTGCCATACAAGTTCAGATACACCAGGTTTTGGAGTCCCTGAATATGGTCAAGCCCAGCGTCGGTGACCGCGGTCAATTCCAACCCCAGCGTCTGGAGGTGGGTGAGTCCTGAGAGTTGCTTGAGACCCGCATCGGTGATCTTGGTGTTACCCAAGCGCAGCTCGACCAAGCTGTTGATACCAGACACAGGACCCAGGGTCGTATCGGTCACCTCGGGGCCCTTCAGACGGAAGTTAGCTTCCTTCCAGGGCACTCCGATGGCAATCGGTCGAGCTTCGATCCCAGCCTTGGAAAGAGCCGCGATTCCGGAAGCCTCGGAGGAGGCCGCTTGGTACTCCTTGGGCAATTGTGGCAGCGGCGGCACCGGCCGGGCAGGACGGGCGGGATGAGCAACCGACGGAGCTGGCGCCGCCACGGCAGCCGTCAGCACTACTCCCTCGGGCCACTTGGCACCTTCTTTAATCCATTCCTTCAGCTTGGCCCGGATGGGGTCGGCCAAGGGCCCA
>JAPLUF010000148.1 GCA_026397755.1 Verrucomicrobiota bacterium
AGAGGGAGAAGAACGGCGGCGGCGCACCTTGCTGGTGGTGGGAGCGGCCGGTCGCTCCCTGGACACCACGGTTGATTTCCTGCGACGAGGCGGATTCTTCGTTGTTGCCGAGAGCCAGGAGAATCAGGTGCTCGAGATGTTGGATTCCCACGATTACGAGTTCGATGCGGTGCTAGTGCAGGTGGCCGCCGACACTTCGGATCGCATCGGGCAATTGCTCCGTGAAGTCCGCCAACGCAAACCCCCGGTGAAGTCCATCCTGCAAATCATTGGTAAGAATGAAGATGAAGTGCACAGCGCCTGGCTCAAAGACGCCACTCTCACCCTGCCTTCGGACCTTCAGGAGAGCGAGTTCCAGCGCCAGATCGATGAATTGTTCGACCCCAACACCAGCCGATGAACTCACCCGACGCCTTGTTTGAGCCCTCTCTCAAGCGAATCCTAGTCGTGGATGACGAGGAAATTGTACGCATCGCCTTGCGGCAGACGCTGCGGCGGGAGCACTACGGAGTCACGGCCTGCTCATCGCCCGAGGAGGGTCTCGAGGTTCTCAAGACAGAGGCGTTCTCAGTCATCATCTCCGACTATCAAATGCCGGGGATGACTGGCCTGGATTTTCTGGCCCAAGCCAAGCAACTCCAACCCGACGCCACCCGCATCCTCATCACCGCCGTGCTCAGCCTCGACACGGTCATCGAAGCCATTAACAAGGGAGAGATTTACCGCTTCGTGGTTAAGCCATGGATCCGCGAAGAACTTCTGGCAACGGTGCGCAATGCCATCCAGCGCCATGACCTGATCGTGCGCAACACGGTCTTGCAAGCGACCACGCTAGTGATGAACGAGCAATTGGTCTCACTCAACAAGACGCTGGAATCCCGCGTCTCTGCCGAGGCCGATCACCGTCAGCGGCTCTCCGAAATGAACCAGGCGCTGGAACTCAATTTGCATCACTCGGTTCAGCTTTGCCTGAAGATGCTCCAGTCGTTCTATCCCACTCTGGGCACCCAGGCCCGCCGGGTCCTCGGACTGTGCCGAGCGATGGCCGACCTCCTGAAGCTCTCCGAGACCGACCGCCAGACGCTCGAGTTGGCCGCTTGGCTCCACGACATCGGACTGGTGGGAACCTCCCGCGGACTCATCCGCAAGTGGATGCAACACTCCGAGGCGCTCAGTCCGACCGAGCAGGCCATCATCGAGCAACACACAATCCTCGGTGAGGAGTTGGTCGATTTCGCGGCGAACCTGAAGCACGTGGGTCGGGTCATCCGCGGACATCACGAGCAGTTTGATGGACGCGGTTATCCAGACCGGCTGGCAGGCAAAGAAATCCCCTGGCTTGCGCGGGTTCTCGCCGTGGCCGTGGCCTATGCCGAACAGCAGGCGCCTCACGCGGCGGCGGTCGAGATGCTCACCTTGGGGAGTGGCTGGCGCTTCGATCCCGAGGCGGTGCAAGTACTGCTCCGCGCGTTGCCCCACGCGTCACTGCCACGCCAGGAACGGGAGATTACCCTGCTTGAACTCAAACCCGGCATGACGCTGGCGGCCGGAGTGAAGACCCTGTCCGGGATGCTTCTGGTGCCGCAGGGCCAAGTCTTAAACGAGGCGCACGTGGAAGCCATCCACAACCACCATCGCATGAAAGCGGTGAGCCCCGTCTTTCTCGTCTTCAGAGACTGACCTCACCTGCGGGGGTGTGACTGAAGACACGCAAAACGTAGTCACCCCGCCGTTCAAGGATTCGCCCTAGAGCTTACGGAGGCGGATGAACAGCCCGGGAGCGGCATTGGCGGGAAGCTGAATCGAAGTAGGGGCGTTGGTTCCCTCGGTCACCACTTCGGACAGACCCGGCACTGGAACCCACGTCCCACCCAGAACGGTCAATTGCTCCACCCGATAACGCCCACCGGCAATGCCGCTCAAGCGCAAACCCAATCCACCATCGGGACGCACCAATAGCCCCAGGGTAGGACCCGGCGATCCGACGATGGCATCGCGAACGATGACATCGAACTCCAACGGCGTGGAGACAACCCCATCGCTCACACCAATGCTCACCCGGTTGGTACTGGGTCCCTGAACCTCCGTCGGTCGCCAATTAACGACTCCGTTGGACACGGTCAATCCCCAGGGCCCACTCAACAAACGGTAAGTCAGAGGTTGGGTCGGCAAATCTGAATCGGTGGCCGAAACGGTGAAGGTCATCAGAGAACCCTCACTCACCCGGCGGGTGCCGACCACGGTGGTCCACACCGGGGCCGCGTTGGATTCGGCCACCGTCACCTGAAACTCTAGGGCAATGGCCACCACTCCGTCACTCACCCGGAGACGAACCTGGTTGGTGGAGGGTCCTTGAGCCTCGGTGGGAGTCCAAGAAAGGAGGCCGTTGGTGCTCACTTGCAACCCAACGGGTCCTGAATCCAGGGTGAATTTTAAGACCTGCTGAGGCAGGTCGGCATCCTGTACCGGAAGCTGGAATGATAGAGTCTGACCCTCGGTGGATCGGACCGTGGTGCTCCCGAACCACACAGGGTTTGCGTTGATTTCTTGAACCTGAATGCGCACCCGATTGGTCACCGAAAGAATCCCATCGCTCACCGCCACCACGACTTCATTGGTGCTGGGGCCCTGCGCCTCCGTCGGCGACCACTGCACCAGGCCATCGGCGTTCACACTCAAGCCGACGGGACCAGAGAGGAGGCGGTAGACCAAGCTCTGCGCGGGAAGATCGAGATCGGTAGCTCCTAAGCGAAATTGATAGGGGCTCCCTTCGGGAATCACCCGTGCCGGTTCGGCACCCCAGACGGGCGCCTGATTTATCTCTCGGACCACTAGAGTGTAGTCGCGAGCCACGGCCTCGACCCCATCACTCACGGTGACGCGCACCACATTGGTCGAAGGCCCTTGAGCCTCCGAGGGGCGCCATTGCATCAAGCCCGCTTGTGAAAGACTCACACCCACCGGGCCACTGACCAATGTGTAGGCGAGTGTCTGGGCTGGCCTGTCCGCATCGGTAGCCAACACGGAACGCTCCAGCAACGCGCCCTCGTCTAGAGTCAGCGTCGCGTCGCCAGACCAGACGGGGGGTTGATTGACCTCGATAACACGGATCTCCAACAAATTAGTCACGGACACCAGTCCGTCGCTGACGGCGACTTGAAGTCGGTTGGTACTGGGCCCTTGAGCTTCGGTCGGACTCCAGCGCACTAAACCGTTTCCGGCTACCGTCAACCCGGCCGGACCCTCGACCAGGCGGTAGCTCAACACTTGAATCGGATCATCCGCATCGCTGGCCACCAGCTGCCACACCATCTCCTGCCCCTCCAACCCGACCGGGGGAGGATTCTGCAACCACGTCGGCGGCTGATTATCCTCATCCACCTGCACCTTGAAGGCCACTCGGCTGGTCAATCGACCATCCGTCGCCTCGGCCACAATCGTCCATCGCGTCCCGCCCAAGTGTTCCCCTGGCTGCCAACTCCACTGGCCCGATCCACTGACCGAAAAGCCTGAAGGTCCCTGGATAAGAGACCATGTGAGTGTTCCCTTGAGATCTGGATCCGGCGTCGTTAACGGGCGAACCGTCGGAAAGTTCTCATTAATAGACACGTCAGCAATTGGAATGACGACAGGGTCAAGGCCCGTGCTGGCCACAGTGATGACCCCACGTTTTTGGACTCTGGCCACTCCGTCACTGACCTCCACCA
This sequence comes from Verrucomicrobiota bacterium, assembly GCA_026397755.1. GTDB lineage: Bacteria > Verrucomicrobiota > Verrucomicrobiia > Limisphaerales > UBA9464 > SXXZ01. The sequence continues at coordinate 3,708 of JAPLUF010000148.1, forward strand.
AAATCAGATACTCACCGACAACATACGCGCGTTCGGGCATCCACTGAAGAAGCCCACTCACCGTGAGGGTCACCCCGTTGGGAGCCTCCAACAGACGGTAGGTCAACGTCTGCTGAGGCAAATCCGTGTCACGGGCGGTAATTAGCTCCTGCATCGTCTTGGCCTCAACAGCCACCAACCGAGGGAAGGCGTAAAACACCGGCGAATTGTTCAGAATGGCAGCCGGCACCACCGAGACGTCGCCCAGTCGGTAGTTGGCACTCGAGGCACCCGTAATAGTAGACCCGATGGGAATCACCGTCTTATTAACTCCCATCAACGGATCATTGAAGCGCGCCTCGGTCAGTTGCAGCGCCACTGCATCGCCCGCAACAACCCCATCCAACCCCCGGGACAGCACGGTCGCCAGCGTCGAGCCATCAAACGGCTTGTCTTGGACAGTGACGATGCCACGCACCGTCTTGGGCTGGATTTGCATGGCTCCTGACAAGACTCCCAGGTAATTAGCACTCGAGGCCCGGGCCGCGATGGCATAAGTCCCGGCGGCCACAGGCAGGTCGGTTCGCCCGTTGTAGGTGAGCGAGACCGGAACACCCTCGGGTACAGTCACCGCATACACCGGAAGCCCTGATCCGGTGTAGGTCTGGAGGGTGCCAGCCAATTGAATCAAGACTGGCGCGGGAAGAATGTCAGCCCGAAGACCTGTCGGTGCAATCAACCGATAGTTGCCAGCCGAGGCACCGGCCAACTGAAGACTCGCACTGACAACAATGTTCGCGCCTACAGAACTCTGTGCAAAGCCCGCAGAGATCACGTCGGCTTTAATGGAATCCCCTAGCAACACATTGACCCAGGAATTCAAACCCGAGAGCTCAGCCAGAGCAGTGCCGTCGTAATTCTTGGATACGGCCGCCACAGCAGACAACGAGACCGGACGAGGCAAAATGTCCGCGGTCAACGTCAGTGTGGAGGCCACGGAGTAGTTACCAGCCTTGGCCCCACTCAACAAATAGCCGGACACCAACACGAGCTTGCTAGCTCCCGCAGATGCGTCGGCAAACTGACCCACCATTCGCCCGGTCAGGCTCACCGCGTCGGCGCCTACCACGCCTACCAACACCGGTGTACCGCTCACCGTTGCCAACGTCGTTCCGTCGTACTCCTTCGACGACACGCTCAGTCCACTCACCGTCAACTCCTTCTTCCCAAACTGCATCGTCAACGTCCCTGTGCCGGTCCCCGCTGCATTCCGCGCGCTCACCGTCACCGAGAAGGATCCCACCTGACCTGCCACGCCTGTGATGACTCCTGTGGTCGGGTCCAATACTAAACCCTCAGGCAATCCTACCGCTGCATATCCCAGGATCGATCGGCCACTCGCTTCGATCCTCCCGCTCACTGCACTCCCATACACACCACTCAAACTCCCAGCCAACACCTCGGGTGGCTCCAGCACCGGCTCACCATTAGCTAAAATTAATACGTGCTGCCCACCAGCACTCACACTCCCCACCAGCAACCCATTGCGAATCTCTCCGCGCACTCCGGCCACCGCACTCCGGCGGTTCACCTTCGTTCCATCGCCCAGTTGTCCCGATTCATTGGCTCCCCAACCATACACCACTCCGTTTTCTCCCAGTCCCAGGCTGTACTCACCCCCAGCCACCACGAACTTCAAGTTCCCGCTCATACCCACCGCCGCCACGGCCACAGACCGCTCTTCCACAGTCCCATCGCCCAGCTGACCTGCGGCATTACCACCCCAGCTGTAAGCCTTGCCATCCGCACCCAGCACCACGCTGTGCACCCAACCAGCACCGACACTCCGGGCCAGCACGTTCAGGCCACTCGAGTGCACCGGCTCCAGCCGGCTCTCCGTGCTGCCATCTCCCAACTGACCTGCGGCATTGCCACCCCAGCTGTAAGCCTTGCCATCCGCACCCAGCACCACGCTGTGCACCCATCCAGCACTCACACTCCGCGCC
>JAPLUF010000175.1 GCA_026397755.1 Verrucomicrobiota bacterium
GGGCCCTCGCACCAGGACACCTTCGACTACAAACCCCGCCTGCGCCTAGACCATGGCAAACCTGGACCCAGCCGCGGCAAGGGCACCCGGCTCATCGGTTCACCCTTCGCCTTCCGGCAGCACGGACAATCGGGCCTCTGGATGAGTGAACTCTTCCCACACCTCTCCGGCCAGGCCGACCGGCTCTGCATGGTCCACTCCATGCGGACCGATATCCCCAATCACCCGCAGGCGTTCACGCAACTGCACACCGGCAGCGCCCGTTTCGTTCGCCCCTCGATGGGGTCCTGGGTTCTCTACGGCCTAGGCCAAGCCAACGACAACCTTCCCGGATTCATCAGCATCAGCCCTCCGGCCCAGTCGGGTGCAGCCAATTACGGCAGTGCCTTCCTGCCGGCGATCTACCAGGGAACGCGCATCGGATCGGGCCGAGAGGGTTCGGCCGACACGGGCATGAGTCACGTCAGCCACCCGCAACTCACCGCCAGCCAGCAGCGTCGACAGCTCGACCTGATCCAGGCCATGAACGAGGACCGCCGCTCGATGCTGGCCCCGGAAGCCAACAGCCCCATCGAAGCGGCCATCGAGGCCAGCGAACTGGCCTTCCGCATGCAGTCGGAAGTCCCCGACCTGCTCGATCTTTCCCGGGAGAGCCCGGCCACCCGCGCCCTCTACGGCATCGGTGAGACCGGCATTGATGGTTTCGCCCGGCAATGCCTCCTCGCCCGCCGCTTCGCCGAAGCCGGCGCGCGATTCATCGAAGTGAACCTCGGCGGCTGGGATCAGCACCGGAACCTGGAGGCCTCGCTTCGCAAGAACGCCCGAGCCCTTGACCGCCCCGCCGCCGCGCTAATCCAAGACCTCGCCGCCCGCGGCCTCCTCGACGACACCGTGGTGCTCTGGGGAGGCGAATTCGGCCGCACCCCCGACAGCCGCCAGGACGACGGCCGTGACCACAACCATCAAGGATTCACAGTCTGGATGGCCGGAGGCGGCCTCCGCGGAGGGCATTCTCATGGACGCACCGACGAGCATGGCGCCAAGGCGATCGAAAACCCCGTCCACATCCACGACCTCCACGCCACCCTCCTTCACTGCTTGGGCCTCGATCACGAGCGCCTCACCTACCACTACGGCGGCCGCGACCATCGCCTCACCGACGTCGACGGCTCCGTCGTCCGCGCCATCCTGAGTTGAGTCCCTCTCGGACCCCCGAAACTGCGCAGAGCTAAAACCCCAGTCTCAACCGCCCTCCTCTTCCCAGCAGCAGCGGGACCGGGCCGGAGCAAGCACTGGAAGCGATCAAACCCTCCCCTCGCGCACAGCGCGAAAAGCCCATCCTCCCCCCGAGTTTCCCTGCGCGCGCAGGCCCGGTCCCGCGGAGCTCTACCTTACAGCGCGCCGCAAAAAACGCTTCCCTTCAGAGCCTATCGCCCATCACTTCAAAATATGATACAGTGTCCCCTTTTGTGTAAATAGGTGGGACCGACCCGAATGGCAGTTAGATAGCGGCCAATGTTTTTGGGGTGTTTTCAGGTGAGGTGGGCTTGCGGTAGCGGTTCTGGTGGCGGATCTCTTGA
>JAPLUF010000370.1 GCA_026397755.1 Verrucomicrobiota bacterium
AAAAGTTGCCACAAAAACTGTCGAGACAGCGCTCAAAGTTTTTACAATTTGACAAATGCCCGAATTAACGAAGTATTAGCCGGAGCATCGCGGGACGGAAAGCCGCGAAACCCCATAACTCGACCGCCCGGAGATCGGCCCCGACCGAGGAGGCTCGTGGTCCTGGAAGGCTCGTGGTAATTGTAGACTCATCGTGCTACAATCTCGGATTCTTGCTGCAAACGTTGCCTCACCCAGGCACCTCCGAGGTTGGGCGATTTGTCCGAAAGCGCCAGTGTCGGCAGACACGGACCGCTCGCACACCCCAGTGGGTCTAAAGTGAATGATTGAGATCCAATATTTGCGCAAGATCCTGATGACTGATACATTAAACCCATAATACATGTCTGAGGACCTTTCTCCGCAGGGCAACCGAGGTAACCGACCAGGGGAGCCCAAAATCCCCAATCAAAACTGGTTAATCTGGCCTGCTCTCATCTTGTTGGGCCTGGCGCTCATTATCTGGAACCGGCAATCTCGTGGCTTAGCCGAGAAAACCATCGCTCCGCAGGTGTTTTTCCAACTGGTCAATTCGAACCTCGTTCGGGATGGCGTCATCGAAAACAACCCCCAGCAAATTCTGGAAGTGGTTCGCGGGTCATATCCTTCCGATTCGAGTGGGACTAATCTTGTGCCGTTTCGGGTGGAAATGCGGGTTACCCCGCAAAAGTTAGACAACCTCTACGAGGTTCACGGTTTCCGCTCGGTTGAACGCTCCGGCAACTGGACCACGTTCTTAATGAGTGCCGCACCGTTGATTCTGGGTGGTGTTCTCATCTGGTTCATTTTTCTGCGTCAGATCAAGGCGGCGGGCAAAGGAGCCCTCAGCTTCGGTAAATCCAAGGCCCGACTCCTCACCAAAGACCGCAACAAGACCACCTTCAAGGACGTGGCCGGTGTCGAAGAAGCCAAGGATGAGGTTTCCGAATTGGTGGAATTCCTCCGTGACCCGAAAAAGTTCCAGAAGCTGGGTGGTCGCATTCCCAAAGGCATTTTAATGGTGGGCCCGCCCGGAACCGGCAAGACGTTGCTCGCCAAAGCCATCGCCGGTGAGGCCGATGCCAGCTTCTTCAGCATTAGCGGATCCGACTTCGTGGAAATGTTTGTTGGCGTCGGTGCTAGCCGCGTCCGCGACATGTTCGAGCAGGCTCGCAAGAACACCCCCTGTTTGATCTTCATCGACGAAATTGATGCGGTGGGACGCAGCCGTGGTCACGGTCTCGGCGGTGGCAACGACGAACGCGAACAAACACTCAACGCCCTCTTGGTGGAGATGGACGGATTCGACACCCAAGAAGGCATCATTATCATCGCGGCCACCAACCGTCCCGATGTGCTCGATCCCGCCCTGCTCCGCCCCGGTCGTTTTGACCGTCAGGTGACCGTCAATCTTCCCGATGTCCGCGGGCGTGAGGCCATCCTCAAGGTGCATGCCAAAAATGTGAAACTCGACGGCGCGGTAGACCTCTCGGTCATCGCCCGTGGGACTCCTGGTTTCTCAGGTGCTGAATTGGCCAACTTGCTCAATGAAGCAGCCTTGCTGGCAGCTCGGACCGGCAAGAAATCCATATGCATGAACGAGTTGGAAGAGGCTCGTGACAAGGTGCGCTGGGGCCGTGAGCGCCGCAGCATGGCCATGTCTGAAGAGGAAAAGACCGGCACAGCCTGGCATGAGGCCGGCCACGCCGTGGTCAATGTGGTGCTCAAGCACACGCATCCCTTGCACAAGGTGACCATCATTCCTCGAGGTCAGGCACTGGGCGCCACGATGTACCTGCCGAAAGAAGACATCCACAACCGCCGGTTCAAAGAGCTCAACGACCTCATTGCAGTGACCATGGCCGGCCGCATCGCCGAGCAAATGTTCACGGACGATATTTCCAGCGGAGCCTCCGGCGACATCCAGCAAGCCACCTCAATGGCCAAAGCCATGGTGATGCACTGGGGCATGAGTGATCAATTGGGCATGGTGCTCTATGGCGAGTCCCAAGAATACGTCTTCCTGGGTCGTGATATGATGCGCTCCAAGGAGTACAGCGAACAAACCGCCCTACGGATCGACGCCGAGGTGAAGCGCATTATCGATGACGGCTTCAAGTCGGCCAACGCTATTCTGACCGAGTATCGGGACAAGGTGCAACTGGTCGCCCGGGCGCTTTTGGAATACGAAACTCTCGAAGGATCCCAAGTCGCAGACATCGTACGTACTGGCACTTTCACCCCTCACTCACCGCGCCCCGACAAGCCGGAACCCCCGAGCGGGGCTCAGGCCGCAACCCCGTTGCCCGAGGTGATCAAGCCTGTACCTCCGAAGCTTCCGGGTTTCGGTAGCGCGGCCCCGGCGGCAGCCTGAACGGGTTTTAAAAACTCTAACTCCCATTATCGGCGCAGATCGAACCCTCGGGTTTGTTCCGCGCCGATTGTTTTTCAGGCCCTCACTTGGCCCGTGCCGAAGCCCTGCCACTTGTAACTGCAAAGTTCATCGAGACCCATTGGTCCCCGAGCTCCGATCTTGTCGGTGCTAATGCCGATCTCAGCCCCCATACCGTACTCGCCGCCGTCGGTGAACCGTGTCGAGGCGTTCCAGTAGACGGCGGCCGAGTCGACCTCGGCCAAGAAACGTTCTGCCACCGCTGAATTGGCGGTCACCACGGCTTCGCTGTGTCCTGAACCATGTCGGTGGATGTGATGAATGGCCGCATCCAAACCATCCACCACCGCGACGTTGAGGATGTAATTGTTGTACTCCGTCTCCCAGTCCTGAGGCTCCGCAGCCCGGGCCACGCTGGCTGTGCCGCAAATCGCGCCAGTGAGTAATAGCAGCGCCTCTGCGTCAGCATGGAACTCGACGGACTTGGTTGCCAACCGAGCCGCCATGCGTGGCAGGAAGTCCGCCGCCACCGCCCGGTCGACCAATACTGTTTCTGCGGAATTGCAGGTGGAGGGACGCTGGCATTTGGCGTTGAAGACGATGTCCTCGGCCATCCCCAAATCGGCCGCCGCGTGCACATAGACGTGGCAGACGCCCTTGTAGTGCTTGATCACCGGCACCTTGCTGCATTCGGTCACCGCTCGGATTAATCCCTCACCGCCTCGGGGCATGCAAAGGTCTACGTACTGGGTCAATGACAAGAGGGCTGGAATGGCCTCGCGATCGGCCGTCGGTACCACTTGGATGGCGTGCTCCGGAAAACTCGGCAGGACGGACTTGGCCGACGTGATCAACGTCTCGGCGATTAACCGGTTGGAATTCAATGCCTCCTTGCCGCCCCGAAGGATGGTGGCGTTGCCGGTCTTGAAACACAGCGAGGCCGCGTCGGCCGTCACATTGGGGCGGGATTCATAAATGATGACCACCACTCCAATCGGCGTCGTGATTTTGCGGAGGCGGAGTCCATTCGGGCGATCACGCGTGTCGAGCACACGTCCGACGGCATCCGGAAGAGCCGCCACCTCACGCAACACCTGAGCCATGGCGGCAATGCGGTCGGCATTCAGCGCCAGACGATCCATCATGGCTCCGGTCAGTCCGAGGCTCTTGCCCACTTCCAAGTCGAGCGCATTGGCCTCGAGCAGACGTGGCCCAGCCGCAACCAAACCGTCGGCCATCGCCCGGAGGCAGCGGTTCTTTTCATCGGCCGACAACCGGGCCAATTCACGCGATGCGGCCTTGGCTCGTCGCCCCAGTTCCGTCATTTCATCCATCAGCGCCATGCAGCCAGTATAGCCCTGCGAGGCGGGCGACGGAAAACCAAAACACGGGTTCCCTGCTCGTTGATTCTGCCGTCGCTGCGATGGGCGAAAATGATGGCGACGATGGCAACGGCGCTAGCAGCTACCAAGTCCCCAATGGACTGACCGGCAATGCTCGCCCTTCGGGCCAAACCACATAGACGGTCTGATGCGATGCAGCCCATGCGTCTCGGAATGATGCTTTGGAGAAATCCCTCCGGACCCGGCTCAAACGAACACCGGGGTCGTTGACGCTCACCGTCGCTCTTGATATCGCGCAGACCACGACCAAATGACCGTCGCCCTTTTCTGGCTTTGAGCTCCCCTTTAACACCGCATACGAAACCGATGCCGCCACGGGAATCCCTGAGTTCAACAACGCCTCCAGATCGGCAATTCCGCTCAAACGGATGGCCGCAGCCTGCAAACCCGGCCTGCTGCCTGCATAGGCGGCGTTGAAGGACCAATTGCCGGTGCCCGGCCACCCGGGGTCGTGCACGCCGGCTGCCACCGACCGGACATCCTGGTCCCATTCCGGGTGGGCCGTTTGTTGCCCCCAGTAAGCCATGAGCATGGCCACGCTGGTTGGGCTGCACCACTGGGTCACACCCTCCGGGTAATCGGCCTGAGATTTTTTGGGAACTTCGATTAGCCCTTGGGGGGAGCGATGGGCTGGGATCGCCAGTGCGGCCGGAGTCGGCTCCTCGGGTCGGGTGGCGGGCGACCACAAGGCCAGATCCATCCGCTTCAGAACGGCCAATGTCTGGGTGGGATCCGAGAATCGCACCCGCAGTCGAACTGCTTGCCCAGCCGTTGGCAGCACCAGCGTGTCTGTGTCTACTGAGCCTGAGTCGTCGCGCTGACCGCGAACACTGGTTCGTCGCGTGGGTGACTGCGACGAAGACCAATGTCCCAAGTGCCACCACCGGCTCCAGTGCCCTGCGGTCTGGACTTGGCACTCGATCTCCAGATCGGCGTCTGTGCGAAGATTCCATGAGACCACCAATTCGCGGAACGGTATCGAAGACTTCCACTCCTGCGAGACCCACGCAGAACTATTGGACGACTCCCGTTGAAACGAATGAAACTCCGTCACCGGAATCCATCGGGCGTCCGCCCAGGCCATCGCCGACGCATAAAAAAAGCACCACCCTCGGAACCGCAGCCACATAAGCGCAGTGTGAACTCTGGCCGCGGAATGTCGCTTCTGGAATTGGCAGGCATCGACCGGTGGATGCCTGGATTGCACGGCACCGTTTCAGACCGATTCTTTTGCCGTTGCCTGCCTTGTTCTCGAGGAGTTGGATGGAAACCATTCTCCGGATCCTCGCCATGAAGCCTTCAACGTTGACTCGCACCTCCTCCCAGCTCGCCTTCACTCTCATCGAGCTGCTGGTGGTCGTGGCCATCATCGCCATCTTGGCCGGAATGCTCCTGCCCGCCCTGGCCAAAGGAAAGACCAAGGCCTTGCAGGCGCGTTGCACGTCGAATCTCCGCCAAATCGGAATGACCTTCGCCATGTACACCGGCGACTCGAACGACCGGTTTCCTTACTCCGGTCGCGATTGGCCCCAAATGGGGTTCATCGATTACCTCAAGCTAATGGATCCCTACATTAGCACCAACGCGCGATCCTTCTACTTTTGCCCGTCGGAAAAAGGGCGTGGATTCAACCTCGAATGGACGATGGCCAACAATTACCCCATCAAGACCAACGAGCTGCTCTTCCCTTGTTCGTATTACTACTACAACCAGTTCTACCACAACAACGACAGCTCCGCCCTTCAAGTTCGCAAGGTCTCCGAGGTTCAGTCTCCGACCAAGAAAGCCATCTCGCCCTGCTTTTCCAGCAATCGGGGGAAGTGGAACGACATTTACAAGGGCACCGGAGCCGCCGCGCACGGACCGCGGGGCATGTCGCTGCTCTTCGTGGACGGGCATAGCGAATTCGCCTTGTACGACCGGCTGAATGCGCCATTCAAAGACGGAGCCAAGCTCATTTACAACCTCGACTGGACCGTTGGCGGCCTCGCCGGCGAAGACCTGAAATAGCTGGGCCAACGCGGCGGATTCATCGGATTAGTCGGGTTTCTTCGCAGCCTCCGACTGGCGAAACTCCAGGAAATAGTGAATGCTGTCGGTCCGGTCCGGAACTCGCCGTCCGGGGCCCATGCCGATCACTGACCACATCCGAAATAAATTGTCCACGGTACCGCACCGTCCTGGTGTCTACCTGCACAAAGACCGATTCGGCACGGTCATTTACATCGGGAAGGCTCGCGACCTTCGCAAGCGGGTCTCCCAGTACTTTCACCCCTCGCGACGCATGGGGTGGGATCTCAAGTTTAACGCCTTGGTCGATGGCATCCACGACTTCGATTGGCACATGGTCAAGAACGAGGCGGAGTCGTTGCTGCTGGAGAGCCGGCTCATTAAGGAATTTCAGCCGCGCTTCAATATCGACCTCAAGGACGACAAGCAGTTCCTCCTCTTGAAGGTCAACCTCAACGACCCGATTCCCCGCTTCACGCTGACGCGCCTGCGGAAAGACGACGGCTGCCTCTACTTCGGTCCCTTCGCCCATTCGGGCAGCGTGCGCCGGGCGCTGACTCTCATGCGGCGAAAGTTCAAGCTACGGGGCTGCCGTCCGTTGCACCCCAATGAGTCGGATTACCGGCACTGCCTGTACGGCCACCTCCAACACTGCACGGCTCCCTGCATCGCCAACGTCACCCGTGAGCAGTACCTGGAACAAGTCCGCGCCGGAATCGGGTTCCTCGAAGGGCACACCGAGGAGCTCCGCAGCGAACTGGAGAGCGAGATGCGCAAGGCGGCTGCCAACCTCGACTTCGAGAAGGCGGCCCAGCTCCGAGATGCACTGGAAGACCTTAAGCGCACCACGCTGAAAACCGAAAAATTTGAGCGGATTCCCTACACCTTGCCTGTGGCTGCCCACCCGGAATCCGACTTGCGCGAACTCGGGCGACTGCTCGGCCTCGCCGAACCTCCGGCCCGGATCGAGGGCTTCGACATTTCCAACATCAGCGGCACCTTCATTGTGTCATCGATGGTCAGTTTCTGGCATGGGCGTCCCGACCGGTCCAATTATCGTCGGTTCCGGATGAAGACGGTTAGCACCCAGGACGACTTCGCCTCAATGGCTGAGACCATTCAGCGGCGCTACAGCCGCCTAAAACGGGAGCTCCACGATTCCACGACACCCACCGTCGCTAGTACCCCTCTCGAACAGGAAGATCCGGAGGAAGATTCCCTCCCACCCGAAGGCATCGCAGCCGAATCTCCCGAACGTCCCTGGGTTCCGAAGATCTTAAAAGGCCCGAGGTTGCCGGACCTCATCCTCATCGACGGTGGCAAGGGGCAACTCAATGCGGCCTGTGCCGAACTCGCAAAGCTCGGGCTCTCACACATACCGATCTTGGGCCTAGCTAAGGAGTTTGAAGAAATCTATCTGCCGGGCGAAAAAAATCCGCTACGGCCCGGGCTGGACAGTGCTGCGGTGAAGCTCCTCCAGCGAGTTCGAGATGAAGCCCATCGGTTCGCCAACACTTACAATGCTCAACTGCGACTGAAGAAGATTAGCGAGAGCATCCTGGATGAATTCCCTGGCATTGGTGATGCCCGCAAAAAGGCCCTGCTGAGGCGTTTTGGATCCATCCAACGGCTGCGCATCGCACCCATCCACGAAATTGAACAGGTGGATGGTTTTGGAGGTACTATGGCCCAGGCGCTCAAACGCTTCTTAGAGGCCCGCAAGGACTCCTAAGGTTTAAGATCCCGGAGGGACTTCGACCGTGTCGCCATCCATTTGATAAATCCCCACCAAATAGCCGTTCTCGCGCATGGCCCCAACCTTGAGGGTGCCATAGAGGGTCACGGCCTGATCCATCACCGGCTTGATTCCGGACGTGGTCATTTTCACGGCAATCCACTCATTGATCTTGGGCACGGTACCGAAGCAGCACATGGACTGGTCTCGCATGAGGAGCAGTTCAGTCACCAGGCCCCCCTCTACTTTCAAGGGCAGCATGAAGCCCTTCACAGCCACCTTCTTACCGCTGAACGCCTTCACTTTGGCAGGTATCTGGGTATCCGGATCGGCCGCCGGGGCATTGGTCTTCGAAGCCGGAGCGTCTTCAGGCACCTCGTACTTGAAGGTGGCCAGCACATCGAAGCCCACGGATGCAAACCCGTGCTTGGCAACCGGTGTATTGGTCGTAATGGACGCTTTGGAAGATTCAGACTTTGGATCCACCGCCTTGGCCTCGCCTGCTAAAGGCTTGATTGGCTTGCCGCGAGGAACCGCTGCAGGTGCGGTGGATTGTGCCATCAGCGGAGACCAGAATCCCGGGCTGGAGCCCAGCCAGGCTGTAGCCAGAAAAACGGTGAGAAATCGAAGACCCCGTCGAACTCCCCTTTGGACCCCCTGCTTCATGGATACCTCCGCACGCATGGAGGAACCTTAATGTGTCAGCGCTCACAACGCCAGCGTGGCTCAAGGAGAGATTTCCACCCTTGACGCTGCCGGAAAGCGGGGCGGATTTTCGGGTCACAACGCCTCCCTGTCTTTTTCCCGCAAACTTTCGCTGATGGCCTACCTGCTCACTCGAACTCCATGGATGCACCGCCGGGCGATGCTCCTTTGGAAGCTGTGCTTTGCAATCCTCGGTAGCACTAGCTCGTTGCTCACACGGGCCGACAGCACCGTCGTTTTCAACGAAGTGCACTACCATCCCGCAGATCGGGAGCCTCTTTTCGAGTGGGTTGAGCTGCATAACCAGATGGCGGTCAGCATGGACCTTTCCGGATGGCGAATCGCTGGAGGTGTCACCTACTTGTTCCCCCGGGGGACGGTCCTGCAAGGCGGTGCTCAATTGGTCGTTGCCGCTAATCCGGCCGCGCTCTTAGAGCTCGGAGTCACCAACGTGGTCGGTCCTTATCAAGGGCGCCTCTCTAATTCCGGTGAGACGCTGGAACTGCGAAATAACAACCAGCGGCTGATGGACACGCTCTCGTATGGCACGGACTCAAAATGGCCCGTGGCTCCCGATGGACACGGCCCCAGCTTGGCCAAAATGGAAGAATCAACCGCCACTGCAGTCGCGTCCCATTGGCGACCGAGCTCTCAGCGCGGCGGATCCCCAGGCAGCCGCAATTTTCCGAGCCAGGGTTCCGAAAGTCCGCCCGTTCTCGTTTCCGCATCCCAAGGCTGGGAGCTCCTGGTTTCGGCGTCTACCCCGGGGCCTGATTGGTTGTCACCTAACGGATTAGATCCTACCTGGAAGTCGGCGACGGCCCCGTTTTTTGGTGGGGACGCCTCTCCTCCCACCGGAATTGAGACGGCCATCCCTACCCTCTTTTCAACTGGATTGTCGGATTCTCGGAAGGCATTGACTCTCGGCACCCGGGATGCGCACTACACGGTACTAGCCTCCGCACAAATAGTTTCTCCGCCACCGCCATCCCCGGCCCTGGTGATTGAGGGACATCCGGCTTGGATGGCCAATGATTCCAGCTCGCAATGGCTGGGACCAGTCCACCCGGGAACCGCCAGCGTCGCGGCCGGTAATTACCGCTACCGGACCCAATTCGATCTCTCTGCGTTCGCGCCGGATTCCGCGCGACTCCAAGTCCGAGCCGCCGCCGACAACCGGATTACGTCCGTGCTGCTCAATGGCCGGAGCATCGGCCTGAGCTTCGAAGGGTTTCAGTCGTTCAGCCCGGTGGTTAACGTCGGTTCCGGATTCACGACGGGTACCAACACACTCGAGTTTCTCTGGACCAATGACTCCACCTCACCCAATCCGGCAGGTTTTCGGGCGCTGTTGCAGGGCACGGCCCGCAGTCGTTTTAATCCCGATAGCCGCCTAACCCCTTCGGTTACCCAAGCCGCCTATTTTCGGACTCGGTTCGTGGTTCCACCCAACCTGGCTCGGGCGCGCCTAAAACTCCGGACCACTTACGATGATGGGGCGGCCTTCTACCTGAATGGCCGGGAGGTGCACCGGGGTAACCTGCCGGCCGGTACACTGAAATCCGATACGCCCGCTCTGGCCTCCCAGCCAGGAATCCCGTCACCCATCGAGATTTCTCTGCCACCCGGCAGCCTGCGAACGGGCACCAATATCTTGGCCGTGGAACTGCATCAAGCCACCGATGGAATTACGGACCTATGGTTCGAGGCAGAACTCGCCGTGCTAGAGGTAGTGGACTCCTCGCGGATCGGGCTCCGATTCAACGAGGTGGCCGCTCCTGGCTTCGGTTTTTTTGTCGAAGTCGCCAATACCCGCCTGGAATCCCTGATCTTAGATGGTCTCCGGATCACCTCCACCGGAAGCTCTGCTGGAGCCTACACCTTTCCGACGGGCACAATTCTGCCCTCCGGCGGAGTTCGTTCGGTGGCATCGTCCCAATTGGGCTTCCGACCGGAGCGGGGCGACCACCTCGTCTTGGAAGCCACGAACGAAGAGACCGTGCTAGATGCCGTAGTGATCGAATCCCGAGCCCAGGCTCGCCATCCCGATGGCACCGGCCCCTGGTGTTTCCCATCGGCGCCGAGTCCGGGACAAAGCAACGAGGTGCGTCTCCACCGCGAGGTAGTCCTCAACGAACTCCTCTATCACCCGCCCGACGGATCGGTTTCGGGCAGCTGGATTGAGCTCCTCAACCGCAGCACCTCCGACATCGACCTGTCAGGCTGGAATTTCGCCGAAGGCATCGGCTTCCGATTCCCCGCCGGCACGACACTGAAGGCCGGACAACTGTTGCTCGTCGCTGAAAACCCAGGGCTCCTGCTCTCCGAAAATCCGGGCACTCAGGTCGTTGGTCCCTTCGAAGGGAAACTCTCCAACTCCGGGGAACGACTGGTGCTCGTTGATGCAGCCGGCAATCCCGCCGACCTCGTGGAATATGCCGATTCCGGGCGTTGGCCGGAGGAGGCCGACGGGGCTGGCTCCAGCCTCGAATTGCGAGATGCCGAGGCCGATAACGCGTCGCCGGAGGCGTGGGCAGCCAGCGACGAATCCAGCCGCTCGGAATGGGTTCGTCATACTTACCGGGCACGGGCGGTCTCCGCCCCTGGACCTACGCTCTGGAACGAATGGGTGCTGGGCCTGCTCGATGCTGGGGAATGTTTCATCGATGACCTGCAAGTCGTGGAATCTCCAGGCACAGCCACGGCCATTTCATTACTGAAGAATGGTGACTTCGAACTGGGGATTACTTCCTGGCGCTGCCTCGGGACCCATCGTCTCAGCCGGGTCATCGAAGACCCCAATCTGCCCGGAAACCATGTGCTGCACCTGGTGGCGACCGGTCCCACCGAGCACATGCACAACCACATCGAAACCACCTTGGCCAGCAACAAAGCGGTGGTGAATGGGCGTGAGTACGAAGTGTCGTTCCGTGCCCGCTTTCTGAAGGGATGCCCGCGACTGAACACTCGGCTCTACTTTAACCGCGTGGCCAAGACCACGGAGTTGCCTCGGCCCACTCGGGCTGGAACCCCCGGATCCCCCAATTCCCGGAAGACGGCGAACCTCGGCCCTACCTTTGAATCCCTGAGTCACTCACCGGCCGTCCCTGCGGCCGGTCAGGCGGTGACGGTCACGGTTGTCGCCTCGGACCCGGATGGTGTCGCCAGCGCGCGCCTCTTCTGGTCGGTCACTGGGGCCGCCTGGCAGTCCAAGGCCGTCTCGTCGGACAGCGCAGGTCGAATCAGCGCCACGATTCCCGGTTTGCCTGCGGCTTCGACCCTGCAGTTTTACGTTGAGGCCACTGACGGCCGAGGAGTAACCGCCTGGTTTCCAGCAGCCGGCCCTCAGTCACGGGCCCTGGTAGGCGTGGCCGATGGGCGGGAGCGAATGGGATCGCTGCACAACCTTCGCCTCCTCATGACGCCCGCCGACCTGGTGCTGCTTCACGCCGAGACCAACGTCATGAGCAACGAGTTCCTCCGCGCCACGGTGATCCAAGATGAGAAGGAAATCTTTTACGATGTGGGTGTCCATTTGCAGGGCAGCCAGCGAGGGCGGTTGGATGCCGGCCGCGTTGGATTCACGCTCCGATTCCCCCCAGACCACCTGTTTCGTGGAGTCCATTCCGGGATCTCTATCGACCGGTCTGGTGGCTACACCGGTGTGGGTGGAGACCAAGACGAGATTGTCCTCAAGCACGCCCTTCAGCACGCCGGTGGGCTCCCAGGAATGTATGACGACTTGGTCTATGTCCTTCCGCCGCGGACGGATCTCACCGGCACGGCCCTATTGATTTTGGCTAAATACGGCGACGTGTTTCTGGACTCCCAATTTGAAAACGGATCCGACGGCAACGAATTCAAACTCGAGCTGGTTTATTACCCCACCACCACGGTCACCGGCGGCCGAGAATCGATCAAACGCCCCCAACCCGACGAGGTGACGGGCGTGGACATCACCAACCTGGGCAATGATCCCGAGGTCTATCGATGGTTCTTCCTCCCAGAAAACAACCGCTCCACCAGCCGTCACGAACCCCTCATGGCCTTGGCCAAAGCGCTGTCCCTCAGCGGTTCCGCCTTGGAGCAGGAGTCGGAGCGTCTCATGGATGTGGACACTTGGCTGCGGGCTGTCGCCTTTCAATCGCTCTTCGGTATGGTGGACACCTACCCCTTCGACAATCCGCACAACTTCATGATTTATTTCAGACCCAGCGACGGCCGGGCACTGCCCTTCCTCTGGGACATGGATTTCAACTTCGGTGCGGCGGTGAATTCCCCTCTCAATCGCACCACGGGCAACCTAGCACGCCTGTTTAACTTGCCTGGGAATCAGCGTCGCTACCTGGCACACCTGCTCGACCTAGTCACCACTACCTACAACATCCAGTATCTGGGCCCTTGGATCGATCATTTCGGAGCCTTGGCCGGTCAGAATTTTAGAGGCATCCGGGGCTATGTGGAGCAGCGCTCGGCCTACGTCCGCAGCAAATTGCCGGCATCGATTCCATTCCGAGTGACCAACCCATCCACCAACGTGGCGCTGTTCACGACCTCCACCGGAGTCCTGCAAGGCAACGCCTGGATCGATCTCAAGGAACTCATTGTGGAAGGCCCTGAGGACACCAATCGCGTGCGCTGGATCAACTCCACCACCTGGCAGGCCACCCCTACTTTGCGTCTGGGTCAAAACACGGTTCGGTTGCGGGGCTATGACTTCAGCGGGGCCCTGATCATCAACACCGAGTGGGTCCTCACGAGTACCGCCCCGGACGGAGGTCTAAATGTCGATCAGGACCAGATGCCGGACTCCTGGGAGCGCCGGTTCGGTCTGAACCCGGCCAGTGATGATCGACTGTTGGATGCCGATGGGGACGGTCATTCGAACCGCGATGAATTCCTCGCCGGCACCGATCCCAGGGATCGGCTGAGTTTCTTACGACTCCGCTGCAGTTTCTCGGAGGCTGGTTCTTCTGAGGCTCCTGTGCGTCTGCGGTGGGACGCCAAAGCCGGTCGATCCTACACCGTATTGCAAAGCCCGGGGCTGGAAGGCGCAGATCTGGGTTCTGCTGCCTGGACCCGCCATTCTGATCATCCCGCAGAAGTCGGCGATCACACCGCCGAAATCCTCATCCCGAGGTCCAACCCAGGAGAATCCCGCCTCTACCGATTGGTAACCCCGGTCCATCCCTGACGGCAGCGGTGCCGTCAGTATAGGT
Organism: Verrucomicrobiota bacterium; assembly: GCA_026397755.1. GTDB lineage: Bacteria > Verrucomicrobiota > Verrucomicrobiia > Limisphaerales > UBA9464 > SXXZ01. Next base: position 13,483 of record JAPLUF010000370.1, read on the forward strand.
TTTTTGGGCCGTTGTAGCCTGGAATGATGAAACCGGATTGAGCAAAGTCGCCGATGTCGAGGCGTGATCCGTCTCCCGCACTGGTGACGACCAATCGCAGTCTCTTTGCTCGGCGGGGAATCGGTACATCAAACGGCCAGGGCATCTGGCCCATCCGCATAACTGGACTCTCGGCCTGCATGCGTCCATCGATGAAGACCTGAAACGTCATGCTCGGATATTGCCCTAAGAACTGGGCATTGAACCGACCCTTTGGCGCGTCATCCGCACCCGCCAAAGCAACAAAACGGGTGGCGTCTGCAGGAATAGCAAACTCAATTTCTCCCGGTGCATGCAGGGTGATACCCTGATAATAATTCACCCCACGCAAGATGAGTCCCCAGGTCTGGGCTGGGACGTGCCACTCGCTCTTAAAGTCGGAATAGCGAACACGGGTCGGTGCGAGTTCCCAAAGTCGCAGTGTTGGAGAAGGGGGCGTTGCCGGGAGTTTGACGTAGAAGGCGTCGCTCGGGAGTCCCGCGGGCTTTCCCTCCCGAAACGCACGGGCTCGCAGTGTCGTCTCACGGGTCAATATAATCGGTCGAGAATAGAGGGGCGATGTTATCGCCGGTTCAACTCCATCTAACGTATAACGAATCTCCCGTCCGAGTTGTGGCGCGCATTCCAGGGTAACCGTTGTGAACTCTTTGAAGAAATAGGGGCGCCGCGGTTTTCCCCAAGGCCGGATTAGCACCATTTCCACGCTTTCGGTGCCTGGCCATAGCCCTTGCTCTGTCAGCAAATCAGCGAAATCCAACGTCGGGGCAAACTGTGTTTCTAGGATTCGTAAAGTATGTTCCAGGGCCTCCTCGGGTGGGTAACTGTCCGTGTCGGTGAGATCTCGGGCCAGTGCGCACGGCACCCCTAACTTCCGCATGGGCACCATGCCTTCTCCCTTGCCAAGAACGCAGATGTCAGCAGCGATTCCGACGTAAACGAGGCGCTCTAGCTTTTTGGCCTGAACGATGTTCCATAGTTCACGGGTTCCCCAAGCCACGAGATCGCCCTTTTTGATCTCGAGCGCTCGGTTCATCGAATCGCCGCCCCAGTTCCGCGGGCAATCAATCCCAGGACCGCACCGGCAGGAGAAGGCGTTTTTAAGGCCGCACTGGGGATAATCTACGGCTTGGAGTGTCGGCCAAGGTGCGTCGGGCACCGATTGAGCCGCCTTCCGTTGAGGGGAATTCTCGTAGGCCGCAATGGCGCTGGTCGGTGTGAAGACAACGGTCATGCCAAGTTTCCTTGCTCCGGCGAGGGCTCGATTCATCCGGGGAACGATCGCCGCAGCCCTTTCGGCACACGTCATGCACCAATGATAAGACCACACGCTACTCCCGTAATGGGGTCACGGGTTCGCAAATCGACCTGGACGACGGCTCCCTCGGCGGAAAACAGCCTTAATGAAAGAAGAATCAATAGCGGGATAATTTTCACTGTAACAAGAATCGTTCGCTTCAGAGTGGAAGATAAAACTCCAGCTTTCGAATCCAATCATGGCCTCCGATCGTCGGATCCGCATGAATCCTCCCCTTAAAATTCGGCCAGGCGCTCGATCAATCCTGGCAGTCATCAATCAAAACCAAAAACCTGATAGGAATTGGCGTTTTGAGACGGAATTCAAGAGGAGCGTCCGCAGCGGCGACGGTGGCCTGGAAGAGAACCAGTGAAGCGTTGAGACACGATGCAATTCCAACGGGATAACTCTGAAAATGAACCTCGCCCGCGGTTCACGCAACCGACATTTGTGGGTCTTGGGCTTCGATTCGTATCGGTGGTGGAAGCGGTCGAGGAAGGAATGGAGGCGGCAAGACCCGGTGCCTATTTGGGTTCCGGCCAGTTTAGGTGACGGTGGAGGAAACGGAAGGTTTCTTCGCCATTGATACAGTGTCCGCCGGAGAACACCTCCATCGTGGTCCGATTGCCCAGTCCCAATTGATCGTACAACCAACGGACCTTGGCGAATTCGCTGGCGACCTCCGAGTTGGCGAATTCGCTGGCGACCTCCGAGTCGAGGGCTACGGAATCATGATGACCGCGCTCGACCATGAAAGGACGCGGGAACATCAGGTAGGCCAGTTCGGCATGGCTGAAGGTGCCGCCCATGTTGAAATGGGGGAACTCCCACTGTCCGGTGAACATGTAGCCCATGTCCTCAGTACCGGCGACCATGCGGGTCCATTGGTTGAAATTGGCGCAACAGATCGACAACGCGTATCCCTCGACCGCCGGCGGCACGAACATGGCGGTGGTCCCGCCATAGCTGATCCCATAGAAACCAATGCGCGTGGGATCCACCTCGGGCCGGGTCGCCAACCACGACAGCCACTGTTCGTGCTGGGCGGTGATGATCGAATACAGGGACGCTCCCACGGTGTTGGCTTTGCGGTGGAGTTGTCGGAAGCGCTCCCCGTGACGGTAAGGATTGTGGGGTGCGAAGGTGATGAATCCTCGCTCGGCCAATCGAGCTGCGAAGTCGCTCGCTCCCACCCATTTACCAGGTTCGATGGTCTCGGCCGGAACATTCTCCAAACCGTGCTGGCAGACGACCACCGGCCGTCGCTCACCCGGTTTCAGGTCGCGTGGCAGCAGTAAGAATCCCCAGGCGAAAGACTCCGGAAAGACGTCGATGACCACCTCGTGCCCCACCCACTTGGGTGACTGATCATAGGCCACACGGGTCCTTGCCCGAGTTGGTAGCCGGGGCTCATCAAAAACGCCGACGATCTCGCGGCGGAACTGCTCCCGGAACCGTCGGCTGCCCTCAATGAACGGAGCCGGGGGCAAGGGGTCTACCCGGTGGGTGCGAGACAACCCGCCGGCTCTGGAACTCTTCATTCGATCGGGCATGAGTTCCCCCAGGAAGTGGTTGTCCCGTTCCAGTTCGGATTGTCGGACCCGCTGTTGGATCAGAGCGCTCAACCCGTGGACCAACCGCTTCATCCGGTCTTGGGCATTGAAATTTTTCCGGTGATGGGTCGGCGGTGCTGAGACGGCAGCAGGGGCGAGGGTGGAGAGTCCGAGGGTGAGTACGAGGTTGGACAGGGAGTCGGTGAGCGGCATGGCCACCGTCCCCCAATCTGGGCCGGTCAGCAGGCGGCGCTCCTGGAAATTGTTCGGGATCAGGCTTTCGATGCGTTCGAATTCAGTGCGAACGATCCTGGGTTCCGGAGTCGAAATACCTCCCTTCTCGCCATTCACCGAGGGAAAGGAGGCGTGCTCGATCAACACCGCGCGCGGGGCCACCAGCGAGACGAGTTCCGCATCACCGAATTCCTTGAGCAAGCTCCAGACATTGCGGTCGATGGGTTCGCTCCACAGCCCCTGGCGGTCGGTGAAGTATCCGCTGACGAGGGTCGCGAAAATCCGTGGATCGCAAGCCGCGGCATACAGGGCAATGGCAGCGCCTTCACCGTATCCGGCGACAGCCACCGGGGAGTTGGTTCCGAAGCGCTGGCCGATCCAGTCTACCCCGGCTAACACCTCTTGCACCTCGTAGCCCATGGGATGGCGGCCCATGTGGAAGGCTTGTCGCCAAATCCATTCGCGATGCGATTGATCCAGGGTGGCGGGAACCGCGGGATGGCGGGTGGCCAGATCCGGATTACCCGACCATCGACGACCCCGGTCCAGCAGGGTCGGAATAAGCACCTGAAGTCCGCTGGCGACCCAGGCTCGAAGGGCTTTCGCCCGCGGCGAATCTGCGCCCAGGCCGGCGTAGGATTCCGGTGTCTCGGCGGCGTCGGGCAGCAGGATAAGATGACCCCGTGGAGTGCCGCGCGGTTCTAGCAAGAGGCCCTCCGCCTGGAAACCCGGAAGGACGGTCCATCGAACCTGCCAGATGGATCCGCCGTCGAAGGATCCCGCCTGAGCCGGATTGTCGTCGTCGCCGAATCGTTCCATGGCCACGGGACGCACCCGTGGGTCCACCACTCCGAGGAGGGTGCGCAACCGGTTTCGTTGCGGTGCAACCGATGCTTCGTAGGCCTGAGGTGAGGAGGTGTCCCGGTGCCACGATGAGGCCCGCTTGGCCGGCGCCTCCGCGATGATGCGTTCGATGAAACGGTGTGCACCGTCTTGCATGCCCAAAGACCAATCAACGCCTGGAGGCAGGGGAGCGGTCTGGTCTAGGGATTGTGCGGGAAGCAGGAGGGTGTTTATCCAGACTCCGAAGGCAGCGCAGCAAAACCTACGGAGGCAGAAGTTGATCCATGAAATTTGGCTTGGGTCGGGAGAGGTCTTGGTGCGGAGAAAATTCATGGGATAGCCGGTGTAAAAAGCTTTCTGCAATTAGCTCTCTGACTGCTCCTTCCCGACCCCGCAGGCGTTGGGAACCGCAAATTAGTCGTCGTAGGTGGAGCAAGAGGTGCCTGTGTTGGGGTGTTCGACAAAAAACATTCGACCCAAGCTCACCCATGGTCCACCCATAAAACTCTGACTTCCTGACCACCGTCGTGCAACCGCTCACCGAACAAGGTTCCGACGGCTTCGCCAATGGCATCCGCCTCCTCGTCAATAATCCCCGCGTTCAACAACGGCGTCCGCAGGGAAACGCCGTTTTCGGGGCCGTGTCGGGTCGTCGCTCAGGTAGCTATCAGCCAGCGAACCCGATCGCGGAACGTGTTTTGACGCTCCTCACAGTCGTCAACATCACCCTGAGGGTCGCGAATGCCTGTCACCCGAAGGCACTTGCGAACGCTGCCCTGCCCCATCCACCGGTCTCAGAACTTGCGCAACTTGCCCTCAGGACCGACCACCCAGAACAGGTTTTCCTCGAAAAAGCCTTTCTCTGCCACCAGTTGCCGGATGCCGGCCGCCTCAAGCTCGGCCCGCTGTGCAGCGGACACTCCGGGATCCAACGCTGGCTCGAACAGGAAGGTCTCGGAGAAGTTGTGGTGCCCTGCAGAGTAAGTCTGGGCTACCCCGCTCCGCAGAATCAACGGTTCGGAGGTGAGGCCAATGATGCGCGTCTCGACAAAGCCGAGATTGGGTGCGGTGTATCCGGCCGTCGGACCCTGGGGTTCCGGCGGCCACAGGAACCGGGTCTCGACGCGCAAGCCACCGGTGCGTGAAAGCGTCCGTGATTGCGGGAGCGTCCCGGGGCCTGGCGGGCGGCGCAGCGGCACGAGTCGGACTGTTTCGTTGGTGACCGTGCTGGGCCCCTCCCAGGTTAAATCCGGCTGCGGCAGGTCGTAAGTGGCCTCGAGACTCACCGATCCGTCGAGAAGGGTGACCCAGGCGGATTCGGGCGGCTTGGACGAACGCCGCCAGTCGATCAATAGGCCGAGGGTGCGGCGCAAACTTCCGGAACCCACCACCCAGGCGTCCCTAGTCCGGTCCGCCGACAGCGCGTGGGCAAATCCCGGCCAATTGGCAAGGTCGTTGGTCAGGATCCAGCTGGCGCCAAGGTGTGAGGCGTCCCAAGTGACGGCGGTGAAGGGCGGCGTGGCCAACCCGACGGCGGTCAACCGGCGGGCCTCGGTCGCCAGGCGCAGTTGGCACTTGAGACGGTGCTTGGCGAAGACGCTCGAGTATTCGCCCTCCTCCACCACGAACGTCTCGACGCTGGGCATCAGGAAGGTGGTCGTTGCCGGGGCTCGCTCATCGGCCAACGGCAACGGGCGCACCTGCTTCAGCTCGAGACGGCCCGGTTGCACCCGCTTGTACTCGAAGTCGAGGGCGAAGCGTTTGCGGGCAGGATTCCGGCGCGCGTACTCCTTGGCGACCGACTCGAGCAGACCGACCAGACGGCGGTAGTCGCCCTCCCACGGCATCACGTAGGCACCCAGCGGCACCCTCGAGGAAGATTGGCGCAGGGCCAGCGACATCGATCCCCAGAACTGGTAGAAGTCAACGACCTCGGGCCGAGTGGCTCCATCCGGATTGGTGACCGACTCGGCTCCTACCTGGGAGACCAGCTTGCCATCGAAGGACACGTTGCCGAACGAGGCGTCCCAGGTGACGGTGGCCACCCCGTTGGCCATCTCGATCTCGTCGGGGAAAGAATAGTGAACGAGCAGTGCCATGCCGACCTCGGCCTCGACGACGCCCCGGCGCCACCGCTCAAGGAAGGCGTTGTCGTTGTAGAAGCTGGCGTAGACGCGCTGGATGGCCCGAAAGACGCCGCGCTCCTCCGGCTCGGACGGATCACAACCGCAGGGGCCGGCGGCATCGGCGTCGAGGTCATCGGAGGGACATCCGCTGAAACTGTCGTACAAACCCGCCCCGGTGAACTGGGATCGAAGCCCGCGTTCGCTAGGGCCCCGAGGACGGCCGCCTGCTGCGCTGCGGAGAATCGAGCGTCACGGGTGATGGTCCGACGGAGGGCTTCCAGCCTGGGCCCGAGCACCGCAATCTCGGGGTTCCGATCGAGGCCAACCAACTGCGCGTCGATCTCGGCCCGGAGGGTTCGACCGGAAGGCAAGACCTGTGAGAGGAACTGATCCCACAGGTCGAAGGTCAGGGCGATGGCCGGCTGGGAATTCAACGGCACAGCCACGCGCAGCAGGCCATAGTGTGCAGCCTTGCCGCCGACCCAGCGGATGTCCGCCGGGGACAGGGGCGTAAGGTTGGTGATTGAGCCCAACGTCTGCCGAGGCACGTAGGCGATGGGCCGGGTTTGTTTCAGCGCCAACAACTCCTGGCGCAGGGCCTCCGCAAGGCCGGACCCTAAGTCGAGCACGGTGGCGGTGGCACCGAAGCCCCGCTGGGTGCGCAGCGCGATCTCGCGGCCAACGAGCCCGCGCAACCGCTCTCGCTCGGCCGCATCGGCGAACCACACGAAGGGGATGCCATCGCCCTGAGCCAGGAGGGCGACATGAGAGTTCGGTGTCGAGGGACTTAGGGTGAGGATGCCCGCCAAGGGCGGTAGTTCAGCGGGCACGCGGTCGGTCAGCAGGATGTCGGTCGACCGGAGCCTGCCCGACGCCCTGGCCGCGGGGATCTCGGCCGCCGGGACCCAAGTCAGGCGACCCACCGCCCATCCTTCGGAGTAGATGGCATCTTGCGAGAGCCAGCGCTCAACGGATCCGACAGGGAAGCCGGCGGTGGCGAAGGCCTCCCGGTCTGACTCGGCCGCGGTCGCCTGTTCCGGGGTGGGTAGGTACCACACCTGCGTTCCGACCGGGGCCCGGACCGCAGCCCGCACAAGCCGCAGCCAGTGCAGCACCTCATCCCTGGGCCAGGGCTGCTGGCCCACAATCTGAATGCCGTATTCCGGGCGTCCATCCCCGGGGACCAGCACGGCGCCGAGAACGGCCAGATGGTTAGACGCCTGCAGGCTACTCAGATCGAACTCCGCACGGCTCATGCCGAGGAACGGTTTCAACCGAAGACGGGCATAGTCGTGATGGAAGCGGTATCGCTGCGAATCCTGGAACCAGACCCGAGTGGAATCCTCGCGCAGGATCGTGAACTTGGCCCAGTGGATGGGGTTCTCGAACAGCCCAGCTATCGGGCGAACCAGGAACGGATCGTCCACAGCCTGCAACTGGTTGCGGCCATCGTCGGCGCTGGTCTTCGACCGCGATGCCACCCGGTAGAAGCGAACCGTCTGGGTGGGGGCGGCAGGATCGCGGAACTCGAAGCTCCCACCATGGAATACGGCCGCCTCCTTCCAGATCGCAAGATCGCCGGACACCTGAAGGGTTTGGACGCGGTTGGTCGCGTCCGAGGAGCGGAGTCCGAGCCATCCTAGAGGGTCGGTCGCCAGCACCTCGAGCGGCCCGGCCAGCACCCGGCCCGACATCAGACAGGCCAGCAATATCGCGGATAACCAACTGGGAATCGCAGAGTGCCACAGAACGCCACCGGCCAGATTAGGACGGCTGGGACAAAGAGAAAACATCACCATCATGGCTGGAATTGATCCGGATTTGCTTTTTGACGCTCAGCGATGAGCGCCCTGCGTATCGAAGTGAGCCTGTGTTGTGTATTGGAAACCTAGCGGGGATCCGACAGATATCGATAGCTGCCAGCACCGGTCCATGGAGATTTTTTTGTTACCCGACGGCCACGTTGTTTCGGATGCATCTTTTATTGCTCGAAAAAAACGAACCGAAAACCAAATCAAGATGGTGTAACACCCTCCCTGGAACACATCGGTTTTTCGCCGCACCTCGAATGCTGGATCACACGCTGCACGGGTCAGCAACCCCGGGCCGATGATCACGAATTCAAATCCTGGCACCGAATTGGTCACCACTGAAACGCTCACAGCCATTGATCCCTGTTGGGCAACGGATCATCCTGATTCCTTAACTCATGCCCCTTTCCTCCTTCTTGCGGCACCTCGGCGGCGTTCTGGTTTGCATCAGCGTCTGGAGTACCCCTTCCCTGGTGGCGCAACCCGTTGATGTGCCAGCCCCCTTGGGCGTTCCCCGCCCAGGACCCACTAACGCAGAGCCCTACGCCCCGCAACCCATCGTCCAGGGCGGAATTGTCATTCCTCTGTACTCGCCGAATTCCACTCAACTCAACGCCAGCCGGGTTCGCGAGGCCGAACACTACAATTTGAGCAAGTCGGTGGCCGGGCGGATTAGTTGGATCACCAACATCCACAACCCTTCCATCGAGGTGCACACGGTCGAGGGAGGCCTCAACACGGGTGCGGCCGTGATTCTGGCCGCGGGCGGAGGGCATCGGACGCTGAACGTGGGTTCAGAAAGTGCCGACTTTGTTCCGTTTTTCCACCAATACGGGGTCAGCACGATCATCTTGCGCAACCGCCTGCGGGCCGACGGCTATGATGTCCAGAAGCACGCGGTGAATGACGCCCTTCAGGCCATCCGGCTGGTTCGCGCCCATGCGCAGCGTTGGAACATCGATCCCAAACGCATTGGCATCATGGGTTTTTCAGCAGGCGCCGAACTGTCGGCCCCGGCCGCCCTGTTCTACCCGGAGTTCGATCGCACCCAGACCAATGGCCCGTTTGGCCACATCTCCGCGCGCCCCGACTTCACGGTGCTGGTCTATCCCGGGCCTTCCCCCTTCGCCCGCGGAGCGCGTCCCGAAATCCCCAAAAACGTGCCGCCCGCGTTCGTGACCTGCCCGGGCTCAGGAGACCGCGGCCACGCCATTTGGGCCATGGAATATTACGACGCCATGCTCAGAGCCGGTGTTCCCAATGTAGAGATGCACTTGTATGGCCATGGCCGTCATCCGGGCGAAGCCCTTCCGGACGGTTCCCGAATGTCGGCAGGCCTTGCTGATCGCAATGGCATCCCTTTCGGCAAATGGCAGGACCGCTTCATCGACTGGTTCCGCGACTGCGG
>JAPLUF010000327.1 GCA_026397755.1 Verrucomicrobiota bacterium
TCGCCCCCTGGCTACCACACTCGGAGGACCCGCTCGCCTGGCGGATCCTCACGTTTGTGCACGAGTGGAAAACTGCGGCTACAGGAAACTAGACCATGCACTCTTTTGATCCCTACGCGCAGCCCATCCAGGGCACGCACTCCATCGAGGCCAGTGCAGGCACCGGCAAGACCTACTCCATCACCCTGCTCTGGCTGCGGTTGCTCATCGAACGGCGTCTGCGCGTGGACCAAATCCTCGTGAGCACCTTCACTCAGGCGGCCACGGCTGAACTGCGCGAGCGACTGCTGGCTTCGCTGCGGCGCGCGCTGTCCGCGGCCCAGGCCATTTCCGAGGGACACTCGGTCGACGACCACGATGAGGCCCGGATTCTCAGTCGATGGTTGGCGACAAACCCTGAAGCGGGCTCGGCGTTGACTGAACACCTGACGCAGTCGCTCAGCACCTTCGACCTAGCCCCCATTCAGACGCTCCATGGGTTCTGTCAGTCACTCATTAGTCGGCATTCTCTCGAGTTGGCGTGCGATCCAGACCTGAAGCTTCAGGAGAATTGCGACACGCTGCTCGAGCAAATCACCGGAGACTTCCTCATGGAGGAGTCCGAAACCCAGGCCCCCGATGCGGCTTCCCTCCGCCGAATGGCCCGGACCTTGCACGCCCGGCCTGCTGCGGTTGTGCGGGGCGTGTCGATGAGCCGCGAGCAATTGATTGATGCCAAGTCCGCGCTGGTGGCCCGCATCGCCCAGGAGGTACCGGCCGCAATCGCAGCCGTGAAGCTGGCGGCCAGCCGCAACGCCGTGGACAAGTTGGTCAGGAACCTAGTCGAGACTGCCCAGTGGAAGGCGCTCAGTGATTCGCAGGCCAAGAATCTGCCTCCGTCGTTCTCTGATCTCTGGGCCCAATACCCGCGACTAGAGTTCTTGGAAAAACAGCTCCCGGCCTCGCGGCTGGCCGAGCGTATTCGAGAAGAACTCCCGCGGCGCAAGACCCAGGCGGGTGTCCGGACCTTCGACGACATCCTGCTGACCGTGCGCAATGCTCTGGCCGACCAAGGCTCTGAGGGGCCCATGGCCCGGGCGGTCCGAAGCCGACTGAAAGCGGCCATCCTCGATGAATGCCAAGACAGCGATACCCTGCAAATTCAGGTGTTCCAGTCGCTCTTTGCACACGCCGATACCGAGTCGTTCCTCATCATCGGAGACCCCAAGCAAAGCATCTACCGCTTCCGGGGCGCTGACTTAGCCAGCTACCGCTCGCTGGCTCAGGCGGTGCATCCGGCCCCGCGGATGACAGTGAACCATCGGTCCGATCCATCGCTCGTTGCGGCCATCAACCACCTCTACGGACCCAGTTTCCGCTTCCCAGATTCACTGGTGGGCGATGTGCCCTTCGAGTACGTGCCGGTCACCGCCCAGGCCACCGAAGATCGGATCTGGGATCCGGCGCCACGAACGGCCGTGGTCATTCAATGGAGTCCAGAATCCGACCGGTACCGCGCCCTGCCCCGACTGGCCCGGCTCACCGCACACGAGATCATGCGCCTGCTCCACGAACCTGTGGAGATCACCGACCGTCACACCCGCCAACGCCGCCGCTTGCTGCCCGGAGACATCGGTGTGCTGGCCTCCAACCACCGGGAACTTCGTCTGGTGCGCCGAGCGCTGCAGGCCGGCGGTATCACCTGCCAATCCTCTGGCAAGGGTCTGGGCAGCGTGTTCGACAGCGACGAGGCACTCGACGTCCTCGCATGGTTGGAACTGCTCGCCGCACTGCACCACCATGGGGAATTGCTCGGGCGACTTTCGGCCTTCCTCGTGAGCCCGCTGGGTGCGGAATCGACGGCCTACGTCTTAGAAATTCAAAGCCATCCCACCCTGCAGGCCGAGGCGTTCCAAGGCTTCTTGCAAGCCCAACAGGAACTCGGACGGGTTGGCCCCTTAGCGCCATTGCTTCGGTGGATCACCAACAGCGAGGTGTCGGCCCGAAACCTAAGTTGCGCGGATGGCGAACGGCGTATCACCAACTGGCGACACGTGGGGCTGCTTTTGCAGGGACGTTACGAGCAAGGACTGCGGAGCGCTGAATCGCTGGCCGCCTGGCTGGCCCGCCAGGTTTCTGAAGCCCCGGAGTCGCTCGGAAATGCCGATGGCGAAAGCACCCTGATGCGCCTAGAGACCGATGCCTCGGCGGTGCAGCTCAACACCATCCACGGGGCCAAGGGGCTGGAGTATCCGGTCGTGTTCTGCCCGTTCCTGGGGAATGTCCGAGGACGGAGCAATCTTGCTTCAACCAACGCGGCCGTGGCGCGGTTGGGGGATTCGTGGGTGTTTGACGTGGGCTCCGATGAATTCGAGACCACTCAAGAAGCCGCCCAGGTTCAGGAGGCCGAAGAGGACGATCGTCGGCTCTACGTGGCTCTGACCCGAGCTCGCCACCGGCTCTACCTGGGGATGGCCCCCATCGCGGCTTCGAAACGAGGACCAAAGAACAACTCGGCGGCGGACTCGCCGCTGGCCCGTTTGCCTGGATTGGCTGCGCCGTCGATGGACCAATGGCCCAACCTCTGGAGTGAACTCGATGCGCACGGGATCCACTTCTTGGCGGACTCTCAGACGACAACGGCCCCAGTGGCGAGCGAGTCGTCGCCATTGAACGGGGCGCCCGCAGGCACGCCGCGGGTTCCCGAAGAACTCCTCCGCCCTTCCGCGCCCAGGCCTTATCTCTTCGCTCCATTCGCAGTCCGCAGCTTCACCTCGCTTTCTCGATCGGATCTCGACCACGACCTGAGCGCCGCAGACCGAGATCTGGCCGCCTTGGAGGCCACGCCGTCCGGTGTGACCGAATCCGCGGAGAGCACGGATGTTTTGGCAACCCTGGGGGCGGCCGGCAGCCTCTTGGGCGATCAACTGCACCGCGCCCTCGAAGACTACTTGGGCAACGGCCGCTCGCTCGAGCAGGCCGTCGCCGGCTACAATCAACCCGAACAGTGGCAACAAGCCCTCGCAGGCATCCTCGAAGCCGATCTGGAGCTAGCCCCGGGCGTGCGTTTTCGCCTGGGAGACCTTCGCGGCGATTGCATCACGGAGATGCAGTTTCACCTATCCGTGGGCCGTGTCTCGCCGGCCGCCCTGTCGGCGGTGCTCGTCCAAGATCCGGGCATCCAAGCAATTCCCGGGGGGGCTGAATGGGCCGAGAGCCTAACGGGATGGTCCTTCACGGAGTTTACCGGATTCCTGCAGGGTTTCATCGACCTGATCTTTGAACGGGGCGGACGCTGGTATGTCGCTGACTACAAGAGTAACCGACTCCAACGCTACCACCCGGCGGCCCTGAACCGTGTGATGCTCGACGCGCACTACTTGCTGCAGGCGCGTTTCTACCTATTGGCCCTGCACCGCCACCTGCGATCCACTCTGGCCGACTACGACCCCGATCGGCACCTCGGCGGAGTTGCCTACCTCTTTGTCCGCGGTTTTCCCGGGCAGGGTGTGTGGCTCGATCGACCACACTGCGAAGATCTGGACCGCCTCGATTCCCTGTTCCACAGACCTGATCTCTGCTCATGAATTCTGGTCTATCCCACCGACTCTCCAGTACCCCCGCGATTCTTCCGGACGGGTTCGAAGAACTGGCCCAGGCCATCTGGCCAACCGTAGCTAAAGACTCTCCACTGGCTGAGCATCAGCCGCGGCTCCGCAGTCTCTTGGCCGAACTAATGCGGCGGGCCAGCACCGGCATTGGTTCGCTGCCATTGACCGAGGCGGGGCTCAGTGCCAACGAGCGGATTGCGCTTGAACGGTGGACCGACTGCATCGCCATCGAAGGATCGGCCCTGATGCTGCCACGCTACGCACAGCAACTACGAGAGATCCGCTCGTTCGTGGAAGCGCGACTACGTTCTCAAGGTCCGCGATTGCCCGATGCCGAGGTGGCCCGCCATCTCGAGCAAATCCTACCACCGCAGCGAATCAGCGGAACGGGCACCGGCTCGATCCAGACCCACTTCGACAACGCCCAGCAACGCTTGGCCATCGCTGCCCTCGTGGATGCGTCAGTGGGTGTCCTCACCGGAGGGCCTGGCACGGGCAAAACCACCACAGCGGCCGCGCTCTTGGCCGTCCGACACCGCATCGACGCGGCCCTGACTCCCGACCAAATTATCGTCGCCGCACCGACCGGCCGAGCGGCCAGCCGCATCGGAGAGGCGATCGCACAATCCGCCGCCCGACTGACAGGGCTCGACGACGACGACCGCGCCTTCCTCAAAGGAATCACCACGGTCACGCTCCACCGAGCTTTGGAATGGGGACCGGAGCCTCCGGAACGTGGCGGCCCCTACCGGCGGAACGCGCTCCGACCGCTCCGAGTCCGGGTGATGCTGGTTGATGAAGCCAGCATGGTAGATTTGTCGCTGATGCATGCGCTCATCCGCGCCTTGCCGCCGGAGGCATCGCTGCTGCTGCTAGGCGATAGCGACCAACTGGAGAGCGTCGACGTCGGCGGCATCCTCTCTGAATTGGCCCAACGGGCGGGCCACAACCGCATCCTTCCGGAGGCTCTGCGGGATCGCTTGGCCGCTCGGCTTGGGGTTTCAAGCGAACACGTCCAAGCCGAGTACGATGAAGGGTTGCCCCACCTTCCCTCGGAAAGCCCCGGGGAGGCGCTGCCCGGACTGGTGGTAGGACTCCGACACAGTTGGCGCGCCATGAACGCGCCCTGGATTCTTGATCTTGCCGAGTGCGTTCGGCCCGGCGGTCGTCAGTCACGGAGCTCTGTCGAGGAGTGCTTCAATCGGCATGCCTCGGCGACCGAACCGGTTCTCACTTGGCATCGTGAGTCCCCCGACCGATCCCGCCGGATTTTTTGCCAAGAGCGCTGGAAATCTTGGGGCGAGCTGGCCCGCACCTGGACCGACCTGTGCCAGAACTCGGGTCCTGAGGCCCAGTCCCAAGGCCAAGCTCGGCAAGAAGCCTTGCGACATTTGGGGCGATTTCAACTGCTCTGCAGCACCAATCATCAGGTGGACCGCGCCAACCAAGCCGGCACCGCGCTGCTTTGGAGCAAGGGGGCCCGACCTCTCAGCGAACTGCCCCATGGTTGCCCGGTACTGGTTCTGGCCAACCAGCGTTCGCTTGGCCTGAGCAATGGCGACATCGGCATCGCCCTCGGCCCCATCCCCGGCGGTCCGTCCACACTGGTCCTCTTTCCGGGGGCCGATGGGGTCCCGAGGATGATCCCGCGGGCCCGACTGCCGGCACATCAACCGGCCTTCGGACTGACCATCCACAAAAGCCAGGGAAGCGAATGGGATTCGGTCGCCCTCGAACTGCCGTCCAACGCCGAGTCCCGGCTCCTCAGCCGCAACCTTCTTTACACGGGCATCACCCGATCTCGCCGAGTCCTAGACCTCTTCGGGACGCCGGAATCCCTCGACCTAGTGCTCAGGGGCTCACCGTAAAAGGACTCGTTCACCTCTTGGCAGTTCGTCTCGCTGAGAAAAGATTGCTCAGACTCGACGCGGTCCCCATCTGAAGGCGGGTTGCGATCCATTTCAGCGTCATGGTGGTTTCCGCACGCAGCGTCAAAGCGATCTTGAGTTTCGCGGGGTCGCCCTTGCGACGCTCTGTCAAGTCGGCTTCCTTCCAACCGAGCTCCGCCAATTCTTCGCGCGTCAAACGCTCCGCCTTCTCAATGGCCGTCTCCTGCAACTCCACGCCGGAGTTCACAGGAGCGCCGCGGGACTCCAGTTGCGCCAGCAACTCTCGGCGAAACGATTCATCACCCCAGCACCACCCTCGCCGAATTCCGGCGTAATCATCGGGGTTCTCTACACGTCGCTTCTCTTCCATTAATCGCTCGAACTGTTTCCGGCCCACAGAGCTGTCCTTGGGAATACCCATTCCTCCCAAGACCCGCTCCACTTGCAGCCAGGCAGGCCGCCGCCGATTCTGATCCAAATAGGCCGGATAACTGCTCCACCGGTACGCCTGCAGCGGCTCCGAGGGTCGCAGCAACTGGGCGCGCACGGGGTTGAGGTGAACATACTCGCAGACCGTCCGCAGGTAATCCGGCTGACTTGGATCGATCAAGAGAGCCTTGTAGCGCCCGCTAAAAAGGTGACCCGACACACCGTGACGCCGGTTGAACCTCAAGGTGTAGGTGCCCAAGAACCACTTCATCCCCGCCACTAAATTGCCCCGTGGCGTCTCTAGCACGAGGTGGAAGTGATTGCCCATCAGACAATAGGCGTGAACGAGCCAATCGGCTTTCACGCAAGTCTCGTCGAGCGTGCTGAGGAACAACTGATGATCCACATCGTCGCGGAAGATGGCTTCACGTCGATCGCCTCGATTCATGACGTGGTAGATCGCTCCGGGATACTCGATGCGCTGCTTACGGGCCATGGGTATTGTTGTGGCCGAACCGGAGGATCTTGTAAATATGCAAGACAGGCCCTTTTGCGTAAAAAGCTAGGACTGATGAATTTTGGGGGACGCACCCTGGCGGCAGCGGGATCGGTCCGCAGCGAGCATTGGAAGCCAACACTCAATCCCCCCCGCGCACAGCGCGAAAGTTCCACCTTCCCTTGAGCTTACCTGCGAGCGCAGGACTGTTCCCGCGGAGCCCCGTCGAGGCCCTCATCCCCAGCGACAGCCCCGTCACCTCAAAAATATGTTAGACCGGCCCTTTTTGTGTAAATAGGTGGGACCGACCCCGGCAGGGTAGTTTTTAATGTTTGCGTGGCCTCTGGGGGGAAGGCGTGGTCTTATTTAGAGCCAGAACACATGAGCGACCCCCGTTACGCCAAACTGGCCAAGCTTCTCATCGAATACTCCTGCGAACTAAAGGCGGGAGAAAACATCTTGCTCGACTTGGTCGATACTCCGGATGCGATGGCTGTGGAACTGATCCGCGCAACTCGGGCCGTCGGTGCCACTCCGATTGTGGAGATGCGGCATTCCCGGGTCCTCCGCGAAGTTCAAATCGGGACCGATGAGCGTCATGCCAAACTGGTGCGGGATCTCGAGCTGAACCGCATCCGCAAGATGCAGGCTTACATCGCCATCCGCGGCGCGAACAATGCGAGCGAGAACAGCGACGTGCCGTCCGAGAAGACCCGGCTCTATTCTAAGACTCTCCGCCCCGCTCTCGATCATCGCATCAACAAGACCCGCTGGTGTGTCTTGCGCTGGCCGACGCCGAGCATGGCCCAGTCGGCCAACATGAGCACCGAGGCCTTCGAGAAGTTCTACTTCGACGTGTGCACCATGGACTACGCCAAGATGGCGCGGGCTGTGAAGCCTCTGGAGAAGCGCATGATCAAGGCCGACAAGGTCCGGCTAGTGGCTCCGGGCACCGACCTCTCCTTCTCCATCAAGAACATCGGAGCTAAGCCCTGCGAGGGCCTGCGCAACATTCCCGATGGCGAGTGCTTCAGCTGCCCAACGCTCAAGTCGGCCAACGGCGTGATCACCTTCAACACGCCCACCCTGTACGCGGGCACCAAGTTCGAGGGGATCCGTTTAGAACTCAAGGAGGGCCGTATCATCAAGGCCACCTGTCAGGGCGGCACCGAGCGAAAACTCAACGAGATCCTCGATATGGACGCCGGAGCCCGGTCCATCGGCGAGTTCAGCCTCGGGTTCAATCCCTTCATCCTGAACCCGATGTGCGACATCTTGTTCGATGAGAAAATCGCCGGGTCCCTACATTTTACTCCGGGCCAGGCCTACGAAGATCCCGGCAATGGCAACAAGTCCGCCGTCCATTGGGACATGGTCCAAATCCAGCGTCCGGAGTGGGGCGGCGGCGAGGTTTGGTTCGATTCCGAAATCATCCGGCGAGATGGTCTTTTCGTGCCGAAGGATCTCCACGGGCTCAATCCGGAAAACCTCCGCTGAGGGGTTCTAAAGCCCGTCCGGTCCGGAACCCACCGCCCATGTCTGCGTCCTTACCTCGCTGGCTGCGAGTCTCCTGCATTCTGGCTCTGACATGGATGTCCGGCCTCGTCCAGGCTCGGGACTGGGAACCCGGATTTCGCGACTTGGCCGACTGGGGGCGCGGCCTGCATTTGCGGCCCATCGCTTTGGGTGAAGAACTCCTGCTCACCAACCGCTGGACCCGCATGCGGTTCCGCAAGGACTCCGATCGGATGACCTTCAACGAGGTGGAGTTTCGCCTGTCGGATCGCATCCCGGTCGAAGGCGGCCATTTCCGGGTCTCCCAGCGCGATATTAACTCACTAATCGCACCGCTATTAACCCCGCCCAAGCGCACATCGCGCCCGATCCGACGCATTGCCATTAATGCCGGGCACGGTGGCCGGGATCCCGGCAACATGGAGGGTCGTCGGATGGAGAAAAACTACACGCTAGATCTGGCCATCGACCTGGCCCGACACCTCAAGGCGGCGGGGTTTCAGGTGGTGTTCATCCGCAGCTCGGACCGGTTCATTGCCCTTCCGGATCGGGCGGCGGAGGCCAACCGCGCAGAGGCTGACCTGTATGTCAGCCTGCATTTCAACGGGTTCGATGGGCCTGGAAACGACGCGGTGCAAGGCCTCGAAACCTATTGCCTCACCCCAGCTGGAGCCCCTTCGAGCAACGATTCCCAACGGCACGGTCGGATGGCCGGTTTCGACGCCAACCGCTTCGACCGCGAGAACGTCACCCTCGCCCACCTGGTCCATCGGGCCATCCTCGATCAGACCCCCTTGGCCGATCGGGGGGTGCGCCGGGCCCGCTTCAAAGAATTGACGTTGCTGCGAATGCCCGGGCTCCTCATCGAGGGCGGCTACATGACCCACCCCGGTGACACCCGAATGATGGACTCCAAAAAGTCTCGAGACCAACTCGCCGCTGCCATTGCCGACGGCATCCTCCGCCATAAAAAGCTGGTCGAGCGCGGCACCCCAGAGTGAGTCCTGTCGACAAATTCCTTCGCCAAAACCGCCAGCGGTGCCGAACACAGGAAACACACGCTGGACGAATTCAACCGGGGGCCAACGCCACGTCTCGACGCAATGGCTCCAGCCAGCCTCCGTGCAGCGGTCATCGCCGATAGGCACACCCGCACCGGAACGCTTCGCACGGCCAAACTCAGAGCGAACCCTCCGAGTGCTTCTGACGCAGCCGGTTCGCGGGGAGCAAAAGCCTCCGCCCCGTTCACTTTCGCTGGCCGGTGACTAATTCCTCCACCAGAGGCTTGGCGACGTAGACACTGCGAAGCGCCTCTAGGATACCCGCGCTATGGACCGAAAGGGCCCGGGCTTGGGTTTCCTCGTAGGCAAACCCCAGCGCCAACGACTCGATGTTGCCATCGAAGATGATGCCGACAAATTCGCCA
>JAPLUF010000132.1 GCA_026397755.1 Verrucomicrobiota bacterium
CCACCACGCGGGACATGCAGTGGTAGAAGCCGCTGGAGGCATCTGGATGGGCTTTGAGGCGTCGTGTTCTCATGAAGCGTCTACCTCATGATTCGTTGCCTCTGGACGAGTTCTTTCGAAAAAAGAGCCTGTCCCTTAAATATGTCTTAAATATTTAAGCCTGTCCCTCCCTCTTGGGGGGAGTGGGCGGTGGTTTCGGCGGTGCTTGATTCTTGCGGTCTTATGGCGTGGCTGTGACTTCGTTGCTACTGTCTCCGTCTTCGTCTTCGTCCGACTCTACGCTGGCTACTTCAGCTCCGATGAAGCGCAGGATTTCAAGTTTACCAGCGCCGGTTTCAGAGGAGGTTTCAAACATGGGCGATGCCGAGAGGCCGAGCTGCTGGAAGAGTGCTTCAAATTGCCCGCGCGTCTCTCGCAAGATGGCCGGCTTGGTCTTGTCGACCTTGGTGAAGACTATGGCAAAATCGATGTCGGCTCCGATAAGCCACTGTACGAAATCTTTGTCGAGTTTCTGCATCGGCAGGCGTGAGTCGATCAGCACGAACACGCGGATGAGTGATTCCCGCTGTTCAAGGTAATCAATGATCATCTCCTCGAAGCGCTCCCGAGCAGCTAAGTTCTTCTGTGCGAAGCCGTATCCAGGAAGATCTACAAGGTGCCAGTCACGGTTGATGAGAAAAAAGTTGAGCGTCTTGGTGTGGCCCGGGGTGGCCGACACTTTGGCGAGGCCAGCCTGTCCAGTGAGGCGGTTGATGAGCGAGGACTTGCCTACGTTGGAGCGCCCGATGAAGGCGAATTCCGGGACGTCAGGGTCCGGGCATCCATCCAGGTCGGTGGCGCTGATCACGAATTGAGCGGAGCGAATTTGCATGCAGGATCCTCAGGCGAACGGAACCTAAGGTATCGGGTTCTTAGCTCCATGGACATCCCGGATGCAGATTCCCGACAGAGGGGCTCGCCTCCCGGTCCGTTGAGACTATTTTGTCCGGGTGATTAGGGCGCTGTTTCATCGGTGGACTTGGCGAATGGCCTGGCGGGAGTCCCGAACCGCTCGGGTTCGGTTGATTTGGTTTTCCTTGTCGATCTCGCTGGGAGTGGCGGCCTTGGCGGCGGTTGGATCGTTGTCAGCGACGTTGCGTGAGGCGATTGAGGTGCAGGCCAAAACCTTGTTGGGTGCGGATCTGGTGTTGGCCTCGCGGCAGCCCTTTTCACCGGAAGCGGAGGCGTTGGCTCGGTCCGTGCCCGCTTTAGAGAGGGCTCGCGAAACAAGCTTTTCCACCATGGCGGTATTTCCCGCACTGACCAATGCCACGCGACTGGTCAATGCGAGGGCGTTGGAAGGCGAGTTCCCGTTCTATGGTCAACTGGAGTGCCAACCACCCTCAGCGCTGGAGGCATTGCGCCGCGGTGATGGAGTGATTCTAGATTCGAGCGTGTTGTTCCAATTCGGACTGAAAATAGGGGATCCGATTCATATTGGCCGTTGGAAGACCCGCATTCTTGGATCACTGGTGCGGGTGCCCGGAGACACGGTTGCGTTTTCCGCGCTGGCACCCCGGGCTTACTTGTCAGCCTCCCGGTTGACGGAGACGAGGTTGCTGGGGGTGGCCAGTCTGGCGCGGTACCGGATGATGTTCCGTTGGCCCGATGCCGCTGCGGTCGAGCAATGGTCTGCCACCCATCGAACCGAGTTGCCCGGACTGCGTCTGGAGGCCGACACGGTGGACAAGCGCAAGCAGGACCTGGGTCGAACACTTCAGAATCTGAACCGGTTTCTCAACCTGGTGGCGGCGGTCGCATTAATTCTGGGTTCCATCGGGATCGCCAGTGCTCTTCAAGTGCATGTGGGATCTAAACTGGCGAATGCGGCGATCCTTCGATGTCTCGGGGCAGGGATCGATGCCACGTCAGCCATTTACCTCGCACAAGGTTTGGCTCTGACCACCTTGGGAACCGCCGTGGGCTTGGTCATGGGTGGCGTGGTGCAACCGCTAATTCCTCGACTCCTGGAGGGTTGGCTGCCGGTCACCTTCGAGGCGCAGTTCCAGCTGCTGCCCGCCTTGGTCGCGGCCTTGGCGGGCTTCTCGGTGAGTTTAGCCTTCACGTTGTTGCCATTGGGTGTCGTTCGATCGGTTTCGCCATTGAGTGTGATTCGGGCCGACTATTCGCGAGGCGACACCTCCGACCGGCGCTGGAGGATTCGGATCGGTCTGGCCATTCTGGCGGGCCTGAGTCTTTTTGCCACCGTCCAAGCCCGCAAGCCGTGGGAAGGATTGGCCACGGTGGCCGGATTGCTGGCGGCCTTTGGGGCCTTGGCAGGAGTGGCCCGAATGTTGACTTGGATGGTCCGGAAATGGACTCCTGCCTCCTGGCCCTTTGCGGTGCGTCAAGGCCTGGCTAGTCTTCATCGGCCCGGCAATCGCACGCTGTTGGTGCTGACCTCGGTCGGTCTGGGAACCTTCCTGCTCGTCACCCTCCAGTTAACCCGGGATGTGCTGTTGACCCAGTTGTTTCCCGCCGACCGCTTGCAGCAACCCAACGCCATTCTCTTCGACATTCAGGCCGATCAACGCGAAGACGTGATCGCGACGGTTCGGGCCGAGGGTTTCCCGGTGCTCGACATGGCTCCCATCGTGACGATGCGCATCGCCTCCCTGAAGGGTCGGAGTGCGGATAGTTTGCTGGCTGAGACCAATAGCCCCATCCCCGGGTGGACCTTGCGGCGGGAGTATCGGTCCACTTTCCGCGGCAAGTTGGTCGAATCGGAGCGGTTGATCGCCGGCCGGTTTGTACCGAAGGCCTCCGAAGCCGAGGGCCCGGTACCCATCACCGTGGAGTCGGTCATCGCCCGGGATCTCGGCCTGAGTGTCGGTGATGCGATCACCTTCGACATCCAGGGAGTGCCCATGGAAACCCGTGTGGCAGGCCTTCGGGAGGTGGATTGGAAACAGGTGAGGCCCAATTTCTTCGTGGTCTTTCCCGAAGGTGTTTTGGAATCGGCTCCGGCCATGACCGTCTTGGCGACGCGGGTTGCGGATGCGGCCGCCTCGGCCCGTCTTCAACGATCCATGGTGGCCCGGTTTCCCAATGTCTCCACCATCGATCTGACCCTCGTCTTGGAGACCCTGGACCGCGTGGTCACCCAAGCGGGTTATGGCATTCGCTTCATGGCTCTCTTCACTGTGGTGACCGGTCTGGTGGTGATGGCGGGAGCGATTCTGACGGGGCGCTGGCAGCGGGTCCGTGAGATGGTGCTGCTGCGGACCTTGGGCGCCAGCCGACGCCAGTTGCAGCAGGCGCTGCTGGCCGAGTACGCCTCTCTGGGAGTGATGGGGGCCTTGACCGGAACCCTGCTGGCCTGTGCCGCTGCCTGGGCTTTAGCGCGATTCGGCTTCCGAACCCCGTTCACCGCCTCACCCCTCATTCTTCTGGGCGCCGTGGTCATCGTGACCACCTTGACCGTGGTGGTGGGCTTGTTTTCCAGTCGCGGGATCACCCAGCAGTCCCCACTGGAGGTCTTACGCAGTGAGTCGGTGGCGTGAGTTGGTTTCATGAGGGGAAAGAGGCACGTCAATCTCCTGTCATCCTTGGGTTTACAAGCTGGGGTTACCCCGATCACAATACTCCTACGGAAGGCGCTTTCGCCAACCGGCCTTGCATGACCGCCGACATTCGACACGACTGGACTCTCGAGTCCCTCCGCGAACTGTATGACACCCCGTTGATGGAACTGGTGTTCCGTGCGGCGAGCGTGCACCGGAAGTTTCACGATCCGGCCGAGATGCAGGTTAGCAAACTGATCTCCATTAAGACCGGGGCTTGCCCGGAAGATTGCTCCTACTGCGCTCAGTCTTCCCGGTATTCCACCGGTGTCAGCCCGGAGCGCCTCATGGAAAAGGAGAAGGTGGTGGAGATCGCCAACCGCGCCAAGCAGGCCGGTGTCTCCCGCGTGTGTCTTGGGGCGGCGTGGCGCGAGGTGAAAGACAACGCCCAATTCGACCGCGTCTTGGATATGGTCCGCGGAGTGACCGACCTCGGCATGGAGGTTTGCTGCACTCTGGGAATGCTCAACGAGCATCAAGCCAAGCGTCTCGAAGAGGCGGGGCTTTACGCCTACAACCACAACGTCGATTCGTCGGCCGAGTTCTACGAGACCATCATCACCACGCGGACCTATGCGGATCGGTTGAAGACCTTGGAGGAGGTTCGCAAGACCAACGTGACCTTGTGTTCGGGCGGCATCATCGGTTTGGGCGAGACGGTGGATGATCGTCTGAAGATGCTGCAGACGCTCCTCCAAATTGAGCCGCATCCTGAATCGGTACCCATCAATATCCTGAGCAAGGTCGCAGGCACTCCGATGGCCGATAATCCGGATGTGCCCGTCTGGGATGTGATTCGCATGATTGCCACGGCGCGCATCGTCCTGCCGCGATCGGATGTCCGCCTGACCGCCGGTCGGGTCAAGCTCGACGACACAGCCCAGGCCCTGTGTTTCATGGCCGGAGCCAATTCCATCTTCAGCAGTGAGACCGAATTTATGCTGACGAAGGCCGTGCCGTCGCCGAGCTATGATCGGGATGCCGAGCTGCTCAAGGCGCTGGGCCTCCGAATGCGAGAGCCCTTCAAACACGGTCGAACGCATCCTGCGCAGGAGACCGGTTGCAGCGTAGCGGGTTGAGGTCGATGGCGCTGGGTTATGAGTTTTCGGTGACCCGAGCGCCCCAAGTGGGGCTCAAGCTTCCGGGCTGGAATGCCGATGTATTCCAGTTGCCCGTGTGGCTAATGCCTCATGACTGAACCTCGCGATCCACTCCTGGCTCCTCAACCCGGTCCTGACCGTAGTCCTGCCCCGAGTCACTCCGCTCGGACCCGGACTCCGGAACCCCGACCCACTTCCCAATGGGTTCCCCGCACTCGGTTTCAAAAGGTGTTCTTCCGTCTGGGGCTTTGGCCTCGGTTGCGCAATCCGTTATCGTTTCGATCCAGCCTCCTGGTGGCGTTTTTGGGATTCACGCTCCTTCCAATACTGGTCTTCGGCCCATGGTTGGACCAGACACTCCAGAAGCATACCACCGATCCTTCGCTTATCTCGCAGGCCAGTGAGGGTTCCGCAGCCTTGAGCCATTCGGTCGCCATGGGCAGCGGGCAGAGTCGTGTCTGGGTGGTCATCGCCGCATTAGTCCTCTTGGCCATCGCCTTGACCATCGCCTCGTGGTTGTCCGCCCAATGGGTCGGGCCTCTCGATGCGTTGCCCCGACAGTTGAAAGGCGTCGATTCCCAAGAAGGTCCAGAATTTCGGCTGTCTTCGATCCGCTGGGCTCCCGACGAGTTGCAGGAAATCCAAGAAGCCCTCCTCGGTCTGCGACAACGAGTTCAGCGGAACCTGTCGGAGATCTCCGCGACCCGACAGCAGACAGACCAGAGCTTGTCGGATCTCATTCGTGTCCGCCAATCGGTCGAGAATCAGGTGTTGGAGCGAACCCAGGAATTGACCGACAAACTGCGTCGTGCCGAGAAGTCGGAACGTTCCAAAGGGTTGTTTCTGGCCCAGATGAGCCATGAGATTCGCACCCCGCTCAACGGCGTGCTGGGGATGCTTCATTTGTTGGAGAAAAGTTCGCTCGATGCCGAACAACGCGATTGGGCCGAAACTCTCCGTTCCAGCTCCAGCACCTTGCTAAATGTTCTCAATGACAGTCTGGATTACTCGAAGATTGAGGCCGGTAAGATGCGGTTGGCGGTCGACGAATTCGACCTTCGGCCAGTGTTCCAACGCGTCGTTAAACTCTTCACACCTCGCGCAGCCGAGAAAAAATTGTCCCTGGAGGTTCAATTTGATTCTCACCTTCCTGAACGGGTGAAGGGGGATGCCGATCGATTGGTTCAGGTGGTCTCCAATCTGGTTTCCAATGCCATCCAGTTCACTCAGAGCGGCATGGTCCGGGTGGCTGTGGTTCTCACGAGTCGGGATGTGTCTCTGGTCGGGATTCGAATCGAGGTAGAAGACACCGGCATCGGCATGGATTCGGAGACCCAGGCCCGATTGTTTCAGCCTTATTTCCAAGCCGATAGTCCGGCACACCGACGATTGTCGGGCGGGACCGGGTTGGGGTTGGTGATTTCCCGGCAGTTGGTCCAGTTGATGGGTGGTCAAATGAGCGTGCGCAGTCGCCCCGAACAGGGGACTCAAATCGCGGTGAACCTTGTGTTTCCGGTGGTGGATCCCCGGTCTGGCGCGCCGGATGGTTCGGTGCCCGCGCCCCCAAAACCCTTTCGCGCGCTGCGCTTGCTAGTGGTGGATGACGATCCCACCAGTCAGAAGTTTATCCGCATTTTGCTGGCTCGGGCAGGCCATGAAGTTCAGACCCTCGACACGGCTGAAGCCATGCTGTCCGATTGGATTCTGGGGGCGCGCTTTGATGCTGTTTTGCTCGACCTTCAGTTGCCGCAGATGAGCGGTCTGGAGTTGGCTGCCCGACTTCGCGAACTGGAGGCCGCGTCTGTGGTCACAGCGGCTTCCGCTCGATCGGGAACGGTCCGTCCGGGGACCCGAACTTACCTCATCGCACTCACCGCCAGCGCCCGGGAAGAGGATCGTCGGCAGGCATTGCAAGCCGGCTTCGATTTATTCCTGACCAAGCCCCTTCGTGTGGTGGAACTCGAGGGAGCCTTGGAACGCTTGGCTGCTCTGGGTTGAGCCAAAACGGTAAATCACAAAACGAGGGATCGCGAGAACTGGGGCGGGTATGGCGAGGTTCCCTCGACAGCAGGCGTTGGGTGAGCGTAGCTTTCTGTGATTAATCTCCCCGCCATGATCCCCACTTCTCGCTCGGGCTCCCGACTGGCCGTGCTGGCCAGAATCGTTGCCGTCACCGCCACCCTCGCTATCCACGCTGCTGACCTGTCGATTCCCGGTCGCCGGATCCTCGCTGCCGATGATTCGACTCGGCGTTTGGCCATTCTCGCACCGGACGGTTCTTTCGAGTGGGAGATCGCTGTTAGCGCTATCCACGATGCGCACGTGTTGCCCAACGGTCATGTGCTCCTCCAGCAGGGGTGGACGAAGGTTCAGGAGGTCGACCGCGACAAAAAGGTGGTCTGGGAATACGACGCGGCGAAGGCCAACCCGGGCAAGCCGGTCGAGGTGCATGCCTTTCAGCGGGTCGAAAATGGCCTAACGATGATCGCTGAATCCGGCCCGGCCCGGATCATCGAGGTGGATCGTGACGGCAAGGTGCACCGCGAGGTGAAGCTGCAAGTCGATCATCCGAACGCCCATTCCGATACCCGCCGCGTCCGTAAGATCGCCAATGGCAATTACCTGGTGACCCATGAGGCCGACGGCCGGATCCGTGAATACGATGCGAAGGGCAAGATCGTCTGGCAGTACGACATCCCTCTCTTCGGCAAGGAGCGCAAGGGCGGCCACGGTCCAGAGGCCTGGGGCAATCAGGCCTACAGCGCCATCCGCTTGGCTAATGGCAATACCCTCATCGGCGGCGGCAATAACCACAGCGTGCTCGAGGTGGATCGCGCCGGAAAGATCGTGTGGCAGGTGAGCCAGAACGATCTCCCCGGTATCACGCTGGCTTGGATTACCTGTGTTGATCGCCTGCCTAATGGCAATACGCTCATCGGCAATTGCCACGCCGGCCCGGAAAATCCTCAGTTTATCGAAGTCACCCGAGAGAAGAAGGTGGTCTGGAGCTGGAAGGATTTCGCCCGCTTTGGCAACTCTACCCCGGTGGTCGCCGTTTTGCCGCCGCGCAAGTGAGCTGAGTCTCCATGGCACCGTGTTTGGCTTCTATTCTGAGTCGGCTAATGGCCTGCGTTGCCGCGCTGACGCTGGGATTTGCGACGACACGGCTCGTCGCGGGCGCAGGCACGAGTGCCGACAGCGGGTCCTCAACGGTGTCGACCTCTTCGAACTCGGTCCCGTCGCGGGATCCGAGGCGTTCACACTGGTCCTTTCAACCCGTGCGGCAGACGGTGCCGCCGGCCTTGGCGACAGAGAGACGGGGTGAGGTACCGGGCCATGCGATGGATACTTTCATCGCCGAGCGCCTGCGGCAAAAGGGCCTACCGGTTCCGAAGGCAGCGACCCGGAGGGCATTAATCCGAAGGGTCACCTACGATCTCACCGGCTTGCCGCCCACGCCCGAGGCCGTCGAAGCCTTCGTCAACGACCCTTCCGCACAGGCGTGGGAAAACCTGGTCGATCGTTTGCTGGAGTCCCCGCATTACGGCGAGAAGTGGGGACGTCATTGGCTCGATTTGGTGCGCTTTGCTGAGACCAACAGTTATGAGACCGACGAGGTCAAACCTCACGCCTGGCGCTACCGCGACTACGTCATTCGCGCGTTCAACACCGACAAACCCTATGACCGCTTCATCCGGGAACAATTGGCCGGAGATGAACTTCCGGACAGTGGTGCGGATGGCTTGATCGCTACGGGTTTCTATCGCCTGGGCATTTGGGACAACGACCCGGCCGACAAGGAACTCGCGTTGTACGATCAACTCGATGATCTCGTTGCGACTACGGGTCAGGTGTTTCTGGGGCTGACGGTCGATTGTGCTCGTTGTCATGACCACAAGATCGATCCGATTTCTCAGCGGGATTATTACTCGCTCTTGGCGTTTTTTCGGAACATCCACCCTTACCATAATGGCGGTGCGACCGATGAGTTGCCTCTGCCGGGCCAGACCGCGGCTAAAGCACTCGTTGTGACCGAAGCAGGTCGATCAGCCCCGGTCACCCACCTCCTGCGACGCGGCAATCCGGGCAGCCCCGGCGAGGCCGTGGAACCGGGTTTTCTGTCTGTCTTGGGTGCAGCCATCCCGAGCGTGACTCCGCCGGCCTCCGGTCGATCTTCCGGGCGCCGCCGGGCCTTGGCGGATTGGATTGCTGCGCCCGATAATCCGCTGACGGCTCGTGTGATCGTTAATCGGGTTTTCCAGCACCATTTCGGTCGAGGCTTGGTGCGTACTCCCAGCGACTTCGGTGTTCAGGGAAGTGTTCCCACCCACCCCGAACTGCTCGATTGGTTGGCTGCGGAGTTCATTCAGGATGGGTGGAGCCTCAAGCGGTTGCATCGGTTGATCCTCACTTCCCAGGCCTACCGAGCTTCGACCGTGCCGACGTCGGAAGCCCTGCGGTTGGATCCCTCCAACGATTTGTTTTCTCGTTTCGACATGCGTCGACTCACCGCCGAGGAAATTCGTGACTCGGTCTTGTGGGTGGGTGGCTCGGGTAATCCGCGCATGTATGGGCCTGGAGTCTATGTGAACTTGCCGAAGGAGGTTTTAGCTAGCCAGTCGGTGCCCGGAAAGGGTTGGGGAAAGTCACCGCCGTCGGAGCAGGCGCGGAGAAGTATTTACATTCACGTGAAGCGTTCGCTGCTTGCGCCAGTGCTGCTTTCCTTTGACTTGGCCGAGACGGACCGCTCCACACCGGTGCGTTTCGCGACGACTCAACCGACTCAAGCGCTGGGGATGCTCAATGGATCCTTCTTCAACGAACAGGCGCGGGTGCTGGCCGACCGCATCCGGGGCGAGGCGGGAAGCCAACCCAAGGCCCAGGTGCGCCGCGTACTGCATCGGGTCACCGCGCGGCCTCCGACTGAGGCCGAGGTCGCCCGCGGTGTGGCCCTTCTAGAATCTCTAACCGTAGAGGAGGGGCTCGGCCTCACTGCGGCCCTGGATGCGTTTTGTCTGCTGGCCTTTAACCTCAACGAATTCCTCTACCTCGAATGACGCCTCATTCATCGGTTCCTTCCGGAAAGTCCGGGCCTTTCTGTCGGCGCACCCGGCGTGAATTTTTGTGGCAAGCGGGCGCGGGTTTCACCGGCACGGCCCTGGCCGGCTTGATGGCGTTGGATGCCGCGAAGGTCCAAGCCGCTTCGAATATCCCCGTTGGAAACAGTGCGAATCCGCTGAGGTCCCAGCGACCGCATTATCCCGCCAAGGCCAAGAGTGTCATCTTCCTCTTCATGTACGGGGGCCCGAGCCACATCGATACCTTCGACCACAAGCCCAAGCTCAACGCCTTGGATGGCAAGACCATCGCAGTGAAGACCTTCGGCCGTGGCGGCAAGCGCAACGAGGGTCGCGTCGTCGGAACGAAGTGGGATTTCAAGCGCTATGGGCAGAGTGGGAAATGGGTGAGCGACCTTTTCCCGCACATCGGTGGCTGCGTCGACGACATCGCTTTCCTGCATTCCCTGACCGCCGACTCGCCCATCCACGGATCGGCGATGCTGCAAATGAACACGGGCAAGATCCTCTCGGGCAGCCCGTGCCTGGGCTCGTGGGTCAATTACGGCCTGGGCACAGCCAGTGAGAACCTCCCGGGCTTTGCGGTGATGCTGGATCCGATCGGTGGACCCATTTCTGGGTCCAAAAACTGGGCCAGTGGTTACATGCCGGCGACCTATCAGGGCACCGTCCTTCGGTCTGCGGGAGATCCGATTCTCGACCTTCAACGTCCGTCTGGCATGAGTGGCGGTACCCAGCGTCGCGTGCTGGATGCGCTCCAGGAGTTCAACGCAGACCACGCCGCCCTGCACCCCGAGAACTCCAACCTCGCCGCCCGCATCGCCAGCTACGAACTGGCCTTCAACATGCAGCGGCATGCGCCTGAGGCGGTGGACTTGGGGCGTGAGACCGAGGCGACTCGCCGCCTCTACGGTCTCGACGATCCGCGCACCGAGGAGTTCGGGCGTCGCTGTCTCTTGGCGCGTCGCTTGGTCGAGCGGGGGGTGCGCTTCATCCAACTTTATGCCGGCGGGGCCCACAACGATGACAACTGGGACGCCCACACCGACATCGAGAAGAACCACAACTTCCATGCCGGTCGCACCGATAAGCCCATTGCAGGCCTCATCCAAGATCTCAAACAACGAGGCATGCTCGAGGAGACCCTGATCGTGTGGGGCGGTGAATTTGGTCGGCAGCCCACGGCTGAATACGAGAAGGGCACCGGCCGCGACCACAATGCCTACGGCTTCACCATGTGGATGGCCGGCGGGGGTGTGAAGGGCGGGGTGAGTCATGGCCAGACCGACGACATCGGAGCCAACGCGGTCGAGCATCCGCTGCACGTGAAAGACCTCCACGCGACGGTCCTGCACCTCATGGGCCTCGACCCCAACCACCTGAGTTTCTTCCACGGCGGCCTCGACCAGAAGCTCGTCGGCGTCGAGGAGGTTCAGCCCATCCGGGCCATCTTGTAGGGCTCGTGCGGTGTTGGATTTCGTGGGGCAAACAATCTTTGGCCGCAGGGCATTGAACAGGTAGGGTACAATCATGAAAAAGTTGACGGCGATTTTGCATCAGGGAGAACCCGACGAGGGGGGGTATTGGGCCACCTGCCTCGAGGTTCCTGGAGCGAATGGGCAAGGTGAGACCAAGGAGGAATGTCTGGCCGACCTCAGGGAGGCTGTACATCTCCTGCTGGAGACTGAACGCGAGGAGGTTTTTCGTTTGGATCCCCATGCGGAAACCGCCGAACTGCTGGTGGCTTGAAACGTCGGGCATTGCTCGGTCCTCTAACCTGCGCCCATGTTGGTCACGAGCTGGTGTTTGATGCATTGATCCCGATCAAATTGGGGTGTCTGGTTTCTTGGAGTATACATGGCAACCGAGTTCCTCACGCTTTCGCAGCTTGAATCCCACCTCTGGAAAGCAGCTTGGCTTCTGAAGGGGCCGGTCGATGCGGCAGATTTCAAGACCTACATCTTCCCGCTGTTGTTCTTCAAGCGGCTGTCAGATGTCCGCGACGAGGAGCATCAGGCTGCACTGAAGGAGTTCGATGGCGATGAGGAGGCCGCGCTCTTCCCGGAGAACTACCGCTTTCATGTGCCGGTGGGCGGCCATTGGCGGGATGTACGTCGAGTTGCAAGTAACGTCGGGCAGGCGCTCCAGACCGCCCTGCGCGGTATTGAGCAGGCGAACCCTCACACGCTCTACGGCATCTTTGGTGATGCACAGTGGACAAACAAAGATCGCCTGCCGGACAAGCTGCTGCGTGATCTGATCGAGCATTTTTCCGCGCTGTCACTCGGCAACAGCGTTGCCGAGGCCGATATCCTCGGGCAGGCCTATGAATACCTGATCAAGTGTTTCGCCGACGCCACGAACAAGAAGGCGGGTGAGTTCTATACCCCACGCTCGGTGGTGCGGTTGATGGTCAACATTCTTGATCCGCGCGAGGGGGAATCCATCTATGATCCCACCTGCGGCACCGGCGGTATGTTGTTGGAGGCCATCCAGCATGTGAAGGAGACCCGTGGCGACGTCCGCACGCTCTGGGGCAAATTGTTCGGTCAGGAGAAGAACCTCACCACGTCCGCCATCGCCCGCATCAACCTCTTTCTGCACGGGGCTGCCGATTTCAAGATTGTGCGTGGCGACACCCTGCGGAACCCGGCGTTCTATTCGGGTGACAATTTGGCCAGCTTCGACTGTGTGATCGCCAACCCACCCTTTTCACTCGAGAAGTGGAGCGACGAAGTGTGGGCCAGCGATCCTTATGGCCGGAACTTTGCAGGGATACCGCCCGCAAAGAGCGGCGACTACGCCTTCGTGCAGCACATGATCAAGTCCATGTGCCCGGCAACTGGGCGCATGGCGGTTGTGCTTCCGCACGGAGCCCTTTTCCGCATGGGTAAGGAGGGCGACATTCGAAAGAATCTTCTCGGCATGGACCTGTTGGAAGCCGTCATCGGTCTCGGGCCCAATCTCTTTTACGGCGCGGGCCTTGCCGCTTGCATTCTCGTCTTCCGGCGCAAGAAGCCGTCAGATCGAAAGAATCAGGTGCTGATCATCGACGCATCGAAGGAGTTCAAAACAGGCCGCGCTCAGAATGAACTGCTGCCCGAGCACGTCGAGCGCATCCACGGTTGGTATCGCAATTTCAAAGACGTGGAGGGCATCGCCCGCGTTGTCTCCCTCGGTGAGATCGCTGCCAACGACCACAACCTCAACATCCCCCGATACGTCGAGCCGAAGGTGCAGCAGGAAGTACTCACCGTGGAGGAAGCGATGCAACGCCTGCGCGAGAGCGCGGACTCGGCGTTTTCGGCCGAGGAAAAGCTGATCGGCATCCTGAAACGGGAGGGGTTGCTGCTATGACTTCCATTCCCTCCAAGCTTCAGCTGATTCTCGAGGGCGTTGAAGGTGAACACTACGAATTTAAGGAATGGAAGACGAAGGACGACTTTGATGGCCTGACCAAATATGCCTGCGCTATGGCCAATGAGGGCGGTGGGAAACTCGTTCTTGGCGTCGCAGATCAGCGTCCTCGCCGGATCGTCGGCACCTAGGTCTGGCCGCAGATCGAGGTCACACGCAAAAGCCTCAATCAGCGCCTTCATCTGACGACCCATTGGGAGGAAATCCAGACGCCCGAGGGGCGGGTTTTAGTCATCACCGTGCCCAGTCATCCCTACGGCCTGCCTGCCTCATGGGATGGCCGGTCCTGGATGCGCGAAAACGACAGTCTTGTACTTTTTTCCGAAGCCCGTCGGAAGTCCATCTGGGAGGAAATAGGTCGGGACCATTCTGCGGAAACCTGTCCAGGGCTCACCATCAGCGATCTTAATCCATCAGCCCTGGATGCCTTCCGGCGGGCCTGGGGCCATTCGCTGCGGGCACATCGCGAAGAATCGGGTCAACGCGATGCCGAGCGCATCGACGGGCTGAGCCATGAGCAGTTGCTCCGCGACACCGAGTTGCTGCTGGCGGAC
This sequence comes from Verrucomicrobiota bacterium, assembly GCA_026397755.1. Lineage (GTDB taxonomy): Bacteria > Verrucomicrobiota > Verrucomicrobiia > Limisphaerales > UBA9464 > SXXZ01. The sequence continues at coordinate 13,752 of JAPLUF010000132.1, forward strand.
GGCGCGTTGGTGAATGCCGCCCTGATCCTTTTCGGCTCCCGACCGGCGGTGCGCCGACACCTGGCCCAGGCCGAGTTGGTCTATGAGTTTCGCAATACCCCGGCGTCGGGTCCCGCCGACCTGCGAATGGAGTTTCAAGAGGGCTTCTTCGCCTGGCACGACCTCCTCTGGCAGCAGGTCAACGAGCCCAGCCGCAACCCCCGTCAATCCTTCCAAGCGGGGCTCTTCGTCCGGCAGTTGCCTTCTTTTGCCGAGCGCCCGGTGCGCGAAGCTATTCTGAACGCCGTGTGCCACCGGGACTACCTGCTAGGAAATAGCATTTTCATCCGGCACACGTTCACCGCTCTTACCATCGAAAGTCCCGGCGGCCTCCTGCCCCAGGTCACGGTGGAGACTTTGCTCGATCGTCAGGCACCGCGGAATCGCCGTCTTGCCGAGGTTTTTCAGCGCTGTGGGATGGTGGAACGTTCCGGGCAGGGCATGAACCTCATGTTCGAAGACGCCATCACCAGCGCGAAGCAGCTCCCAACACCCGAAGCCTCCACCTATCAGTTCAAACTGACTCTCCATGGCGTGGTCCAGGACCCTACTTTCCTTGCCTACCTGGAACGGGTTGGTCAGGAGAAAATGCGCCTTTACGATACGGCTCATCTCCTGGCCCTGGATTCGGTGCGCCGGGATTTGGCGCTACCCGAAGTTCTGAAGCCGCTGGCAGACCGCCTCGTCACCGATGGCCTCCTAGAGCGAATCGGTCGTGGTCGAGGTGCCCGGTTGATTCTCTCTGGCGCGTTCTCCCAGGCCATCGGTGAATCCGCCACCTACACTCGCCGCAAGGGACTGGATCTGGAAGAGGGTAAGCTGCTTCTGCTCAAGCATCTTGAGCACAAGGTCGAGGCAGGGGCTCCGCTGGCAGAGCTTGCCCAAGTTTTGCCCTCCAAATCCAAAAGACAGGTGCAACACCTTCTGAATCGTTTGGCGGATGACGGTAAAGCCCTCGCACCTCGCCGTGGCCCCGGCGCTGCCTGGAAATTGGCCCTGTTCGGCAAATCCAACCCGTCTGGAAAATTAAACACGAAGTCCGGTGGTGTTTAATTCCGTGTTCAATTCCGTGTTTAATTCCCCATGACCCGCATCACACAACAACAGCTCGAATCCTACCTCTGGAGCGCCGCCGTGCTCCTGCGGGGCACGATCGACGCGGGCGACTAAAAGTAGTTCATCTTCCCGCTGCTCTTCTTCAAGCGTCTGTGCGATGTCTACGATGAGGAGATGGTCACCGCTCTGCGGGACTCGGGCGGGGATCAGGACTTTGCGCTGTTCCCAGAGAACCACCGCTTCCAAGTGCCGGCGGACGCGCACTGGCAGGAGATTCGGAAGATCAGCCGGGATGTGTGGCGGGGCTTGCAGCAGGCCATGCGGGCCATCGAGACCGCCAACCCTGACAAGCTCTTCGGCATTTTCGGTGATGCACAGTGGACCAACAAGGACCGCTTGTCGGATGCCATGCTGCGCGACCTCATCGAGCACTTCTCCACGCTCGAACTCACCGTCGCCAATCTGCCCGAGGACGAGCTGGGCCAGGGCTACGAGTATCTCATTAAAAAGTTCGCCGACGACTCCGGCCACACCGCCGCCGAGTTCTACACGAACCGCACCGTCGTCCACCTCATGACCGAAATGCTCGACGTGCAGCCCGGCGAGTCCGTCTATGACCCCACCTGCGGCTCCGGCGGCATGTTGCTCTCCTGCATCGCCCACCTGCGGAATCAGAAGAAGGAATGGCGGAACGTGAAGCTCTACGGCCAGGAGCGGAACCTCATGACCTCCTCCATCGCCCGGATGAACTGCTTCCTCCACGGCATCGAGGACTTCCGCATCGAGCGCGGCGACACCCTGGCCGAGCCGAAGCTCGTGGAAGGCGACCGCCTCCAGCGCTTCGATGTCGTGCTGGCCAATCCGCCCTACTTCATCAAGCAGTGGAACCGCGAAGCCTTCGCCGCCGACCCCTGGGGGCGCAATGTCTTCGGCGTCCCGCCGCAGGGCCGCGCCGACTACGCCTTCCAGCAGCACATCCTGCAAAGCCTCAAGCCCAAGACCGGCCGCTGCGCCGTCCTCTGGCCCCATGGCGTTCTCTTCCGGCAGGAGGAGGCGGACATGCGCCGCAAGCTCATCGAAGCCGACCTCATCGAGTGCGTCCTCGGCCTCGGC
>JAPLUF010000282.1 GCA_026397755.1 Verrucomicrobiota bacterium
ACCCGTATGTCACAGACATCCACAGAAGAACGCGGACACCGGAAGGAGCGCATCGGCGAGGTTGTTTCCAATAAAATGGAAAAGACCATCGTTGTAAAGGTTGAGCGCCGTTATCGCCACCCTCAGTATCGCAAGGTCGTCACGAGCTTCAAAAAGCTGTATGCCCATGATGAGACCAAACAAGCCCAGGTGGGTGACTTGGTACGCATCCAAGAAACCCGCCCGCTGTCCAAGCTCAAGGCTTGGCGGTTGGTGGACGTCCTGAACCCGGATGGTTCCATCAAAAGCCAGCCCGAAGGTTCAGTTAAAAACTGAGCAGAGGTAATTTCAATGATCCAAATTCGTTCCAGTCTGGATGTCGCAGACAACTCCGGTGCCAAGGTGGCTTGGGCCATCGGTGTGCTCGGCAGTAATCAGCCCTACGCCCATGTTGGCGACGTGATCAAGGTCCACATCAGGGAGGCAGCTCCGGATGGGACGGTGAAGAAGGGTGAGGTGCAGAATGCTGTGATCGTCCGCACTCGTCATCCGTTGCGCCGAAGCGACGGATCGTATGTTCGCTTCGACAGCAACGCAGTAGTGATCATCGACAAAGATAACAATCCTCGGGGTACCCGTATTTTCGGTCCCGTGGCGCGCGAACTCCGTGAAAAGAAGTTTATGAAAATCATATCGCTGGCCCCTGAGGTGATCTGATTTAGTGATCTGATTTAAAGAGGAATAGACATGGCATCCAAATTTCATGTGAAAAAAGGTGACGAGGTTGTCGTCATCACCGGTTCGGCCAAAGGCCGCCGTGGCAAGATCGCCGAAGTAATGACGTCACGCCAGGCCGTGATCCTGGAAGGCACCGATGAACGCTCCAAGGAGCAAGATGATCGGCGCCGTCTGGTTAAGCCAGTGCTGCACTACGTCAAGAAGAACCAGGAGAACCCGAGCGGCGCTCTTCTCTGGTTGGAGTCGCCAATTCACGTGTCCAATGTGATGAAGGCTGAGAAGTATGACGCCCGTAATGTGAGCAAGCGCTGAGACCCATGAAACCACGTCTTTACACGAAGTATATCGAAGAAGTTCGGCCGGCTCTCACTGAGAAGCGCGGTTACACAAATGTCCATCAGATTCCTCGCATCGAGAAGATCGTGGTAAATATGGGCGTCAGTGCATCCCTCGAAAAGGGCGCCCTAGAGGACGCCGTCAAGGAGATGCAGATGATCACCGGTCGCAAGGCTGTGGTGACCGTATCTCGCAAGAGCATTGCAAATTTCAAACTTCGCAAAGGGCAATCTGTTGGCTGCAAAGTCACGTTGCGACGCGAGGTAATGTATGAGTTCTTTGATCGGCTTGTTTCGGCTGCTCTCCCCCGGATCCGCGATTTCCGCGGAGTCGGATCCAAGCAGTTTGACGGCCGTGGAACCTACTCACTCGGTATCTCCGATCAGACGATCTTCCCAGAAATTGAATTGGACAAGATCAAGAGACAGCAGGGCATGGACATCACCATCGTGACCTCCGCTCCGACGAATGAGGAGGCCTACGACCTCCTGAAGATGATGGGAATGCCGTTTTCAAAATAAACAATCTATCCTATGGCCAAGAAATCCTGGCTTGCCCGGAACAAGAAAAAGTTGGAGACCGTCAAGAAATATGCGGTTCTCCGTGCTGAAATGAAGGCGAAAGGCGATTACGCCGGCCTGTCGAGTCTGCCCAAGAATGCAAGCCCGGTTCGCGTTGTGAACCGTTGCCTCGTGAGCGGTCGACGTCACGGATTTATCCGTAAGTATGGTCTCTCCCGTCTCTCATTCCGTGAGGCGGCGCTCCAGGGGTTGATCCCGGGCGTCACCAAGGCCAGCTGGTAATCTGAGTCCTAACTACATCCATGAACGCTGATCCAGTTTCTGACCTGCTGACGCGCATTCGCAATGCGGGTATGGCGCTCCACCCTTCTGTGTCGCTCCCTCACTCTATATTCAAGGAGGCGATTGCCCGAGTCTTGAAGAGCGAAGGCTACATATCGGATATCTCAGTCGAAGGCGACAAGCTTAAGACCTTGAAGCTCGGGCTCAAGTATCAGGGCCGCAAAGCAGTCATTCAGGGGCTCAAGCAAGTGAGCACCCCAGGACTCCGTCGCTATGTCGCCGGATCTGATGCACCTCGCGTCTTGGGTGGGTTGGGTGTTGCTATTCTTTCGACTCCTCAGGGAGTGATGACCGGTTCCCAGGCTCGCCGCCAGAATGTGGGTGGTGAGATTGTTTGTTACGTCTGGTAAAGCATTTTGTTATGTCACGTATTGGAAAAAGCCCGGTACCAATTCCGGCGAAGGTTAAAGTCTCCGTCAACGGGGACCGAGTGACAGTGGAAGGCCCCAAGGGTAATTTGGGTCTCTCTCTGCCGCGATTCACGAACGCCAAGGTGGACGGAACCACAGTTTGTCTGGGTCGAACTGCTGAAACGGCGGAAGCCAAATCCATGCACGGCCTAGCTCGCGCTTTGGTCAACAATATGGTCAAGGGTGTCTCCGAAGGCTTTCAGAAGAAGCTCGAGATTCAAGGCGTTGGCTTCAAGGCCGTCCTGCAAGGGTCGGTGATCAATTTAGCTTTGGGTTACAGTCACCCGATTAACTATCCGGTCCCTGCTGGGATTAAGGTAGTTATCGAGGAGGGAACCAAGCTGACCATTGATGGTGCTGACAAAGAACTAGTGGGCCGTGTTGCCTCTGAGATTCGCAGCTACTATCCGCCGGAGCCTTACAAGGGCAAGGGCGTTCGCTATGTCGGCGAGAAGGTCATCCGCAAGGAAGGCAAGACTGTCCAGTAATTCGGTTTTTCATTAATTTTGCTAGAATGAGAACAGAGCACAAACATCGGTTGGCCCAACTGCGCCACTGGCGGGTCAGAAAGACCGTTACGGGCACCGCAGCCCGCCCCCGGATGAGCGTCAAGTTCACCGGTCAGCATATATACGTGCAATTCGTCGATGACGTCGTGGGCAAGACGCTGGTGGCTGTTGGCACCCGTGACAAAGTTGCACCGACCGAGGTGAAGGGCGCCAATTCGTCCAATGCTATCTTGACCGGAAAACGCGCAGCCGCTGCCGCTAAGGACAAGGGCATTGAATCCGTAGTCTTTGATCGAGGTGCTTCCCGCTATCATGGCAAGGTAAAGGCCTTGGCCGATGCTGCTCGGGAGTCGGGTCTCAAATTTTGAACTGAAGGAATCTTGTGGCAGACCAAAAAGACATTTCAGCAGCCCCGGCTGCTCCCGCTGGCCCAGGGTCAGGTGGTACTCAATCGTTCGGTGGTGATCGCCCTAATAGGGGTTACTCCGACGGTGGACGAGGTCGTGGTCCTCGCCGGTCCTCTAGGGATCAGCGCGACGATGAGCCAAAGGATGGCTTGATCGAGAAAGTGATTCACATCAATCGCTCCTCCAAGGTGGTCAAGGGTGGTCGTCGATTCTCCTTCAGCGCACTCATTGTTATGGGCGACAAGCAAGGTCGGGTCGGTATGGGTATGGGCAAGGGTGCCGAAGTGAGCGAAGCGATCAAGAAGGGCGGCGAAAACGCTCGTTCTCGTGTCGCCACTGTATCCCTGTCGGCCAGCACGATTCCCCACGAGGTCTATTCTGAATTCGGTGGCGCCAAGGTTCTCCTTCGTCCGGCCAGCCCTGGTACCGGTTTGATCTGCGGTAAGACGGTCCGAGCAGTTGTTGAGTCAGCGGGCGTCAAAGACGTTCTCTCAAAGTCTCTCGGGTCAAAGAATACCTCCAATGTGGCCAAGGCCACTCTGAATGCATTGTTGAGCCTGCGTACTCGGGAGCAAATCCTGAAGGCGCGTGGTTTAGAACATCGCCTCACTGCCATCAAGACTGCCTGATTTTATGAGACTTCACGATCTTAAACCCCGTCCGGGAGCCAAGCACCGCAAGAAGCGTCTGGGTCAGGGCGAGTCCAGCGGCCGAGGCAAGACCTCTGGACGCGGCGGCAAGGGGCAGAGCGCACGTTCTGGTAGCTCCAACCGTATCGGTTTCGAGGGTGGACAGATGCCCTTGATTCGGCGAATCCCTAAGCGTGGATTCAATAACAAGCGCTTCAAGATAGTTGTGATCCCTGTGAATCTCTCGGATCTAAACGTTTTTGAAGCCGGATCCGTGGTAGACTTAGCTGCTTTGCAGCAAGCAGGTCTGACCAATGGTACTTTTGACAGCGTCAAGGTCCTGGGCCGCGGCGAGTTGACCCAGAAATTGACTGTTCGCGCCAATGCGTTTAGTGAGGCGGCGCGCGCAGCCATTGAAAAGCTGGGTGGTACCGCAGAGGTCGTCTCCTGAAGCGTACTGCATAGCTACAGGGAAACTCTAACCATACGCTGTTAATGATCGGCCAACTGTTCAACACTCTAGCGAACTGCTTGAAGATTCCGGAACTTCGTTCTCGGATTCTCTTTACAGCCTTGGTTCTTGCTGTGGCCCGAGTCATTGCATTGACACCGGTTCCTGGTTTGGACGGTTCCAAGTTGGCTCTCTACTTCGCTGAGACGGCCAAGACTTCTGGTGGAGGCGTCTTGGGGCTTTACACCATGTTCACCGGAGGTGCCCTTGAGCAGTGCGCCGTCGGAGCTTTGGGCATCATGCCCTATATTAGTGCCACAATCTTCATACAGTTGCTGACCGCCGTGGTTGCTCCCCTCGGAAAATTAGCTCGAGAAGAAGGTGGTAGAGCGAAGTTGGTGGCCTACGGACGGTATTTGACAGTTCTTCTTTGCTTGGGTCACGGTTTGATTGTGGCTCTCGGGTGGGAGAATCCTGAGAAGGCATTTCAAGGGTTCTCTGGATCTTTAGTGACGGCTGAGAACTTGTGGCTCTACCGAATTCAGACGGTGATGATTTTGACGTGTGGTACACTCTTCCTGATGTGGTTGGGTGAGCAGATCACAGAGCGTGGTATCGGTAATGGAGTTTCACTGTTGATAACTGTTGGTATCCTTTCTCGTCTTCCCATGGCTGGAAAGTCATTGGTCTCAATGTTTCAACAGGAGAATTCCAAGTTCTTGCATTTGGTCTTGCTGGTCGTGGTCCTAGCGATTGTTGTGGCGGGAGTAGTCCTGATAACTCAGGGTCAGAGGAAGATTCCCGTTCAGTATGCCCAGCGGGCCGTGGGTCGGAAGATCATGTCAGGTGGAACTTCCTTCATGCCATTGCGTGTGAACTACGCAGGTGTTATGCCGGTCATCTTTGCTCAGGCAATCCTGATGTTCCCGGGGATGATCTTTGAAAAATTAGCAGCAATCTTGCCTGCAGGATTCGCAAAGCAGGTTTCGATTTATATTGCTAGCCATTTGGGGCGACAGGGTTTCACTTATTTGTTCCTATATGGTTTGATGATTTTGTTCTTTTCGTATTTCTGGGTAGCCACACAGTTTAATGAGCTGCAGGTGGCTGATGACCTGAAAAAACATGGTGGGTATATTCCAGGCGTCCGGCCGGGTACTGCAACTAGCGATTTCTTGCACAACACCATGAGCAGAATCACCTTAGCCGGAGCGGTGTTTTTGGTGGTGATTGCGATCATTCCGACCGTAATGAGTGCGTATCTGAAGATCGATCCTTTGGTGGCTCAGTTCTTCGGAGGAACCTCTCTGTTGATCACGGTGGGCGTTCTTTTGGACACCATGCGGCAGATGGAGTCTTACCTGTTGATGAGGCATTACGATGGCTTCCTCAAAAAGGGTAAGGTGCGCGGCAGGGCTTGAAGATTTTTGTTCTTTGTCAGTTTCGGTTTCAGAGTCAAGGTGAAATGACGGGTAAAAGTAGTCAGTCACCTCAGTCAGATGCGGGAGCGCAGATGCGAGAACGCTGAAGTCATGGGTCGACCGATCATCAAAACAGCCGACGAGATTCGGGCCATGAGGGCCGCGGGTCGCATCGCAAGCAAAGTGTTGCGTGGGGCTGCAATGATGGCCGCTCCGGGTTTAACGACCCGAGAACTGGACGTCGAGGTGGGTCGATTGATAGCCTCCCACGGAGCCGCGAGTGCCTTCTTAGGATATCGTGGTTTTCCTGGTCAGTGCTGTCTTTCGGTGAACGAGGCGGTAATTCATGGCATCGGCGACGGACGAAGATTGCAGTTTGGAGACTTGCTCAAGATTGATGTTGGAGTTCGGCATCAGGGTTTCATCGGCGACGTCGCGATGACCATGATTGTCGGCGGTGGATCGCCTAAGTTCCAGAAGTTGCTGGATACCACGGTCCAATCCCTGTATGAAGGGATCTCCGCTGCGCAATCAGGCGCTCGGGTGGTGGACATCGGTCGGGCAGTTGAGAGGTGTGTGGTCAGTTCGGGTTATGGTGTGGTCCGCGAATTTTGTGGGCACGGAGTGGGTCGGAACGTTCATGAGGAGCCACAAGTTCCTAATTACGTCGATCTGAAGTCCGTGACTCGGCTCAAAAGCGGAATGACCATCGCCATTGAACCAATGGTGACCATGGGAAGTGCGGCAGTGGAAATTCTGGATGACGGGTGGACGGTAGTTACACGAGATCGGCAGGTATCTGCCCATTTTGAACATACGGTGCTCATCACCGATTCTGGACCGGAAATTTTGACACGAGACGAAGAGAGTCACTTGTATTGACGGGTTTAAGATTTCGAAAATGAAAGTCAGAGCTTCAGTTAAGAAACTTTGCGAGAACTGCAAAATGGTCAAACGCAAGGGCGTGATCCGTGTGATCTGAAATGGTCAAACGCAAGGGCGTGATCCGTGTGATCTGCTCCAATGCGCGCCACAAGCAGCGGCAAGGCTGATCATAGGAAACGTTTTATGCCACGAATCTTGGGAGTTGATATTCCTGCGGACAAGCGAATTGACATCGCGCTCCGCTACATCTACGGAATCGGTCCGGTCAATGCGCTCGAAATTTTGGAGCGGGCCAACATCGATCCGTCGCTGCGCGCAAAGTCCCTAAATGAGGGACAACTGTCTTTGATCGTGAATGCGATCCAAGATGGTAAGTATGTGACTGAGGGCGATCTTCGTCGTGAACTGGGCATGAACCTGAAGCGACTTCAGGCCATCAAGTCCTACCGCGGTCAGCGTCACACTCGAAGCCTGCCCGTCCGCGGTCAGCGCACTCAGACCAATTCCCGCACCCGCAAGGGTCCCCGCAAGACGGTGGGTGTTCAGAGGAACCCGACCGCCAAGTCTTAATTTCATCGTTTAACTGATTATGGCAGAAGAGACAAAGGCCAAGAAGGCCCCCAAGGCCGAGGCCGGTGAGGCTACCGCAGAGGTAACCGCAGAAAAAGCCGCTCCTAAAGCGGCTTCCAAGAGCAAGAAGGCAGCAGCTGAAGCTCAGGGTGTCGCTCCGGCGGCAGCGGCCGCTCCGGCGCCGCTGGCGGCCGCCGCAGCGCCGACAGCCGCTGACTTGCTCGGCGATGATCCTAATGCTAAGAAGATCATTCGTGCGAAAGGTGCCAAGAATATCACGGTGGGTGTTGCCCACGTGAAGGCGACCTTCAACAACACACAGGTCACCATCACCGACTTGCAGGGAAACCTCATCGGATGGAGCACCGCCGGCCGAGTGGGCTTCAAAGGATCTCGCAAGAGCACAGCCTTCGCGGCCCAGCAGGCTGCTCAAGACGCTGCCCGTCAGGCAATGTCTCATGGAATGCGCGAGATTGAGGTCCGTGTCAGTGGTCCGGGTTCAGGTCGCGAGTCCGCGATTCGGGCGCTGCAGGCAATCGGTCTTGAGATCACGGTCATCAAGGACGTGACTCCGGTGCCGCATAACGGATGCCGTCCTCGCAAGAAACGCCGCGTGTAATTCAACTTTTAACTATCTCCGACAATGGCTCGTTACACTGGTCCTCGCGTTCGCATCAGCCGCCGGCTGGGAACTCCGATTTTCGGCTCCTCCAAATATTTGGAGCGCCGTCCGTACCCTCCTGGGGCCCACGGCCCGAAGTCTCGTCGCAAATACAGCGACTACGCCATCGGCCTGATGGAGAAGCAAAAGCTACGCTTCTTCTATGGACTCCAAGAGAAGCAATTTCGCAATGTCTACGAGCGGGCACTCCGCATGCGTGGCGTGACTGGCGAGAAGATGTTGCAGATTCTCGAGGCGCGTCTTGATAACCTCGTTTATCATGCAGGGTTTGCGTTGACTCGTCCGGCCGCCCGCCAGTTGGTGTGTCATGGACACGTCCGGGTGAATGGCCGTAAGGTGAGCATTCCTAGCTATGCGGTGAAGGTCAACGACCTGATCCAAGTTAAGGATCACGCCACCTCTAAGGCGATCGTCCAGAAGAACGTCGAGGGTTCCACGAGTCGTGTGGTTCCTGATTGGGTTCGCTTGGACCGGGAGGCCCTATCGGCCGCCCTCCTGCGGATTCCAACTCGCGACGAGATTAACCCGATTGCTAACGAGCAAGCTGTTGTCGAATTTTACTCCCGCTAAACGGTCTGGTCGCCGAATCGACCAAAAAAGCAATTATACGGAATCACATTCCTTGGTGGGAGTTCTCTGGAATGAGGTTCAGATTAAAATTGCACCCATAAAATATGCCTGTTCGCTTAGGACGCTTCGAGATGCCGAAGCGGTTGTCCAAAGAGGAGTCAACCGCCACGGATGTCTACGCCAAATTCATTGCCGAGCCATTTGAGACCGGCTACGGACACACGATCGGAAACTCGATCCGCCGGGTTTTGCTTTCCTCCTTGGAGGGGGCAGCCATCACTTCAGTCAAGATTGATGGAGCGATGCATGAGTTCACCACCGTTGATGGCGCTGTTGAGGACGTCACTGACATTGTTCTGAACCTCAAGCAAGTTAAGTTCAAGGCCCACTCTCGTGAGCCTCAGTCCTTGCTGCTCTCGGTGAATCGGGAGGGACCAGTGACCGCTGCGGATATCGAGCTCAATCAAAACATTGAGATCGTCAATCCAGATCAGCTCATCTGCACTCTGGATCGCAAGAAGAAGCTGGAAATTGAGCTTGAAGTTCGCGTTGGTCGAGGGTTTTGCCCTGGCGATGAGAACAAAAAAATAGACCAGCCGATCGGCGTAATCGCCATTGATTCTCTATTCTCTCCGGTGACGCGTGTTCGTTATGCAGTCGAGGCCGCCCGTGTTGGGCAGCGGACCGACTACGACAAGCTGATTATCGAGATTTGGACCGACGGTCGGATTTCACCGGATGATGCTTTAACTCAGGCTTCGGCCATTCTCCAACACCATCTCGATGTTTTTGTCGGTTACGATAAGAATGCAGTGGAGTTCGAGATTGAGGTCAAGCCTCAGGACGACGAGAAAGCCAAGCTCAAGAAGCTGCTCAATATGAGCGTTAATGAGATCGAGCTGAGCGTCCGGGCAGCCAATTGCCTCAACAACGCCAACATCACTACGGTGGGTCAGTTGGCGATGAAGTCCGAGCAAGAGATGCTCAAGTATCGAAACTTCGGCAAGAAGTCTTTGAACGAGATCAAGGAGAAGCTAACCGGCTTGAACCTGACTCTCGGAATGAATATTGATCCGGCTCTATTGGAGATGCCGGTGGAAAATAAAAATCCTTAACCTGATTGAATTATGCGCCACCTTAAGCGCAACAAGAAACTGGGTCGCAAAGGCGACCACCGAAATGCCATGCTGGCCAACTTGGTGAGTTCGCTCATCAAGCACAAGCGCGTCACCACCACCTTGGCCAAGGCAAAGGCGGCCCGTCCGGTCGCCGAGAAGCTTCTGACCTTAGGAAAGCTCGCTAACGAGGCGCTCGCTACTGCGAGCTCTACCTCCGATGCTGCGGGTAAAGCTAAGGCGACCGCTGCCAACGTTCACAATCGCCGTTTAGTGGCCGCTCGCTTGCGTCAACAGGCTCGCAGCCATTTCAAGGGTACACCCACTACCAAGGGTAAGGAACTCCGTGAGGCCTGGAAACAGGAACACGACGTTGTTCATATCCTGTGCGACACGATCGCTCCGGCTTTTATGAGCCGTAAGGGTGGCTACACTCGGATTCTCCGCTTGGGTCAACGTCAGGGTGACGCTGGTCAAGTGGCTATCCTAGAATGGGTTGATTTCAACGCGGTGGTTGAGACCGCTGCCCCGGCCCCGACAACCTGATATAACTCTAAAGGGTTGGAGATTTTAGAATTCGTTCCGAAGTCTCCTCAACAGAGCCGCCCCTTAAAGGGCGGCTTTTTTTTATGGTGCGCCCGGCAGGGCGCACTCTCCAACGGGTTAAAGTCCCGAGCAGGCCCGACAAGGGGAACTGCATAGCTGCCCGACAAGGGTGCCCGCCGTGAGGCGGGATCTGAAGGAAGTCGGAGGCAAAGCACTGGATCGACGAAC
>JAPLUF010000152.1 GCA_026397755.1 Verrucomicrobiota bacterium
GATGGCGACCAGAGAGTTGGTGGTTCCGAGGTCGATGCCGACGATGTTGCTCATTGAACTGGAGTGATTATGTCTGATTTGCCGGGGAAGCCAAGTCAGGTGCGGTCATTCCTTGAGAAAATTCCTGGGAAGCTATTCAAAAAGCGGGCCTGCCTGCCGCCTTTGAAGGGGAAGTTAAGAACCTTGGCGAGCGGCTTTTTCGGCCAGGTACTTCTCGTAGTTGTTCGGGGCTCCCTTGACTAGGTAGGCGACCCCTTCCGGAGAGTGCCGGATGCGGTCGGTGCTCTGGGTTTTCGACAAGTAGTCGTGAACGGCCCGCGAACAGCCATCCCAGATGAAGTAGTCGTCGATGAGTATCATGCCGCCCTTCACGACCTGAGGATAGAAGGCCTCTAGGCACACCCAGGTCGATTCGTACCAGTCTCCGTCCAAGCGCAGTACAGCGATTCCCGGATCGATGCGCACCCCGGGCACTGTTTCGTTGAACCAGCCTTTGTAGATCTTGAATCGCGATTCACCGGCCTTGGCCATGGCCTCTTCGGCGTAGGTTTGCTCGGCTTTGCAGTTGTCGAAGTAGTAGGTGTCGGTCTTGGCGGCCTGCCACTGTTTGGCGGCATTGCCATCGATGTCCTTGGCCTCGGGCAAACCTTCGAAGCTGTCGAAGAGATGGTAGGATCGGTTCTGCCCGCCTAGGACCGAGGCGATGCCAGCGACCATGCCACCGCGCCAGACGCCGCATTCCACGACGTCCCCAGGGATGTCTCGCACCCGGCGAGCCAGGTCGATGTTGTCGGCATACATCGGTGGCGAGATCATGGTCCACGGGTGGAATGCCCGATAGATCGTCCGACCGGAGGCCTTAGGTCCGGGGCGCGGAGGGAAGAGTTTCGAGAGCATGGTCGGAGAAAACCGTCTGCGAAGGATCGGACCAAAACGGTCAGCCTTCCAATCCCCTTTTTCGAGCGGTCTGTTTTCGGTTCGCCAAAAGGGATCACGATGGTGTGACCAATGAAGGCTTAGTTATAGGGCCGAATCCGCTGGGCCTAAGGGCCGCTTGCCTTCGAGAGGGGTGTCTCCCAACCTGTCGTCAGTGACGCGACCTTTGGCCATTGTCTTCTACGAGAAGCTCCTTCCCGGAACTCAGGTGGTAAACCGTCTGACCGATCTCGGGTACCGCGTCACGGCGACCCAGACCGCGGTGGACGTGCCGCGCCTCGTGCGAGAACACAGACCCATGGTCGTCATCGCGGATTTGGCTCTCCGCCATGGCGATTTCTGCGGGATCATCGGCCAATTGCGGGCCAGCCCGGACTTGGCGCATGTGCCCGTCTTGGGCTACTGCGATTCCAAGAACCGTAAACTGGTGGAAGCCGCTCTGGAGGCCGGTGCCAAGCTCGTTGCCGCGGAGCAGGGGATTCCCGATCAGTTGGCGCAATTGCTAGATCAGGTGCTGGCTGTAGAATGACTTAATCCCGTCCTCGGATCGGCCGAGTTATTTCTGAAACCCCATGAATTCCATCGCCGTTTCTCAAGGCATTCACGTTCAGCATTTGCTCTACCGCATCGACCGGATCCGCTGGGCCGGGCTTCCTGCTGGTGAGTCCGATCAGGTGCGCCTTCGTCTGGAGGCCTTGGCCGCCCGTTTTCCCGGACCCGCTCATCCGCGGTTGATGACCCTGGCCAACGTGGGCGGAAAGGCCGATATCGGTTTCATTTTGTTCCACGCCACGCTCGACGGGCTTTCGGCGCTCTACCGCGATTTGGAGGCCTGTTTTCCGCCAGGAACTCTGTTTCCCGTCTTTTCCTACCTGAGTGTGACCGAGTTGCCTGAGTATGTTCCGACCGAGGACGATCTCCGTCGCCATCTCGAGGCGGGTGAACCCCGCCACGCCCCCGATTCTCCGGAGTTCGAGCAGGCCCTCGAGGCGGCCAAGAAACGCAATGAGAGTCAGAAGTTCTATCGGCTCAATCCGGAACTGCAGGACGACTGGCCGATCGTGTGTTTCTACCCCATGAGCAAAAAGCGCTCCGGGGGTGACAACTGGTACATGCTCGATTTCGCGGCCCGCAAGGCACTCATGGGCACCCACGCGCGCACCGGGCGCAAATACGCGGGCAAGATTAGCCAGCTCATCACGGGATCCACGGGTCTCGATGATTGGGAATGGGGCGTCACGCTGTTGGCCCATCGATTGGATGATGTGAAGGGCATTGTCTACGAAATGCGATTCGACGAGGTCACGGCCCGCTACGGCGACTTCGGCCCCTTCTACGTCAACCTCCGACTGCAACCGACCGCACTGTGGCAGCACCTTCACTTGTGAACTCATCTCCCTCGGGAGCACCGCTTCGGTTGGTCTCCAACGGCACCACATGGATTCCGGCGGCAGGATCAGTGAGTGCTCCGGTGGAGTCGCTTTACGTGCATGTGCCTTTCTGTGCGCAGAAGTGCGAGTACTGCGCATTTTATTCGGGCCCTGCCTCGGGCGACCTGATCCAGCGCTACGTTCAAGCGCTCCTTCTGGAGTTGGAACTCATCGCCCAGGACTGCCGACCCAAGACGGTGTTTTTCGGCGGCGGAACTCCGTCGTTGTTGAGCCTCAAGCAATGGGAGTCAGTCCTGACGACCCTTCATCGATTGGGCCTCGGCAATGCTCCGGAGTTCAGCGTGGAGTGCAATCCGGCGACCGTTTCAGCCGACAAAGCGGCACTCTTGCGCCAGTTCGGGGTGAATCGCATTTCCATGGGCGTGCAATCGCTCGATGAGGCGTTGTTGGACCGGTTGGGGCGTGTCCACAGCCGCGACATGGTGTTCCGCAGTTATGACATCTTGAGAAAGGCCGGCTTCGAGAACATCAACATTGATCTGATGTTTGCGATCCCGGGCCAGACGATGGACATCTGGAACCGCACCTTAGACGAGGCGTTGGCCCTGGGCACTGAGCATCTCAGTTGCTACGAGGTGATTTACGAGGAGGATACCCCCCTTTACGAGCAGCTCAAAGCCGGGGAATGCGATGTGGATGACGACTTGGCAGCCGACCTGTATGAGGTGCTGTACGATCGCGTTGGAGCTGCGGGTTTTGGGGCCTACGAAGTTGCCAATTTTGCCCGTCGCCGAAGGGTGGCCGAATCGGTGGATCGACCTGAGGCGGAGCCCGGCATCCCGGCGTTCGCTTGCCGACATAATGTTGGCTATTGGCGCGGACGAGACAGCTACGGTTTGGGCCCCAGCGCGAGCGAATGGGTGCGTGGGTTGCGCTCGCGCAACTGGTCCAACACGGTGCTGTATTGCGAGCAGTTGGAAAAAGGTCGCCGAGCCAAGGAATTCGCCGAAGCGCTCCAGCCTCTTGGGCGAGCCGGAGAAATGGCCGCTTTTGGTCTGCGGATGAATGCCGGTTGGCCGTGGGAAGAATTTCAAGGTCGGACCGGCTTCGACCTCAGAACCGAATGGCCCGCCGAGATGGCTCAACTGGTGTCCAGGGGTTGGGCTGAGATCACGCCGACCCATTTCCGGTTGACCCGGGTCGGGCTGCGCTTCGCGGATTCTGTGGCCCAGTTGTTCTTGCGGCCGGAGCCAGCTCCCCGGCAGTGACCATCCGTTCGGAATATGAGAAGGGAGCTGTGTCGTCGCGGACCGACACCGTGGTGGTGCTACGAGCCGCCAGCCTACTTCGGCCTCGAGTAAACTTCGGTTTTCTATCGCCTAAATTCCATTTCAGAACATGGCTGATAAATAGTTTATAGTGGCCCCTTTTGTGTAAATAGGTGGGACCGACCCCGGCGGGATTTTAGCAGCAGCGGTTGGGGCCGTTGAGGCGGGCTTCGGCGGCTTGGACGTAGGCGATGGGGGCGTTGTGACGGCGGGCGGCTTCAGTCACTTCGGGTAGGGGAATGAGGACTGCTTGCGAGGGGACTTGCTTGGAGACATTCGCTTCGAGTTGACGGGCTGTGCGGTCCACGGCGTCTTGTCCCGACCAGTTGCGCAGTAGGGCCAGGCCCAGCGCAAAGATTCCAGCCCAACCGGTGCGGCTGCTTCCTTCGGCCAACGCCGATTCTGGGAGCCACTCCGGCGCTTCTTCGCTCGAGTCGGGGGCTCGCCGGCCGCGCAGTAGGCGAACCCACTCCAGCACGGCTCCGGTCACGATCAAGGCAGCCAAGCCCAAGAAAACAGCCGTTACCCCCACGTCCAAGGCGTTGTTGAGGCGGCGGCTGCGATTTGCACGGAGGGCCTTCTGGGCTGCGGCATCCGCGGGGGCTGATTCTGCAGCCCGTTGAAGTGCGGGGTATTTCTGGTCCAAATCCCGGACGGTGGCCAAGAAGCCGATGCGGGGCGAGGGGTGGAAGATCTTCTGGAATCCGGCGGTCCCGGTGACCGCCAAAAGCCAGATTAGCGGCAGGAGTGCCACCCACGCGATCGCAGGAGATTTGCCGCGGGCCAGCGACTGCTTGAGGAGCAACGTGGTGGCCAAGACCAAGGCGATGGCGGCGAGCAATTGATTGGCGATACCGAAGAGCGGCCAGAGCGAATTAATGCCGCCCAAGGGGTCTCGGACTCCTTGGATTAGAAACCACCCCCAACCGGCCACGATGAGTGCACTGGCTAAGGCTCCGGCGGCGGTCGATCGCACGTCTCCCAGGGGTTTCCAAAGGTGACCCAAGGCATCTTGAAGGAGGTACCGGCCCACTCGGGTTCCGGCATCCAAGGTCGTGAGGATGAACAGCGCCTCGAACATGATGGCAAAGTGGTACCAGACATCGAGCCAGCGTCCGTGAGTCACCTGGGAGAATAAATTGGCCATGCCGACGGCCAGCGTGGCGGCTCCTCCGGTTCGTCCATAGAGCGAACTCTCACCCACCTGTCGAGCCAGTGAGTCCATCACTCCGGGATCCAGAGTGAACCCCGTTGCCCGAACCTTGGCCACGGTGTCTGCGGCGATGGCGGCCGCGTCGGCACCCGTGCCGGCGATGTTAATTGCCAGGTAGACACCGGGTTCGAGGGTGCAGGCCGCGATCAATGCCATGATGGCCACCAGCGATTCTAGGAGCATGGCCCCGTACCCGATGGGGCGGGCGTAGCTCTCACGGGTGATAATTTTCGGGGTGATGCCGCTGGCGATGAGCGTGTGGAAACCACTGATGGCCCCGCAGGCAATAGTGATGAAGCAAAATGGAAACAGTTTGCCCGGAACGACGGGCCCCGAGCCGTCGATAAAGGCGGTGAGGGCGGGCATCTTGAGGATGGGCAGCACCAACAGCACGCCGGCGGCCAAGGCGAGGATGGTGCCGAGCTTCATGAAGGTGCTGAGGTAGTCCCGCGGCGCGAGCAGCAACCAGACCGGCAGTACGCTTGCGGCGAACCCATAGAGAACGATGGCCCAGGCCAAGGGTTCGGCCGAGAAGGTGAAGAGTTTGGAGAGGGCGGGGTTGCTGTGGATCCATTGACCTCCCAAGACGGCCGCGATTAGCAGGAGGACGCCGAGCGCCGAGCCCTCCAGGGTTTTGCCGGGCCGGACATACCGCAGGTACAGGCCCATGAGGAGGGCGATGGGGATGGTCGCCCCGACTGTGAAAACGCCCCACGGACTTTCGGCGAGCACCTTCACGACAACCAACCCGAGCACCGCCAGAAGGATGATCATGATCGACAGGATCGCCACCAGGGACAGTGCACCCAGGAAGGGATTTAATTCGTCCTTCATCATTTGTCCCAAGGAGCGGCCGTTGCGGCGCATGGATGCGGCGAGGATGAGAAAGTCTTGGGCTGCACCGCCAAGGATGACTCCGATTAAGATCCACAGGGTTCCAGGAAGGTAGCCGAACTGGGCGGCGAGCACGGGGCCCACGAGGGGACCTGGTCCGGAGATGGCGGCGAAGTGGTGCCCGAAGACGATCCAGCGGTGGGTCTTCACGAACTCTCGTCCATCTTCATGGCGTTCACAGGGCGTGGCCCGTCGATCGTCCAGCATCAGGACTTTGGCGGCGATCCAGCGTGAGTAGAACCGGTACCCGATGGCGTAGGTGCACAAGGCTGCCACCAGGATGTAGGCCGAGCTGACCGGTTCATGACGATGGGTCGCCAGAATGAAGTAGGCGAAGGCTCCCAGCCCCGCCACTAGGGTCCAAGCCAATCCGCGCCCGAGGGAATGCATGGGGCCGAGGGTGCCAAAAGCGCCCAGAATCCTCCTACGAAAACTTGCGCGGAAACTTCACCTCGAAAGCCAGGCGGATCTCGATAGCCTCTCCTCCATGATTCCCCGAACAAGATTGGTCTCAGGGTGCTTATTGTGGGCCTGTATGTTGGTCGTTTCCGTCCAGGCTCAGTTGCGGGTGGGGCTTTTCGATATTGATGCCACTCCGCCCGTCGGATCGCGCTTAGCATACGATCCGGTCACCAACGTCTGGGATCTGGGCCTGCGGGCCCGAGGCGTCGTGGTCTTGGGGAAAGATCGTCCCGTGGTTCTCTGTGCCGTCGATTGGATCGGTATCGGCAATGAGGGTCACGATGCGTTTCGGCAGCAACTAGCCACGGCGGCGGGGACAACCGTGGACCGGGTGGCGGTCCATGCGCTGCATCAGCATGATGCGCCTGAATGTGATTTCGGCGCTGAGAAGATCCTTCGCGACGCGGGAGTCAGCCCCTGGAATTACGAGGGAACCTTCGCCCGAGAGTTCTTGGGCCGACTCAGCAATGCTGTGTCGCGTGCTTCCTCTCAGGCCCAGCCGTTCAACCAGGTGGGCACGGGGCAGGCTGAGGTGCGCGAGGTGGCTTCCAATCGGCGAATCTTTGGTCCTGACGGCAAGGTGCGGACCGTGCGCTACACGGCCACAACCGACCCTGCTCTGCGGGCGGAACCCGAGGGCGTCATCGACCCCATGGTGTCTCTGGTGAGCTTCTGGAATGACGATCGCCCGGTGGCGGTCTTGAGCTACTATGCCACTCATCCCCAGAGTTATTATCGCACGGGCATCGCCAATCCGGATTTTCCGGGAGTCGCCCGCTTTCTGCGCCAGATCGCCGTGCCCGAGGCGTTGCACGTTCACTTCAACGGGGCCGGTGGCAACATCGGTGCTGGCAAGTACAATGACGGATCGCCAGCCAACCGCCGGATCCTCGGAGAACGCCTGGCCGATGGCATGCGTCGGGCCTGGGAGACGACTCGGCGAGAACCGGTGACCACCAACGACTTGCGTTGGCGATTCGAACCGGTGGCGCTGCCCGTGTCTCGGCATTTGGACGAAGACCGACTGGTGGCCCAGTTGAAGGGGCGTGAGGCTAGCTTCTTGACGGCCAATGGGGCAGGGCGCCTGGCTTGGTTGCGGCGGGCCAAGGCGGGGCACCGGATCGATATCGGATGTCTGGCGCTCGGGCGGGCCCGGATCCTGCACATGCCCGGTGAACTTTTTGTGGAGTACCAATTGGCGGCCAAGGCGGAACGGAAGGATTTGTTTGTCGCCATGGCCGCCTACGGAGACTACGGCCCCTACTACATCGGCACCTCGGTAGCCTACACCGAAGGAGGGTACGAGACAGAGCCCAGGTCTTCGAATGTGGCACCCGAAGTGGAGTCGGTTTTGATGGGGGCTGTCCGGAAGTTGTTGCGGGAATGAAATCAGTAAAAGTGTCGGGTTTCTGAAGGGCAAACCGAGGTAACCAAAAATAACTCTCCACAACGCGGGGTTTGACAGGTCGACCAAGTCGGCTTAGGGCTCCGGGGCAATCGTTGGTTTAAAACTGTCAAATTCGTACAAACTATGCCTATCGCTGTCGGATCCGCCGCGCCTGATTTCACCCTCAAGTCCAAGACCTCGACCGGTCTGGTTGA
>JAPLUF010000027.1 GCA_026397755.1 Verrucomicrobiota bacterium
AAAGCGATTCCACCCCGAGGCTGGCCAATCACTAGACCAAACCCCGCTGGCTCAAGATTTTTCAGCAGCCCATCGAGAACACCTCAAAGTGCCCGCAGCCAATCGGGATGCCGGCCGACTCCAGAAAATGACCGGTCTCTGGCGCGATTTTGACCCGGAGTACGTCGCGGTTTTGGAGCGCCAACGGGCTTCGCGAATCCACTGGGACACTGTCCAGAGTCAGATCCCTCAAGTGATGGTCATGGAAGACCTGCCCAAGCCCCGCACTACTCATCAACTGGTTCGTGGCAGCTACGAGAACCGGGGACCTGAAGTGCTCGCATCTCTGCCGGGACACCTGACGCCCGGGCACCGTGTGGCTCGGCCTGACCGCCTGGAACTGGCCCAGTGGCTGGTCTCACCCACCAATCCCCTGCCCGCCCGGGTGACGGTCAACCGATTGTGGCAGCAGTTCTTCGGCGTCGGCCTGGTGAAGACTACCGAAGACTTCGGCCTCCAAGGGGAACGGCCTTCACATCCCGAATTGCTCGACTGGCTGGCCATCGAGTTCGTGGAATCGGGCTGGGATGTAAAAGCCCTCATTCGCACCGTAGTCTTGAGCGGCACCTACCGACAGTCCTCGCAAAGCTCGCCGGAAAACCGGGAGCGGGACCCGGAAAATCGCAGGCTCAGCCGGGGGCCCCGATTCCGAATGTCCTCGCCCATGATCCGGGACATGGCTCTGGCTTCCGCAGGCTTGCTCACCGAACGGCTCGGCGGCACGGCGGTCAACCCCTACCAACCCCCCGGCGTGTGGGAAGAAACCACCTTCGGCAACAAGCGCTACACCCAAGACCACGGTGAAGCTCTCTACCGCCGGAGCTTGTATGTATTCTGGAGGCGCATCATCGGCCCGACGCTCTTCTTCGATGTGGCCAACCGTCAAACCTGCACAGTCAAGACGCCCCGGACCAACGTCCCTCTGCATGCCTTGCTCACGCTGAACGACACCGGGTATGTCGAAGCGGCCCGCGTCTTGGCTCAGCAAGTCTTGGCGAGCGACTCCCGCGACCCCGAACGTCTGGTGCAGATCTTCCAGAAAACCCTCGGGCGACGCCCCCGCCCTGCCGAGAGCCAAATCCTCCTCGAGGGTCTCCGGCGCCACCGAGCCACTTACGAGCACCAACCCGAACTAGCGACCCAGTGGATCCGCACCGGCGAGCACCCCACCCCCTCCAGCCTGAACCCTGTGGAACTGGCCGCCTGGACGGTCACCGCCAGCACGGTGCTGAACCTCGATGAAGCCCTGACCAAGGAATGAACCCATTGAGTCCCTCCCACGATTTCTTGCTCCGAGAAACCCGACGCCAATTCCTGGGCCGCTCGGGCACGGGCTTGGGCCTGGCCGCTCTGAGTCAACTGCTCGGCTCAGGACAGGCTGCGGCGGCACCCCCTGCTCCCACGTCACCCCTGCAGGTTCGCCCTCACCATCCGGCCCGTGCCAAGCACGCCATTTATCTGTTTCAAAATGGCGCGCCCACCCATGTCGATCTCTTCGACTACAAACCGGAGCTACTAAAACGCCACGGAAAGCCGCTGCCCGATTCCTACATCGGCGGCAAACGCTTCAGCACCATGACGGGCAAGGCCGATGGCAAACTCATGCTCGCCCCGGTAGAACCCTTCCGCCAGCACGGCCAAAGCGGTGCCTGGGTGAGTGATTTTCTACCCCACACGGGCCGGATCGCCGACGAACTGTGCTTCGTCAAAAGCATGCACACCGATGCCGTGAACCATGCTCCGGCGATTTCATTAATGCTCAGCGGCGCCCAGATTCCCGGACGTCCCACCCTGGGAGCCTGGTTGACTTACGGCCTCGGCAGCGAGACGGACAATTTGCCGGCCTTCGCCGTGATGACCTCGGTGAGCAAGGGGACCAGCTGCGGTCAAATATTCTACGATTTCTACTGGGGATCCGGATTTCTGCCCTCCCGCTATCAGGGTGTGAAATTTCGGGGTGGCAACGAGCCCGTGCTCTACCTGAGCAATCCGGCCGGTCTGCCCTCGGCCACCCGACGTTCCATGCTCGATGACCTCGGTGCATTGCACCAACTCAAGTTTGAAGCGCATGGCGATCCGGAAATTGCCACGCGCATCGCTCAGTACGAAATGGCCTTCCGCATGCAGACGAGCGTGCCGGAACTGGCCGACTTGTCGAAGGAACCGGAGTCGGTCTTAGCCCTCTACGGCCCCAGCGTCCGAGAGCCCGGCACCTTTGCCTACAATTGCCTCATGGCCCGGCGGTTGATTGAGCGGGGGGTGCGCTGCGTGCAGGTGATGCACGCCGGGTGGGATCAGCACAACAGCCTGACCACTGAACTCTACACCCAATGCCGCGACACCGACCAACCCTCCGCCGGACTGGTCATCGATCTCAAACAACGGGGGCTGCTCGACGAAACCGTGGTCGTGTGGGGCGGCGAATTCGGCCGAACGCCGTTCATCCAGGGCAACTTAGATGACCGCAAGCGCTGGGGCCGTGACCACCACCCCTACGCCTTCACCTCGTGGATGGCCGGTGGCGGTGTGCGTCCGGGAATTTCATACGGTGAAACCGATGACCTCGGTATGAATGCCGTGCACAACCCAGTTCACGTGCATGATTTCCAGGCCACCCTGCTGCATCAAATGGGCATCCATCATGAGCGGCTGACGTACCGATTCCAGGGGCGAGATTTCCGGCTCACCGATGTTCACGGCAAGGTGATTCGCGAAATCCTCCAAGATTCCTGACGCGCCTGTCCGTGCTGGCTCAATTTCCGAAGGTAATCACGCCCTTGGCCAACCGCCCGGCCAAGAGGTCGTCAAACGCTTCGGCCAACTCTTCGAGTCGGTAGGTACGGGTAACCAATTCGTCGAGCATCAACTGCCCGGAGGCGTGCAAGTCGAAGATACGAGGGAAATCCCGGCTCGGCAGGCAGCCACCGTAGAGCGGAGTCACATAGGTCTTGTCCCACATGAAAAGAGGCATGGGCACGGTGACCGGATCATTGATGCCACTCACCTGTAAGGCCATGCCGCCATCGCGAATGAGCTTGAGCGGCGCAAACGCTAGCCTTGGGACCGAGGTCGCCTCGAACGCATAGTCGGCCCCGCCCCCGCCGCACCGACGACGCACTTCGACCGCGGCCGCCTCCAACTCCCGGTCTGCAAGATCCACCTGGATCCCCTCAGTAGCCCCAAAGCGCAGTGCCCGCTCGAGCGAGGCCGCTTGGAGGTCCAAGGCAATGATCCGGGAGGCCCCGGCAATGCGCGCACCCTGAATCACGTTCAGCCCAACTCCCCCGCAACCAATCACTGCTACGATACTGCCTGGAGCGACGCGCGCGACATTCACCGCCGAGCCGAAGCCCGTCATCACCCCGCATCCAACGATGCAGGCCGATTCAAACGAGACACGGGTCTCAAGTCGGGTGACCGCCGCCTGACGCACCAGGGCCAACCCGCACAAGGTGCCGAGATTGAAGGATCGGTCCACAGGCACCCCCCGAAGCAGGGTCCCCGCGGCATGGGCATGGGCCGCAGAGGGTTCCATCACATGGGCCGGCCGGCTGCTGTGGCAATGAACCGCAGCCCCACGATGGCAGGCCGAACAGGTGCCGCAGGGAATGACCCAATTGAGCACCACCCGATCTCCGGGACAGACATCGGTGACCTCCGGCCCAACCTCGAGGACCACACCCGCTCCCTCATGCCCCATCACCAGCGGACGTTTCCAGCCCAAGGAAGCGTGGTCTGTGTGACACAGGCCGGAAGCCCGGATCTCAACGAGCACCTCGTCACCCTGAGGCGAAGCCACCTCGATGGATTCGATGGCGAACTGTCCTTGGCCTGAAGCAATGGCTGCGCGGGTCGTTCGGATCATGTCAGAGTGGGATTGTTCTGGCTTGGAGTCAGCGCGAATGCTGCAACAACCAGTCGAAGAACGCGGGATCGTTGTAGGCCTGAGTCCAGGAATCGTGCCCAGCCTCGGGGTAGACGGTATGCTTCACCGATTCATTCCCCGCCTTCTTGAATGCCTCCACCATCCGCTCGCTCTCAGCGGGCACCACCGTCGAGTCTTTCCCACCGTGGAAGGCCCAGACTCCCAACGTTTTAAGGGCCTCGCGTCGCGCCGGAAGTAACGTGCGAATGCGTTCTCCGCCCCCGCAAATCGGAGCCACGGCCGCGAAGCGCTCCGGATGCTTCACCGCCAACTCCCACGTGCCGTAGCCGCCCATGCTCAGGCCAGTGACATAAACACGTCGGCCATCGACCGGAAGGCTCGCCTGCAGTTCATCCAGCAGCGCCAGGAGCGTGGTGGGATTCCAAACCTGACCCGACGGGCACTGCGGCGACGCGAGAATGAAGGGAAACTCCCGACTGGCGGCCACCAGTTTGGGCGGCCCATGCACGGTAACGGCATTGAGATTGGTCCCGCGCTCTCCGGCTCCATGCAAGAAAAGCACCAGCGGCCAGCGCTTGGACGGCTCGGCAGCCGCAGCCTTCGGCACATACAGCAAGTAGTTCAGATGATGCTCGGTGCGAATCTCGCGGCGAAACTCCTGCACCGTTTGACGCCCAGGTTCCGGCTGCGGTGGCGCGGCCAAGACGGCGATAGCTGCGGTCAGAAGAAAGGCGCTCAAGAGGTGATGCAACCCAGGGGTCATGGCCGAAACGTGCCCCAGAGAAATGGTCGTGATCAATCCTGAACGCGGCGGTTGGCATCTCAGCGAACTGCGTGTGTGCGTCTCTACCGGGAACTCTGGGAAGCGGTGCTCCCTTGAGTCTGCGACCGCGAATAATAGCGAAACCGATTCACCCGATACACATAGGCCAGTATCTCCGCCACCGCGGTGTACAACTGGAGGGGAATATCGCCCTCCACCTTGCCGTACTTGAAGAGCATGCGCGCCAGCGGCTTATTCTCCATCACCGGAATTTGCAGCTTTTCGGCCAATTCACGGATTCGCAATGCATTGAAATCTTTGGCCATCGCGATGATCCGAGGTGCGGCCATCGTGTCCCGATCATAGCGCAGTGCCACCGCGATGTGGGTCGGATTGGCGATGACCACGTCGGCATTCGGGAGATCTTCCAACTGCGCCTTGAAGGATTTTCGGCGCATCCGGCGTTTGCGCATCTCGCCCTTTACATGGGGGTTTCCCTCGCTCTGCTTGCCCTCGTCCTTAACCTCCTGCTTGGTCATCATGAGGTCGCGCTGCGCCTTCCAGAGCTGATAGGCGTAGTCGATGGCTGCTATCAGGATTAGCGCCAAAAGCACCCGACTGCCGATGCGGATCGTGGTCTCGGAAAGGAAGGTTCCCACCCGGGAAATGTCCACCGGGGAGTTGAAGATTGGATCGTCGAGCACCGAGCGCACCTGATTCCAGGAGAACCAGCTAATCGCACCGAGCTTCACGAGATTCACCGCTGCCGGAAACAAGGCCTGATAGGAAAAGATTCGTTTAAACCCCGCCATGGGATTCAAGCGTTCCCAATTGAAGCGAATGGGGTCGCTCACCATCCGGAAGCGGCTTTGCACTAGGCCTGCCGCCAACCCGGCAACCCCCGTGGCGATGACCGGAGGGGCCACACAACTGACCAATGTGAAAGCCGAGTCCGACGCCTTATCCTGGAGGCTGCTGACGTCGATCGTCGTGTCATGAAGATGGAAAAAAACCGAATGGAACACTCCGGTCATATCCTTGATTAATGCCCCACCATAGGACTGAAGCGCCCACACTCCGGCCATGAGCACGAACGCGGTCTGAATCTCCTGGGATCGAGCAAACTGCCCCTTACCCAAGGCATCGCTCAACCGCTTGTCTGTCGGTTGCTCTGTCTTGTCGCCACTCTCTTCGGACATGTGCGTTCAGGGGTTCGGAGGCGTGTTTCCAAGAATTTGGGCGACGCGAACGAAATCGTCCGGAATTCGTCGCAAGAAATTGGCCGTGTAATCGCCAATGAAACGCATGCTCATCGCAAAGACGAAGAGCCCGGATAGAACCCGAACCGGCATGCTTTCCGAAAACACGTTCATCTGGGGCACTGCCCGTCCGAGCATCGAGAACACCCAGGTGACCAAGAAGGCCACGGCCATGATGGGTGCCGCCACCTGAATCCCCGCCGAGAGGATCCACCCCGTGTGGACGATGATATTGCGCATCAGGTCCTCGCTGCCATGAGCCGCCCCCATGGGAAGCACCGAGTAGGTCCGGATGAAAAACGCCAACACCCAGTGATGGATGTCTAATCCGAAGAAAGTAACCGCCCCCAGCCAGTACAGCAGCGTCGAAGTAATGGGCGCAGCGGCATTGGATCCCGGGTTGAGGATGGTGGACATGGTGAGTCCTAGGTCGTTGGCGATGAGGGTGCCCGTGACATCCAGCGCAAAAAATGTGAAGCGACAAATAAAGCCCAACACGACTCCGGCGGTGATCTCCACAAAAATCACCCGGATGAGCCACCACAGCGAATCGACCTTCAATTCGATCGGCGGTAACAGCGGCGTGGTCAAGGTGGCGAGCAACACTCCCAAGGCAATCTTTAGAGATCGGGGCACCTGGTTTCCGGAAAAAACCGGCATCGTGAGGATGAGGCCGCTCGCCCTCACCATCACCAGCACCCAGACCGCTATGGATTGAGTCGCCGTCATGGCTCAACCGACCATCTGGGGCATCTGCTCAATGACCGAGCGGGTGAACTCGATCATGGTTCGGACCATCCAGGGCAGCATCACCACGATCAGCGTGAGCACCGCCAAGGCCTTGGGAACAAAGGACAAGGTATGCTCTTGGATCGACGTGACCGCTTGAAAGACGCTCACACCGAGGCCGGTGACCAGGGCCGTCATCAGGATCGGCGAGGCCAGCGTCACGGAGTTGAGAATTAACGACTTGATGAGTTCGACAGCGGTTTCAGGGTTCATGGATCGGGTCAGAAACGGAGATGGAGACAGGGGAAAATGAGGACGAGCGTTTAGATACCGAAACTCATCAGCAACGAGCGGACGATGAGGGACCATCCGTCCACCAAGACGAAGAGCAGGATCTTCAGCGGCAAGGCAATGGTCGCGGGCGGCATCATCATCATACCCATGCTCATCAGGACGGTGGCCACCACGATGTCGATGAGGATGAAGGGCACAAAGATTAGGAAGCCCATTTGGAAGGCCGTCCGAAGCTCGCTGATGATGAAGGCCGGAATGACCGCGCGTAGCGGTATGGCTTCTGGTGCAGTCGGCCCGATCTTGGCCAATTGAACGAACAAATCGACATCCTTGGGGCGTGTTTGTCGCAGCATGAAGGACCGGATGGGCTTCGACGCTTCCTCAACGGCCTGGGCCGAGGTGATTTTCTTCTCCATGTAGGGCTGGATGGCGTTGGTCTGGACCTTGGACCACACCGGTTCCATGACGAAATAGGTGAGGAAGAGCGACAACCCAATGATCACCTGGTTGGCCGGAGCACCCTGAAGGGTCAAGGCGTTGCGGACGAAGGAAAGCACGATGACGATGCGGCTGAAGCAGGTCATGAGCAGCACGATGGACGGCGCCATCGACAGCAAGGTCACGGCAAAGAGGACCTGAATGGCGACATCCACATCCTTCGGCACATCCACATCCTTCGGCTGCCCAATTCCGTCCATGCCGATGTTCAAGGTCAACGGAGGCAAGCCCGCCCCCGAAGTGCCGGTCGTGGCCGTGGCTTGCGCTACGGCTGCCAGCGGCGCCAGCAAGAGCAGCAAAAAACCAAAGAGAAACCCGGTGATTCCCCACCCCATCCGCCGGACGGAGCCAAGGTTTCGGCATGCTTGGATCGAAGTGCTCATGCTGAAGGTGTCGAAGCCTTCTCTAGGACACTCCGGAACGAGCCCTCGGAGGCCGGGTTCACAGATAGGTTTGCAGATAGGTTTGTAGCTGGAGGGCCGGGATCCGACGAAGAAGGGCTGCCCGATACGGACAGATCGGCATCCAAAGGCGACAGCAGCGACAACCCGTTCGGAGAGCCCCCGATGAGAAACTGTTGATGCCGGTAGGCCACCACGTACACAGACAACCGCTGTCCCAAGCTCTTCACATCGACCACCCTCAGACCGCTGACAGGAGTCCGCTGCAGAAGGAGTTGCTGCCAGTGCCGGTAAATCCAGAGGGCTCCGATCAGCAAGGCAAACACCAGAGCCAGCGCTCCAAGCATGCGCCCCAGCGGTCCGGCTGCGCTGCTCAAATCGGGCGCAGCCAGCGCATTGGTCAGAGAACCTTGCGGCAGAATCGAAGAAATGGAATTGGTGGAGCCCACGCGTCACCCCTCCAAGCAGCGGGTGTGCCGAGGTCGTTTCTGCACAGAAAATGGGGCTTTTCTGGAGTTTTAGCCTCCCACCGGCATCGATTGCCGAACTGGAGGCCCCCCCCTCCTCGGCAAAAACCTCCACTACCCATCCTCACCTCGCGTTCTCGAGGAATCCTTGCCGGTCATCCCAAATTCACCGGATCGATGTCGATGATCAGGGTCAGGTCGGCGGGCAATGCGAAGGTCTGTTCGATTTTTCCCAACTCGATGGACAAGCGACTCATCGCCGAGGTGCGCAGCATGATCTGGTGCCGAAAGAAACTCTCAGCCTTCAGCAACGGGGCCGGGGCCGGGCCGGCCAGAATTAGGTCCTTCCAATCTTTGAAGGCTGCGTCGAGAGCCTTGCGCAAGTGTTCAGCAAAGAGCTTCACCTTGTCTTCGTTGCGTCCCTTCAACGTCAGCAAGGCCACCCGAGCGACCGGCGGGTACCGCAATTGCTCCCGAAACTCCACCTCCTGCTCGTAGAATCCGAGGTAGTCATGCCGGCGGGCATACTGGATGGCCGGGTGGAACGGAGTGAAACTCTGGACGAACACCTCGCCCTCGACATCACCCCTCCCGGCCCGGCCGCTGACCTGGGTGAGCAACTGGAAGGTGCGCTCACCCGCACGGAAATCCGCCTGATGCAGACTCAGGTCGGCATGAACGATGCCCACCAGAGTGACATTCGGGAAATGTAGTCCCTTAGCGATCATCTGGGTGCCTACCAGAATATCAATTTTGCCAACCCGGAAATCGGTGAGGATGCGCCGATAATCCTCCTTCCGCTTCAGGGTATCCGAGTCCATGCGTTCGATCCGAGCGTGCGGGAACCCCTTACGCAGGGCATCCTCGACACGCTCGGTGCCAATCCCCGCAAACCGGATGGCCGGATTACCACAACCCGGGGCCGGGCAATGTTCCGGAACCGGTTCTTCATGGCCGCAAATATGGCAGAGCAACCGTCGAGAGGCCCGGTGATAGGTCAGCGAAACCGAACAATTGGGGCATCCGGCCACATGACCGCACTGGGGGCATTGCAGCGACGTCGAAAAGCCCCGCCGATTGAGGAACAGCATGGTCTGCTCGCGGCGCTCCAGACGTTGGGTAATGGCCTCCCGAAGGCGTTGGGTGAACACCGGAGGAGCCCCGCTCTTGGACTTGCGGGATTCTTCGCGCAAATCCACCACGCGCACCACCGGCAGTCGCTTGTCGTCCACCCGCTTGGCCATCTCGAGAAGGGTGTATTTTCCGCGGCGTGCATTGTGGAAACTCTCCATCGAGGGCGTCGCTGATCCCAACATCACCAACGCCCCCTCGCGCTGAGCGCGCACCACCGCCACGTCTCGGGCATGGTAGCGGGGCGTTTCCTCCTGCTTGTAGGAATGCTCGTGTTCCTCGTCGACGATGATCAATCCGAGCGAGTGGACCGGAGCGAACACCGCCGAACGGGCCCCGATGACGATCCGAGCACGCCCCTGCCGGATCTTGTGCCACTCGTCATGACGTTCCCCGGCTGAGAGATGCGAATGCAGCACAGCCACAAGGGTCCGATGGGGGCCCGACGAAAATCGGGCCTTGAAGCGCTCCACCGTCTGTGGGGTCAGTGAGATTTCGGGCACCAGCACGATCGCTCCGCGTCCCTGCGCCAGCGCATGTTGAATGGCCTGCAAGTACACCTCGGTCTTGCCCGAACCGGTCACACCAAAGAGCAGGAACGGCTTAGCCGGTTCGCCCCGCACGAGTCCGTCATGGGCCTTCACCAACGCCTGGAATGCCACCAGTTGCTCGTCATTAAGAGTCAATGGCGTGGTCGGGACGATGAGTTCCCGAGCATACGGGTCCCGCTCATCGATCTTCGGGGCGATGCACACCAACCCCTTGTCTTCGAGTTTGCGAACCGTTTCGGCCGTCGTCTCACCGAGCCGAAGCAACTCCTGCAGCGGCAACTCCCGCCATTCGTCGATGATGCGCCAGATCGTTTCCTGTCTCGGCGTGAGTTTGGGCATTTCGCCAACAACCGTCAGCGCGTGCACATGGAGACGTTCACGCCAACCGGCTTCCTCCTTTCGGACGGCCTCCGGCAAAACGCTCTTGAGGGCCGTCTCGACGGCGCAGCAATAGTAAGAAGCAATCCAACGGGCCAACTCCAGCACCTGTGGTGTGACCAGAGTTTGGGCTCCGAGCACATTCAAGATCGGCTTGAGTTGGGTCTGGGGCGAGGACTCCACCAATTCGGTCACCACTCCCAGCACCTGACGATGCCCAAAGGGCACCTTGACCCGTGAGCCCACGGCCACTCGATCCGAAAACTCCTCCGGGATGGAATAGTCGAACTCCTTGCGGAGGGCTATTTCGAGAGTGACGCGTGCGACCACGGGTTTAATTCCCCGATCATTTGCGGCTCTCGCGCCAGTAGGGGCGATCCGCCACGAAGAGGTACCCATTCTCGGGATACCGGTCACCAAAGGCGAACTTCAGCGGGAAACCCGACGGGATGTTTCCCTGGCGGAGCAGGTAATCCATGTAGAAACGCCCCCAGACGGCATCGGAGTCGTTCATCAATTTGGAATGCCACAACTGGTCGCACGTAATCGAGGTGAGCAGCAGCGCGTTGAACGGACGCTGGAAGTCGTGGATTTGGTAGAAGTCTTCCTTGGGATCTTGTCCGGCCCGCAAGGTCAACGGCATGGAGTCAAGATGGCCGTACCAGGCGACAGCCGCCGGCATATCGCTCAAGACCATGGCGCCCGGAGGGAGGTATCCCAGCAACTGTCGAATGACCGGCAGGTAATAGGGCGGACTGGACATGACCGGTTGGCGCGGCGGCAACAGCGAAAGCACGAAGGGCATGAGGCACAGGGCCAGGGGTATCGCCATCGCCATCCATCGCGCCAACGGATAGGGAAAGTCGAAGGTATCGAGCGCCCACCGGAAGACCACCGCGGCGTAGAGCCCGGCCAGCGGGACAAACCACGCCAGGAGATTCTCGGAGTTTAGGAATGGGGACTGTGTGGACAAGTGCGTCTGGATCAGGGCCTGTCCCAGCACCAACGCCAGCAACAAGGCCAAGAGCAACCAGCGGAACCGGTTCATCCGCGCGTCTCCCATGGGCAACAGGAGCCCTACCAGCAGGAAGGCCCCGAACCAATTGCCGAACATTCGGGGGACGTCGTTGGCGAGGATCGACTGGGAATTGCTCAGGACCTTGGCCAATACCTCGGTCAGGCGCACCCGCGAGAGTTCTGGGTTCTGGGAACGCTCCAATCGGTCCTCAACAAAACCAAGAGTCCCGGACAGCGGTGCAAGGGTAGCAATGCCCAGGGGCAATCCGCTGCGGAGGTAATTGCGGGTCATCCAGGGAGCTGTCAGCAGCAGGAACGCCAGCAGGAGGCAACCCACCGTTCGCAGGCGAGCTTCGGCCGGAGCCCACCACCCCACACAAATGCCAATCGGCAGAACTAGGAATCCGAAGGAGTACGAGATGAGGAATCCGAGCCCGATCAACGCTCCGAGCACGGCCGACCATAGCGCATATCGAAATGTCACGACCCGTGGGCGACCGTCTTCGTCAGGGTCGGCAGCCCCGCCGATGCGCAGGGCAACCACGCTGACCGCCACGCACAGCAACCCCAACCACACGGTGGGCAGGCCCGAGAAGGCGAAATCCCAGTTGAGCTTGGATCCCAGGAACACCACCACCGCCATTACTCCGATCGAAAGTTCAAACCATCGCCGACCCAATTGGAACAGCACGAAGGCCAACCCACAAAAACCAATGAAATTGAGGCAACCCACCGCCACCTCGGCCGGCGGCCTGCGACGGGGTCCCGACTCCACACCATAGACCCAACGGTCTGGCAGCACTTTAAAAAGCACTCCCAACGCGACCGGGTACAGGGGCGGGTGGGAGATGTCGGGATGAGGCGCGGTGATGAGTTGGCGCGGATTTACCCTCTGCTCCACCGCTCGGGGCGACTGGAGATGAAGGCTCAGCGGGCGAATCAACTGGGTGGTGAACCCCCGGCCTTCAGAGAGACTACGACCCAACTGCGCCAGGTCCATGGCCTCGACCGTGCTGAAATTCTTTACTCCATCAAAGTGGTAAAGTCCCAAGGCGATGAGGGTCAGCAGCAGCAAGATGAACCGCTGCAGCCAAACTCGACCCTCACCTTCTTCAAGGCTGTGGATGAGTTCTTGAATGCCCTTGGGCGGTTCGTTGTACTGCATGTGAGAGGCTATTGGACAACAACCCCACCCGCTTGAAAAGCAGCGTGACGGCAAGTTTGGGAAGTTTATCTGGGGCCGGACGCTCAGCCGGAACGATTCAGTTGGGAGGAAATGGATGGCGTGGCGGATTCTTTCGCAAGACGAGGCGAGAGCGAGGCGCGGGCCGATTGAAGGCCCATGGTTGAGACCCGGATCGAGCGAACAACGACGCTCTTGCGGAAGAAGGCGCAGCCAGCACAACCGATCCAATTGAATCGTTCCGGCTCAACGCCTCTCGAACACCTGCCGGATGATGTCCTCAATGGGAACCTCTTCGACGGCAAAATCCTTCACCGGCAGTCGGTCGAGCAACACCTTGCAAGTGGTGATGACCGATTCCCGGGGCACCTTCAACCGGGCCAACGCCGAGCTCTGTTCCAGCACCTCTCCCAATTCTGCCAAAGGCACCGAAGTAAACCCGGAAGCCTGTTCCAGAGTGACCGTGATGATCTTGAAGCCAGCAAAACGGTCGAGAATCTCTGCCAAACGCCCGTCAAAGAACACGGTACCCCGATCGATGATGATAACCCGGTCGCACAACTCCTGAATGTCGGCCATGTAGTGGCTCGTGAGCAGGATGGTCGTCTTGCGTTGCCGATTGTGCTCGCGCAAGAACTCCCGAACCACCTTCTGGGAGACCACATCGAGCCCAATGGTCGGTTCGTCGAGGAAGAGCACCTTCGGCTGATGAAGCAGCGCGGCGATTAATTCGCACTTCATCCGCTCGCCCAGAGACAGTTCGCGGACTGCGGTGGAAAGCTTGTCGCGCACCCCGAGGAGCTCGCTCATCTCATCGACCGTCCGCCGGAACGCCTCGGGGGCCAGACCGTAAATGCGCCCATTAAGTTCAAGCGAATCCCGGGCCGGAAGATCCCACCAAAGCTGGTTTTTCTGTCCCAACAGGAGGGCAAACTGACGACGGTAACCATCGGCCCGTTTCCAAGGCACGTAGCCCAGCACCGAAGCGGTGCCCGAAGTCGGGTACAACAAGCCTGCCAGCATCTTGAGTGTGGTGGTCTTGCCGGCACCATTGGGCCCGAGGAACCCCACGAACTCCCCCTCCTCGACCTGGAACGACACATCCTTCACCGCAAACACCGTCTCGTACTCGCGGTGAAACAATCCCTTGAGCGCCCCGGAGAACCCCGGAGCCTTTTTGTAGGTACGGAACGACCGCGTCAGTCCCTGAACATCGATGAGCGCCACGTGGATGATTCTGCAATAGCCCTCACCCCGAGGCGAACAGGGATTCACAGGCAATCCGCCGGCGAAGCAGAAGATCTCGGCGGGGGTAGGTCACCCATCTTGAGCTTTGGATTTATTTTGTG
Source organism: Verrucomicrobiota bacterium (assembly GCA_026397755.1). Taxonomy (GTDB): domain Bacteria; phylum Verrucomicrobiota; class Verrucomicrobiia; order Limisphaerales; family UBA9464; genus SXXZ01. Next base: position 13,946 of record JAPLUF010000027.1, read on the forward strand.
GCTGAAACTCGGGGAGTTCGCCTCCATGGTTCACCCATGCCCCGCCGGTTTTTGAGTCTTTTTGCCGTCATCGGATGCGCCTTGGGGGCGCAGAATTCTCCGGTGATCAAGTTGCAATACTTGGCCGACAAGCCGCCCACCTTGTCCTCCCACGCTTCGACCATCGAAGAGACACCCCAGGGGATGGCCGCAGCCTGGTTCGGGGGCACCGCCGAACGGGCCAAAGACGTGGTGATCTGGTTCTCCAAGAAGCCGCAGCATCAGTGGCTCAAGCCCGTCGAAGTGGCCCGGGGCACCGAAGACGCGGGCGCCCCACAATACGCTTGCTGGAACCCAGTGCTCTGGCAGCAACCGGGCGGTAGCCTGTGGCTCTTCTACAAGGTCGGCCCGAGCCCCGACACGTGGTGGGGACGCGTTCAAGAATCCAAGGATGGCGGCCGGACCTGGAGCAAATCGCGCCGATTGCCCGACGGCCAAGTAGGGCCCGTGCGCAACAAACCGGTGTTGTTGGCTGATGGCACTCTCCTCTGCGGAGCCAGCTCCGAGGATGCTGGCTGGCGGCTCCACATGGAGTGGTCCAAACCTCCCTTCACCGAGTGGCATCGCACCGGCGCGCTAAATACCGCCGACCAATGGGGCGCGATTCAACCCACCGTGCTGATCTGGGACGGCGGCCGCATCCAAAGCCTGGTTCGCACCCGACAAAAGGTGATCGCCGAGCACTGGAGCAGCGATCAGGGCCGCACCTGGACTCCGCTGGCCAAGACCAGCCTGCCCAACCCGAACAGCGGCATTGATGCGGTGCGCCTGCGCGATGGCCGAGCGCTGCTGGTCTACAACCCGCTGGCCGAGAACCGCAGTGTGATCGGGCTGGCCATTTCGTCGGACGGCAAGTCCTGGAAGCATGTCACCGACCTTGAAAGCACTCAGGAACCGGGCAAAGCCGACCTCGCCCACAACCCGGGCGAATTAAGCTATCCGGCGGTGGTGCAGGCCCGCGATGGCAAGGTGCACATCACCTACACTTGGAAGCGCGAAAAGATCCGCCACGCCATCGTGGATCCGTCCCGGATTACGAACTGACTTCAGAAGACTTCAGAATCGAAGCCCCTCTTTTAGTCCACGTTCAGCCCTCGGAAACGTCGTGCCTCACTGATACGTGCGCCGCAGGTGGCTGGGCAACACGTTCAGCTCAGCCCGGTATTTGGCGACCGTGCGCCGGGCGATCATGACGTTCTTCTCCTTAAGCTTGTTGACCAACTGATCGTCGGAGAGAGGCTTGGCCGGGTTTTCACCGGCGATGAGCTCGGCCAGAATGTTCTTCACCGAGGTGTTGGACACCGTCTGACCGTCGGCCGTCGCCACACCGGAGGTGAAGAAGAACTTCATTTCGAAGATCCCCTGAGGCGTGCGCATGAACTTGCCGGAGACCGCTCGACTCACGGTCGTCTCATGGACACCCACCACCTCGGCCACCATGACCATGGTCATGGGCTTGAGGTGCTCGACTCCTTTTTCCATGAAATCCCGCTGACGCTTCACGATCTCGCGGCCGATGCTCAAAATGGTGCTCTGGCGCTGGTTGAGACTCTTGATGAGAAACTTGCCGGCCTTGATCTTGTCGCGCACGTATTCCCGGACCTCAGCGGAAGTTTCCGACTGAGCCAGCAAGTCTTTGTAGGTGCTGCTAATGCGCAACTGGGGCATGAACTCATCCTTGCCAGCCACGTCGTACTCCACTTTTTGGCGCTTCTCGGAGATCGGGAGAAAATCGCACAGAAAGATCCGGTTGAGATCGGCCACCAAGACCTCGGTCGCACCACCACCAACCTTCATTTCCTCGGATGCCAACTGCTCAGCACAGGCCTTGAG
>JAPLUF010000041.1 GCA_026397755.1 Verrucomicrobiota bacterium
CTGGGGAAACTCACCGACGCCCACCGGACCGTGGTGGTCCTTCATGAATTTGAGGGGTTGGAATACAAGGAGATCGCCAAGCGTATTGGCATCTCCATCGGGACGGTCATGTCGCGTCTCTTTTACGCGCGCCGCCGGTTGGCATTCCTTTTACAATCTTTGAAGCGAGAACGATCCGAATGAAAAACACCGAACAACTGTTGGACCTCCAGGCCTACGTCGATGGTGAACTGCCCGAGGAACGTCGCCGCCAAGTGGAAGCCGCACTGCCTGCCGACCTAGATGCCCAAGAATTGGTGACGGGTTTGCGGCAACTGGGAACGCTGATCCGCGCGTATGAGCCGACCGCCACTGTTCCCGCGAGCCGAGAGTTCTATTGGAACCAAATTCGTCGGCAAATCGACGCGGAGCAACCCAAGGCGCCCGCCGCTTCCGCGGCCTTGGGTTGGTTGCGTTGGCTGATTCCCGCCATGGGAGTCGCGGCGGTCGCTGTTGTGGTGTCTACCCAGCAGGCGCCGCGCGAGATCACGCTGGCGGGTGGTGACGTGACCGTCGTCGATGTCTCTTCGACGGTTTTCCGTTCCGAGAGCGATGGAGTCACCGTCCACTGGATCCAATAACGCATTAAAATATTGGCGTCGGGCCTCCTGAGTGCCTTGATGCTGTCAGTAGCAGTTCTGATGAAACTTCTTTGGATCAATCGATTGGGGTACCTCCGCTTGGGATGCCTCTTGGTGCTAGGAACTCTGACGCCACTGGCATCGGTGGCTTCCGATCTCAAGCTGCGTCTCGAATTGGCTTGGGGCACCGACGGCACCGCCCCTGAGGGCAAAAACCTCAAGGAGTTGGATACCAAGGGGCGCGAAAAGCTGCGGCATTTCCGTTGGAAGAACTACTGGGTGGTAAAATCCACCCAAATCGATCTCGATTCGAAGGTGTCGCAGAAAGTTCCGTTGGACCGGTGCCAGGTAGATCTAAAGACCACCGTCGACGGCCATTTGGAAGTTCGACTTCATAGCGTCAACGACGCGAAAGAGGCGAAACTGGTGAAAACCCTCCAGCATTCTCGGGAAGCCCTCAAACGGGGCGAATTTCTGATCATCGCCGGCGATGACAAGGAGAAGTGGAATGATGCGTGGTTTGTGATCATCCGCGGCGAGCCCTAAATTCGAGCCCTAAATCCAGGCTCTAAATCCAGGCTCTGAATCCAAGCCCAAAATCCAGACAGGGATTTCAGGCTCTGATTCCAACTCCTGAATCTCCAAGCTCTGAATCGCAAATCGAGCCCTGATTCCAGAGCCCTGATTCCAGATCGAGGCACCGATCTTGAGGTGGTGTTGAGTTTTTTTGGTCTTTCCATCCTCCGATTTTTGGTGCTGACCCACAACCGGTTGTGGGTCGTTCAAACTCAAACAACAACCGATTGTGCTTTTCCGAAAGCTGTTGTCCTTAGCCGCTTCGACCGGCTAATATGTCGTTGATCTGACCTGCGGCTTCATCGCGGGCGGTCGTCCGGATATTCATTATGGCCGATAACGTTCCTCCGAAGGAAACCTACGATAGCTCCCAAATTAGCACATTGGAGGGGTTGGAAGCTGTCCGGAAAAAACCCGGCATGTACATCGGTGGTACCGACGAGCGAGCGCTCCACCACTGTGTTTCCGAGGTGCTCGACAATTCAGTCGACGAGCATTTGGCCGGACACTGCATGATGATCGAAGTGGTCATCCATGTGGATGGTTCCATTTCGATCCGCGACAACGGTCGAGGCATTCCGGTGGACATGCATCCGCAGAAAAAGATGCCCGCCGTTGAACTGGTGCTGACTACGCTGCACTCGGGCGGCAAATACGGTCAGGGCGGATACAAATTTTCAGGAGGTACGCACGGCGTTGGCGCTAAGTGCGTCAATGCGGTCTCTGAATGGTTCGAGGTGGAGGTGAGTCGTGAAGGCAAGATCCACCACATGGAGTTTGAGCGCGGCAAGGTGACCAAAAAGCTAGAGGTCATCGGCAAGGCCAAGGGCCGCGGCACCCTCATCACCTTCATGCCGGATTCGGAGATTTTCCGCGACACCATCGAGTTCAAGTCTGACCGGATTACTCAGCGTCTCCGCGAGTTGGCATGCATCAATTCGGGGCTGGAGCTGACCTTCTTGGATGAGCGGCAGTCGGATCCGAAGCTCGAGACCTTCCTTTACAAAGAGGGGTTGGAAGAGTTCGTACGCCAGCTGAACAAGAATCGGATGACCGTGCATCCGAAACCCATCAGCATCCTTAAGGAGAGCAAGACCGTCACGTCCGAGAAGGAGGTCGAGATCCACATCCATGTCGTGATGCAGTACAACGACAGCTACAACGACCAGGTTCTTTGCTACACCAACACCATCCACAATCCGGATGGCGGCACGCACCTTTCGGGTTTCCGGACCGCCTTGACCCGGTCGATCAATCAATACGCTAAGTCGAACAGTATCCTGAAGGATAAGGACCCTCAAATTACTGGGGATGACGTTCGCGAGGGGCTGACGGCCGCCATATCCATCAAGCACAGCGATCCGAAGTTCGAGTCGCAGACCAAGGTCAAACTCATCTCTCCGGAGGTCGAAAGCATCGTAGGGTCGGCCTCGTATGAAGGGTTGATGAACTACTTCGACGACAATCCGGTGGTGGCTAAGAAGATTGTCGAAAAGGCTCTGAATGCCGCCCGGGCTCGTGAAGCCGCTCGCAAGGCGCGTGAGGCGGTTCGCAAAACGGCCCTCACCGGCGGTGGACTCCCCGGCAAGCTGGCCGATTGTTCCGACCGCGACCCGGCCAACACCGAGTTGTACATCGTCGAGGGCGATTCGGCAGGTGGCTCCGCTAAGCAGGGTCGTGACCGAAAGTTTCAGGCAATCCTTCCGATCCGAGGCAAGCTGATCAACGTCGAGAAGGCTCGTCTCGACAAGGTTCTGCAGAACAACGAAATCCGGACCATGATCACCGCCATCGGGACGGGAATCGGAGCCGGAGAGGGCGAGGGGGCTTTCAAGATCGAGAACCTTCGCTACCACAAGGTCATCATCATGACTGACGCAGATGTCGACGGATCCCACATCCGTACGCTGCTGCTGACGTTCTTCTATCGCCAGATGACCCAACTCATCCGGGATGGGTACGTGTACATCGCCCAACCGCCGCTCTATTCGATCACCCGTAAAAAGCGGACCGACTACGTCGACGACGACAATCAACTCAACCGGATCCTCCTTCAGAATGGTACCGAGGAAGTCCGCCTGAAGAATTTGGCGGATGGCAAGGAAGTGCCTGCCAAACAGTTGGAAGAGATTCTCAGCTTGCTCGAGACCCTCGACAAGCACGCCACGTTCATTCGACGTCAGGGCGGTGATTTTGCCGACTATGTCGCCCGTCGTGCGCCCGATGGAGCCTTGCCTCAGCACTTGGTGAAGGTTCGCGAGGGCAACCGCGAGACCGTGCACTACTTCATGTCCAACGAAGAACAGGAAGCCTTCAAGGTGGCCAATCCTGATCTCTTTGGAGATATCGAAGCCAAGGAGCGTCTGGAGAAGGCGAAGGGACAGAGTCGCCGAGCAACCCTCGTTCACTTGCATCAGGAGGCGCGCGCCGTCGGTGACTTGTTGGCGCGCCTGTCCAAAAAAGGGTTGGACGTCGACCACTATGCCGCCCAAGCCAAGCCTCTCTTTGAGTTAATTGAAGGCGAGGGCGAGAAAGCCACCGTCACGCCGATCTTCTCCATCCCGGAAATCCTCAACGGGGTGAAGGCGGTGGGTAAGAAGGGCATCCAGATTTACCGCTTCAAGGGATTGGGTGAAATGGACGCCAAGGAACTCTTCGAGACCACGATGAATCCGCCGAAACGCAAGCTCCTGCGAATCGAACTGACCGATGCGGTCGAGGCCGAGGAGATGTTCACCCGGCTCATGGGCGATGTGGTCGAACCGCGACGCCAATTCATCGAGGACAACGCGCTCAACGTCCGTAATCTGGATGTCTGAGCTGAAGCGACGAAACCGACACCGATCCTGCTCCATCCCTCACTTTCCGCCCCATGCCTGAAGAGATCCAACCGAAAGAACCGCAAGCCAGTGGTGGTGCCTACACGGGCAACGAGAAGATCCACACGATCAACGTCGCCGACGAGATTAAGGCCTCGTTTCTGGACTACTCGATGTCCGTCATCATCTCTCGCGCTCTGCCCGATGTGCGTGACGGACTGAAGCCCTCCCAGCGACGCATCCTCTTCGCCATGGAGGGGCTGTCTCTGGTCCCAGGTCGCAAGCACATGAAGTGCGCCAAGATCTGCGGTCAGACCTCGGGCGATTACCATCCCCATGGTGAGGCAGTCATTTACCCGACCTTAGTTCACATGGCTCAGCCGTGGGCCATGCGGGAGAGACTCGTGGACGGGAAGGGAAACTTCGGATCGGTCGAAAACGACCCTCCGGCGGCCATGCGTTATACTGAGGCGCGCCTCACTCATCTGGGCGCGGCCTTGATGACCGACATGGATCGGGACACGGTAGATTTCGTCCCCAACTACGACGAGCGACTCATGGAGCCGTCGGTCTTGCCGGCCGCGTTCCCGAACTTGCTGGTCAATGGCGGTACCGGTATCGCCGTCGGCATGGCCACCAATATGGCGCCGCACAACCTCGGTGAGGTGATTGACGGTGTTTGTGCCCAGATCGACAACCCCTCGATCACCATTCCAGAACTGACGAAGTTTATCAAAGGGCCGGACTTCCCGACCGGAGGTTTCATCTGCGGCATCGAGGGTATCCACAATTACTTCAGGTGCGGTCGGGGTAGCATTAAGCTGCGGGGCCGAATCGGGGTAGAGGAGCTCAAGGGCAATCGGGAGCAGTTGGTCATCACTGAGATCCCCTACAATGTGAACCGGGCCGGGTTGGAGGAGCAAATCGCCAACTTGGTCCAAGAGAAAATTATCACCGAGATCTCGGCGATGCGGAACGAGTCGGATGAAAACTGTCGACTGGTCATTGAGCTCAAGCGCGATGCCAGTCCGAGGGTGGTCATCAACAATCTCTTCAAGTACACCCAGCTCGAGACCAGCTTCAGCGTCAATGCCCTGGCCATCGACCACGGCAAGCCCAAGACGCTCAACCTGAAGGAGATCATTCAGTGCTACATTGAGCACCGTCGCGAAGTGGTGCTGCGTCGGACCCGTTTCGAATTGCGAAAGGCCGAAGAGCGGGCCGAGCTGCTGGAGGGTTACATTTGTGCCCTCAACAACTTAGATGAGTTCATTCGCATCATCCGCAGTTCCAAGACCCGCGATGAGGCTCGTATCAAGTTGATGGCCTTCGAATGGACCCGCGCCCAGGTGGAGCGTTGGAGCATCCTGATCCGCAGCGAGGACCGATTGAACGCGGCCGGTCGCTACGCGCTGACTGAGCGTCAGGTGGACGCCATTTTGGAGCTTCGACTGTACCAGCTCACCGGTCTCGAAATCGACAAGGTCACGGCCGAGTACTACGAGCTCGTCGAACGGATCAAGGACTTGCTAGACATTCTCGCCAAAGAGTCCCGAGTGCTTTCTATCATCAAGAAGGAGCTTCGGGATCTTAAGGACAAGCATGCTTCGCCGCGCATGTCCGAGATCGTCCCTGACGAGGGGGAGATGGCCATCGAAGACCTCATCGCCAATGAAGTGGTTATCGTGACATTGACCCACAACGGGCTCATCAAACGGACGAACGGCTCCAGCTACAGGGCTCAAAAGCGCGGTGGCAAGGGGGTCATCGGTATGACCACGCGGGAGACGGACAAGTTGGAAGATAGCGATTTTATCGAGCATCTCTTCACGTGCAGCACCCACGATTACCTCATGTTCTTCACGAA
>JAPLUF010000088.1 GCA_026397755.1 Verrucomicrobiota bacterium
GGCAACACCCTCCGGGTAGCCACTTGCGATCCCTTCGACCTCTACGCGATGGACGATGTGCGGATGACGACCGGGCTTCACATCGACACCGTCTTGGCCACCAAGGACGACATCGAGAAGCTCATCAAGACCCACTATGGTTTGGGCGGCGACACCTTGGACGAACTGGCAGCCAACGACGACGAACCCAGCGGCCCCGTGTCCAGCGGCGGTGACGATTTGCTGGAGATGGCCCAAGAGGCGTCAGTCATCCGACTGGTCAACGAGATCATCGTCGAGGCGGTGAACGAACGGGCCAGCGATATCCATATCGAGCCCTACGAGCACCAGATGGCCATTCGCTACCGCATCGACGGTATCTTGCACGAGGCCTCAGTGCCGCCGCAAATGACCCGCTTCCAGGCGGCGATCATTTCGCGCATCAAGATCCTCGCAAATCTGAACATCGCTGAGCGGCGAATCCCCCAGGACGGCCGAATCAAGTTCAACGTGGGTGGGCGGCAAATCGACGTCCGCGTCTCGGTCATCCCCATGCTGTTCGGAGAGGGCGTCGTCATGCGTCTGCTCGACAAAGCCAATGTCCTTTTCACCCTGCCCCAGCTCGGCATGGATCAGGAGACTTACGGCCGATTCCGAGGCCTGATCGAACGCCCTCACGGAATCGTTCTGGTGACCGGCCCTACCGGCTCCGGCAAGACCACCACACTCTACGCGTCGCTCAATGAAATCGTGGGCCCAACGCTCAAGGTGCTGACCGTCGAGGACCCCGTTGAATACCACCTTCAGGGCGTCAACCAAATTCCCGTTGACCACAAGGTGGGCATGACCTTCGAGGCGGGCCTACGCGCCATCCTGCGTCACGACCCGGACGTGGTGATGATCGGAGAAATTCGCGATTTCGAGACCGCTCGCGCCGCCATTCAAGCGTCGCTGACCGGGCACCTAGTGCTCTCCACGCTGCACACCAACGACTCCGCCTCGGCAGCCACACGCCTCATCGATATGGGGGTGGAACCCTTCCTCATTGCCAGCAGTCTGGCCGGCGCCATGGCGCAGCGCCTGGTCCGCAAGATTTGCTCTAAGTGCCGTGTCCCCTACGAGCCGGATCGCACCAAGTTTCCCCGAGATTTCTCGATGGCACCCGGAGAGCAGCTCTTCCGGGGCGAGGGCTGCGATCACTGCCGGAAGACCGGCTACCGGGGGCGTTCCGGCCTCTACGAATTGCTGTGCATCGACGAAGAAATTGCTCAGATGATCGTCGCCCGCGAATCGGCTCCAAGAATCATCCAATCCGGGCGCCGCACCGGCCTCCGACTGCTCCGCGAGGATGGGTGGCTGAAGGTTCGCCAAGGCGTCACCTCGTTGGAAGAAGTCCTCACCTGCACGGCACTCTGAATTGGTTATGCCCAAGTTTCGCTACATCGCCCTTAACGCAGACGGACGACAAGTCTCGGGCCAACTCGAGGCCGAAGGAGAGGCCGCCGCTGTGCGGAGGCTGAGTGAACGTCAACTCTTCCCCGTCAATATCGCCTCGGCCGATGCCTCGCGGTCCAAACGCAGACGGGTCTCGAGTCGCGACATCGGCATGATGTATGGCCAATTGGCCGACTTGATTGGATCGGGCGTACCCATGCTGCGGGCGCTGGATTCGCTCATCCGATCCACGGTCCATACTCAGCTCAAGGCCATCCTTAAAGAGGTCCGGACCGCAGTTGCGGATGGCCAGACGCTGACGGACGCCCTGCGCAAGTTCCCGGAGGTGTTTCCGCCACTCCACACCTCGATGGTTCAGGCCGGCGAGCGAGCCTCCTTCCTCGAGGATGTCCTGCGAAGCCTTTCAGAGTTCCTCGAACGCCTCGACGAACTCCGGGCCAAGGTCTTGGGAGCCATGATCTACCCGGCCCTGCTCTCAGCTCTCGGCGCTACGGTCATGGCCGGCGCTCTCATTTTCTTCGTCCCTAAGTTCGAACCTCTGCTGGCCGGCGCACAAAAGCCCCTGCCCACCGTGCTGTTGTTCGGAGCCAGCACGATACTTCGTAGCTACTGGTACATCGTGGCCTTAGTGCTCGCCGGATTGGTCGGCGGCCTCATTTCGGCCATGAGTAAAGAGTCCTCCCGACGCACCTTAGAAATCTGGCAACACCGGGTCCCCGTGGTGGGCTCTGCCCTCAAGATGCTCGCGATCACCCGCTTCTGCCGCATTCTCGGAACCATGCTAGCCAATGGCGTCCCCATGTTGGGTGCGCTCAAGATAGCCAAGGATGCCACCGGCTCGCGGTTGCTCGGTGAAAAGATCGCCATCGCCGCGGAGAGCATTCGCGATGGCAAATCTCTCTCAGGCCCGCTGGCGCAGGGCGGTCTCTTTCCCGATCAAATTATGGCCATGATTACCGTGGCCGAAGAATCGAACAAACTCGACAAGGTGCTGCTCCAGATCGCCAACACGGTCGAACGCCGCACCAACCAGCAGGTGGATCAATCCGTGCGCCTCATTGAGCCTGTGATCCTCTGCCTCGTCGCGGCAGGTATCGGTTTCTTGGCCCTTGGACTGCTGTTGCCCATCTTCACCCTGGCGGGCTCACTCGGAAAACACTGAGCGCCTCGACAACGGATCCGTGATTTGGCCACTCTCCACACACACCCTTTCGGAGAACTTCGGCCACCATGAACAACACCTCGCCATGGCATCGATCGACCGGCACCGCGCCGCTCACGCGCCGTGAATTCCTTTGGCGTTCCGGGGGCGGACTCGGCGGTATCGCGCTCGCCTCTCTCCTTAATCAGGACGCCCTTTTAGCCGCCGCGGCGACGCCGAGTTCCAAGCCCCCCCCCGCACGCCCACGGGCCAAGCGGGTGATCCAACTCTTCATGGCCGGAGCCGCAAGCCATGTGGATCTCTGGGACTACAAACCCTTCCTCGAAAAACACCACGGGGAGAAATGGGATCCCGGCGAGGCCGTGGAGCTCTTTCAGGATGGACTAGGCTCCACCTTCGCCTCCCCCTGGAAATTTAAACCCTACGGCCAAAGCGGTAAGCACCTCAGCGAGGTCGTGTCCCCACTCGGTCGCTGTGTCGATGACATGGCCTTCATCCACAACCTGGTGGGCAAGAGCGGTGTCCATTCTCAGGCAACCTTTCTCCAGGCTACCGGATTCCTGACCCCTGGGTTCCCGGGCATGGGCTGCTGGACCAGTTATGGATTGGGCTCGCTGAACGAAAACTTGCCCACCTTCGTGGTGATGCCCGACCTGCGCGGAATGCCCTCGAATGGCGCCAAGAATTGGGACTCGGCCTTCCTGCCTGCCGAGCACCAGGGAACCCTCATCCGGGTGGGGTCTGAAACACCCATCGAGGCACTCTTCCCGCCGTCCGACAGCGGCTACATTACCCCCCGGTCTGAGGTCGATGGGTTAGCTGCTCTCGAGCGGTTGAACCGAATTCATGCCGCAGCACGCCCCGGGGACCAACGTCTAGAGGCTCGCATCCGCACCTATGAACTGGCCGCCCGCATGCAATTGGCGGCACCTGAGGCGCTGGACCTCTCGAAGGAACCCGCCTGGATTCAGGAAAACTACGGAATCGACAACACCACCAAAAAGTGGCCCTCCGAAATTAATGCGCGCGAGGAAACTGACATCATGGGTCGGAAGTGCCTGACCGCCCGTCGCCTTATTGAGCGAGGGGTGCGCTTCGTCCAAATTTGGTCGGGCAACGACAACAGCTTCCCTCGTCGCAATTGGGATTCCCACGAGAACATCGCCCAAGACCACGGTCCGCTCGCCATGGGCATGGCCACACCCATCGCGGCCCTGATCGAGGACCTCAAGCAACGAGGCCTGTTGGAGGACACGATCATCTTGTGGACCACCGAGTTTGGTCGCATGCCCTGCGCCCAGGGTGGCAAGGGTCGCGATCACAACCCCTTCGTGTTTACCAACTGGCTGTGCGGCGGCGGCATCCGCGGCGGGGTTACACACGGTGATAGCGATCAGTGGGGCTACAAGCCTGCAGACCGCACCCATGTCACCGAAGTGTACGACATCCATGCCACCATCTTGCACCTCCTCGGGATCGACCACACTCGACTGACCTTCCGTCACAACGGGGTCGACCGCCGCCTCACCGATGTGCACGGCGAGGTGATTCGCCCCCTCCTCGCCTGAGCCTGCTGCTTTCGTCGCCGGGATCGCCCCAGGGCCCCAAGCGGAGCCGCTGTCGACACGAAAACGGGCCGGGAGCCGTATGATTCATCCGTATCTAGGCCCGCTGTCTTGGTCTGGAGCCCCTCTGCGGTCAGAGATCGTGGTCCGGGTCACGTCCTGTGGCATCATGGGCCGCGGAACGCGCCCCGCTGTCGCGAGACTAGGCCCGCTCTCAGAATCCGCTGACGTTCAGGCGACCCCAGGTTAAGGTTCTACCGTTAAGCGAATCGGTGAAAGTGACGGACTTCAAGATCGCCTCCTTGATCTGGGCTGCCGTGGCACTGGGGTTGATCGACTTGTACAACGCACAGGCCCCTGTGACATGAGGGGTGGCCATCGAGGTGCCGTTGTAGCTGGCATAACTGGGGACGATCTTGCCCTTTTGGGAAACGGGGACCGTGGACCAGATCCCCACACCGGGAGCCCCCAAATCCACCGAAGTTGCACCATAGTTAGAGAAGCTCGCCAGTCCGCCATTCTTGTCGATCGCCGCCACCGAGATCACGTTGGCGTTGGAATAGCTGGCCGGGTACGAGGCCGAGGCGTCGTTGTTGTTCGAATTGTTGCCCGCAGCGGCCACGAAGAGGATATTCGCGACGTTGGCTCTTTCAATCGCATCGTAAAGGCCTTGAGAATAACCTCCACCGCCCCACGAGTTGTTGCTGGCCACCACGTTGAGGTTATGACGGGTCTTCAGGTCCGTCACGTAGTTCACCGCCTTGATTGCACTGGCGAGTGTTCCACCCTGGCTGCCGAGGAATTTGGCGCTGATGAATTTCACATTCCAGCACATCCCGGCCACACCGATGCTGTTCCCGCCCACCGCCCCGATGGTCCCGGCCACATGGGTTCCGTGGTCGTCACCGACCCCATCGAACACACTGCTGTCATTGGCCGCAAAATCCCAACCGTAGATGTCGTCCACGAGACCGTTGCCGTCGTCGTCCTTCTTGTTTCCGGCTATTTCACCGGGATTGATGCCAGCATTGGCCGACAAATCGGGGTGCGTGTACATGTAACCCTCATCGATGATGGCCACCCAGACCGTGTTCACACCGGTCTGGCCTTTGGCCCATGCCGTAGCCGCACCGCTTCCATACGGGTTGGCAGATGCTCCGGACATGCCCCACAGGCTGCCATTGGTGAAGTAAATATCGTTCGAGGTGGCATTGTGCTGGTAGACCCAGTTCGGTTCGGCGAATTCCACATCCGGATCGGCCTCCAGAAGACGAGCCGCGCCGGCGATGGTCAGGCCGGCAGGCAGTTTGACCAAATCTAGGTCACCCCTGCCATTACCGCGCCAAACACCGTTGACGACATTCTCCTGGAACCGGCCGAACACCCGGCCCCGCGCACGACCTTTGGCCGCCGCCGTAGTACCCGGGCGGTACTGCACCAGCACCTCATCCGGGATGTGTTGATGACGCGTCAAGCCGGCCAAAGCCAATTGCGACAATCTAGGCTCCGAAGTTTGGGCCCATGCCGCGGAACCACCCTCGACCAGAGCCACGGCTAATGCCGCTAGGTAGTGGAAAATTTTGCATTTCATTAGTTAATCTCAACCCTTCTCACGCCATCGCGTCAAGGCGTTTCACCCCTTTTCAATCCGAAGCCATGCGCGCCGGCCGGTTGCATCGGTTGGAGCGGGTTGACCCCGACAGTCGATGACCGATAAGGTCGTCGCACCGGTTTCCCATCCCTATCATGCTCCTTCCCCTGCTTGCGGCAGTCGATCCCTGGATCGTTTCGTTGAGTGCCCTGACGGTCCTGGTGACCGTGGGCATGGGCTTCTGGGCGGCCGGGCGCGCCAAGAGCGCCTCGGACTTCTTCGTCGCCGGTCGAGGTGTGTCCGTGGGGTGGAACGCGTCGGCCATCTCTGGAGAATACCTTTCCGCCGCATCCTTCATGGGGGTGGCCGGCATGGTGATGTCCAGCGGTTATGACGCCCTGTGGTACCCGGTGTGCTACGCCTGTGGATACCTGTTCTTGTTGCTCTTCATCGCCGGACCGCTGCGGCGTTTCGGTGCCTATACGATCCCCGACTTTGCCGAAGGCCGATACGACTCCCCGCTCTTCCGCAAGATCGCTGTCGTGTTCGTCCTTTTCATCGGATTCTTCTACACGATGCCTCAAATGAAAGGGGCCGGCACGACCCTCGCCTACGTCTTCCAGGAGGTCGATTTTCGCGGAACCTTCCTCGAGCTTCTGGCTCCTCACGGTGCCGACGGATCTGCCTTGAAGGGGTTTCCCTATTGGGCCGGAGTCGTGGTGGTCGGGGCCGTGATCACCTGGAACGTGGCCCTCGGGGGCATGAAGGGCATCACCCTCGTGCAGGCCTTCCAGTACTGGGCCAAGATGTTCGCTATCTCGGTGCCCGTCTTTGTCCTAATGGCAGTCCAGGGACACTACGGCCAGCATCTCCAGGCCAACCAGCTTCAGAACCCTCTTACCCAGAACATTTCAGCGGAGGCTCAACACAGCACCGAGGTGGCAGCCGCATTGAAGCGGGCCCCGCTGTCCGCCAAGGCCCCAGGCGACTCCACTTGGCTCAACCCCTTTGGACCTCTGACCAGCAAGGCCGCCAAGGCCGCCAAACTGGGTGCTGAGGAGTCCAAACCGTATGCGCTGCTCTACACGTACTCATTGATCATCGCGCTGGTCTGCGGCACGGCCGGGCTACCTCATATCCTGGTCCGCTTCTACACCAACCCCGACGGAGCCGCCGCCAAACGGACCACCATGTGGGTGATGATCCTCATCGGCATCTTCTATGTCTTTCCACCCGTCTTTGGTGTGATGGGGCGCAATTTATTGCCTGCGCTCTACGAGGGCAGCGGATCCAAAGGAACAGATAAGATCGTGCTCGAATTACCCAAGGTACTCGATGCGGCTATCGGCAATTCCGGCGCGATTCCCTGGGGATCCATCCTCTCGGGAATGACTTGCGCCGGCGCCTTCGCCGCCTTCATGAGCACCTTCAGCGGCCTGCTGGTCTCCATGACGGGAGCGTTGGCTCATGATGTCTACGGACGCATCCTACGACCGCAGTCCACCGCTCAGGAGCGCATGCAAATGTTCAAATGGTGTGCGGTCCTCTTAGGCGCTGTCTCAACGCTGCTGGGCTGTTTCGTGGAGCAACTCCAAATCAACTTCATGGTCGGACAAGCCTTCGCCATCGCCGCTGCCAGTTACTTTCCCCTGCTCTTCATGAGCGTCTGGTGGCGCGGCATGACCATGACCGGTGCGGCCACCGGCATGCTCACCGGCGGTGTCTGCGCCCTCCTCACAGTGGCATTGACCAATTTCTCTGATCTCAAGTGGCTGCCTCTCGGCGACTTTTGGGCCACCCATCCCTTGCTGCGGATCTTGTGCGAACAGCCGGCCATCTGGTGCGTACCGATGGCCATCGGGCTCATGGTCGTCGTTTCAAAACTCACCTCGGCTACGGTGCCCTCGGACATTCGCATGAAAATGCTCGTTCTCCACGCCCCGGAAGCCCTCGGACTGCGGCAGGAATACATCCGGGAACAAGAAGGGCATTGAATCCCTCGAAGCCAAACCTTCCCAGAACCAGCGAATCCCCTCACGGCGTCACGGTGGAAAACCAAAACTCAGTTTGACCACCGAATACTCCGGGTGAATGGACCCGTCGGCGCAGCGGATCACCAACGGAGGCTCGGTCCAGGTGCGGCTCCGCAGGCCCTCGGGTAAATCGTCGGCCCGGTTCATCAGAAACAGTCCCAGCAAGGGGGCATCCCCTTCCCGCAAGACCACCGATCGCATTCGAAGAATGGTCAACCCTGCCGCCTGTGCTCCGTCACGAACCCGCTGATGCTGGTCGTCCGGGCGAATCGGAAACACACAGGCAAAGACCCCTCCCGGAGCCAGGTGACGAACGGCAGTCCGACAGTAATCGGCCACGGTTCCGCGCACCTCAAAGCGACAGGCTAGCTTTTGTGGATGAGTGCTTTCCACCCCGGTGCCGAGTGGGAAATAGGGAGGACTGCCCAGAATCAAATCGAATCGTTCGTCCTCACGCAGCACCGATGGATCGCGCAGGTCGCCACAGCGGATGTCATAGCGATCCTCCAACCCATTCCAAGCGGCCGATTTACGCGCGAGACGAACGCTCTCCACTTGGGCTTCCACGGTAACAAACCGTGCATGCGGCAACCGCCAGGCGGCGATCATTCCGACCGTACCAATGCCACTGCCCAAATCGAGAATCGACGCGGCCGATGGGCATCCTTGGGTGCCGTACCACGCCGTCAGAACATCATCGGAAGAAAACCGATGACCATCGATGACCTGAAAAAGGCGAAAATGACCACTAATGGCATCGAGACTTTCACCCGGCTCCACCGCGGGCCCCGATCCCAAGGCTCCCGGTGGAATTGGCCCCGGTTTGGTCCAACCCTTGAATTGTCCGGCCACACTTATTGCCATGTGCCTTTGAGTCTCAGACTCGGCACTTCCCGGCTCAATGTTTCATTACACTCCTCTCGAGTTGACCGTTGCCGCGCCACCGCCGGACACCAAGAGTTGGTCCATGAATCGCACCACGTTGCGGCACGCCCGGATGGAGGACGTGGATCTAATTCTGGAACTAATCCGAGGGCTGGCAGAATTCGAGAACCTAAGCCATCAGGTCCAAGCCACTCGGGAACAGCTTCAATCAACCTTGTTCGGAGCCAAGCCGGCCGCTGAAGTCGTTCTGGCCTTTGAAGGAGATTGTTCTGTGGGCTTCGCCGTGTTCTTCCCCAATTTCTCGACGTTTCTCGGAAAACCCGGTCTTTACCTCGAAGACCTCTACGTCCGCCCAGAATTCCGGGGTCGTGGTCACGGCCGAGCCCTGCTGAGACATCTGGCAACCTTGGCCACGGAGCGAGGCTGTGGTCGCTTCGAGTGGACCGTGCTGGACTGGAACGAATCTGCCATCGAGTTCTACCGCCGTCAGGGGGCCGAGGTTCTTCCTGAATGGCGCATTTGTCGGGTGACTGGCGACGCCTTGGAACAAATGGCGATGTCGTCCTAGAGCACTCGGCCGACCGTCGCGGGGCAACCTTCTCCCAAGGCCGGAGATCAGGCTCCTATAAACAGCAAAACGGCGGACTAAAGTCCGCCGTTTGTCTGAATCGGATCAGGAAAGAATCTCTCTCAAGACCTTCCCTGCCCATCCATTGAAGTTTTACTTCGAGTCACCACCGGAGCGGGGGCCGCCACGGTAGGAGCGCTTCTCGGTCTTCGAGATATCAGCCACAGGAGCGGCCACGGGCTCGGGCAAGGGGTTGGCGCTCTTAACAACCAACTTGAAGGTGGCATGCACCTCGGAATGCAGGCGCAGCTCGATCTCATACTCACCCAAGGTCTGGATGGGCTTCTCGAGGTTAATCTTGCGCTTATCGAGAGAGACTTCCAGTTGAGTCTTGAGCGCGTCAGCGATCGACCCGGAGGTCACACTGCCGAACATCTTGCCATCATCACCGGTCTTCACGGAGATGGTGAGGGTCACCTTGCTGAGGCTCTTGCCCAACTCAGACATGGAGCTGAGTTCCTTGGTTTCGCGGTCTGCACGACGCTGGCGCAAGGCCTCGACCCGACGCTTGTTGCCCAAGGAAACCGGCACAGCCAGTCCCTGGGGGATCAGATAGTTGCGTGCATAGCCGGTGGAGATCTTGACCAGATCGGACTCGCCGCCCAGACCGATCACGTTATGAATAAGGAGGACTTCTGTCTTTGGCATGTGAAATAGGGATTAAATTATTAGTTGAAAAGGATACGTTGAGGATCAGAACGGGACATCGTCATCGTCAGGAGGTCCGCCCTCTGTATCCGCAGGGGCGGAAGGAGCGGTCGGTGCTGGACGATTGCCTGTCACCCGTCCTGGCACGGAGCCAGAGGCGGGGGGAGGCATTGGACCCACACCACTGCCACCCGATCCATCTGGGCGGCCACCAATGAAGGTGAAGCTTTCAAGGACAACCCCCAAGCGGGAACGCTTCTGACCGGTCTGCTTATCGTCCCATTGATCGAGTTTCAGTCGCCCCTCGGCCAGCAACCCTCCACCCTTTCTGAGGTACTGGGAAATCACTTCGGCCTGCTTACCAAAAGCGTCGATGTCGACGTAGGTGACCTCCTCGCGGGTTTGACCATCTTCACCGGTCCACTTGCGGTTCATCGCCAGAGAAAGCTTGGCGATGGCCGTGCCTTTCGGGGTGTAACGCAACTCCGGGTCCCGGGTGAGGTTCCCGGCCAGGATGACCTTGTTGAAACTGGCCATAAATGGTTGAAGTCTGGAGTAAGCCGAGCGGAATGGGCCGTATTAGCCGTTTCTTTAGGCCTTGGCGACCACCGGAGCCGGAGCTTCGGTGAACAACACACGGATCACGTCGGAAGCAAGCTTGAAGCGGGAGCGCAATTCAGCGACCGCCTTGCCCTGGGCCTCGAAAATGATGTTCACAAAATGCCCGGCGCTTTCGCCACTCCGGGCATTCCGCGCAAAGGTCTTCTTTTCGAGCTTTTGGACGATCTCGATCTTGCCACCCACGGAGGTGATCTCCGCCGACAACTTGTCGACGACTTCCTTGATGCCTTCTTCCTTGCCGGAGAGATCCAGAATAAACAGTCCTTCGTAGCGTTTCATGGTCTTTAAATTGGTTCTAATTCGCTGATTGAAAATTGTATTCTCCAAGGTGGGTTCTCGTCATCGGAGACCCAACCGGAGTCTGTGTTGCCTTTTTCGTTCAATACTTCAACTCACTCAAAACTGCAAAATTTGTACCGCCTCGAATGCACCACCTTGAGTTCCCCTGAACTCACCCGTGATGGATTCTTTTCTACTCAATTGTTCTTCGTTTTTTCTTCGTTTTTAGGGCACCTGCCTTCGACCCGCATTGGCGATTTTTGACCGATATCGTTTTTAAGCGACACCATTTTGTTGTCCTTGGATTTTTCAGTGTCCTGAGTGAAGCGACGCTCTAAGCCTTCGTTCCATCTCAGTTCCAC
>JAPLUF010000029.1 GCA_026397755.1 Verrucomicrobiota bacterium
CAGGAAGCCGTAGCCGGGATGGATGGCGTCCACGTCGGTGATCTCGGCGGCAGAAATCAACCGGTCGATCCGGAGATAGCTGTCGGTCGAGGGGCCGTCTCCGATGCAAATGGCCTCGTCGGCAACTTGGACATGCATCGAGTTGGCATCCGCCTTGGAGTAGACGGCCACCGTTTTGATGTTCATCTCGCGGCAGGCGCGGATGATGCGCATGGCGATTTCACCACGGTTGGCGATCAGGATCTTTTCAAACATGACAGGTACGGGAACCTTCCGGTGCACGGCTCAACACCGTCGAGTGTGCCCGGAATTTGGAATGGCTCAGAGCAGGTGGCAGGGTAGCCACCGGTTCAAAGCGGGCGAATCTTGAACAGAACCTGGCCAAACTCAACCGGTTTGCCGTTCTCTGCGACCATGGACGTGATGATGCCTCGGGCTTCGGCCTTGATCTCATTCATAACCTTCATCGCTTCCAAGATGCAAACGACGGTGTCGGGTCCGACCTCGCTGCCGATCTCGACGTAGGGTGCCGAGTCCGGGGAAGGGGTGTTGTAGAAGGTTCCGACCATCGGGCTCTTAATTTCCGATTCAGGACCGGCCGAACTGGAGCTGTGGGCGTGGGGTGCCGGCACGGTTGCAGCCGATTGACGAGCCAAGGCCGAATAGGCCGTCAACTCGGGGTCATCCACCGGGCCTCCCAACATCGGACCGGATCCGCCGATGGGGCGCTTGAGCTTAATCTTGAAGTCTTTCTCCTCGAGTTCGAACTCCGAGAGGGAATTCTTCTTCATCAAGTCGATGATCGATTTGATTTCTTTCAGGTCCACAGTGCTTTTGGGGTTGGAGCCGTTCCGAGGGATTGGGCGGAACTCCTCAAGATGATCTTGTTTGCCGAACCGAAACTGCTCCGGAGGAACCTCCGTGAGTGACAGTTGCGTGTCGCATTCGAGGCAAACTAGGGAGATTCAGCTTCCGAGGTCAAGACCCACTTCTGGCTCGTTTTCACGTCAACTTGAGTTAAAATGAAGGTTTACGCCAGGTGGTTAACATTAACGGCCGCTTCCAAAGCCAGAATATAGGACAAAGCACCAAATCCGCTGATTTGCCCGCGGCAGACCGGGGCGATCATCGAATGGTGACGGAAGGACTCTCGGGCGTGGATGTTGGAGAGGTGCAACTCGATGACCGGCAACTCAACGGCAGCGATGGCGTCGCGCAGGGCGATGCTGGTGTGCGTGTAGGCGGCCGCATTCAGTGCGATGGCATGCACAACCCCCTTGGCCTGCTGGATCCAGGTGACCAATTGCCCCTCATCATTGGTCTGGCGGAACTCCACCGAGACTCCGAGGGCCTGCGCCCGCACTTGAACGGAGGCTTCGATGCTGGCCAAGGTGTCCCGGCCGTAGATTTCCGGTTGTCGGGTTCCGAGCAAATTCAGGTTGGGACCATTGAGGAAGAGGATCTTCATCACGCTTAAGTTTGAGGGTAAGGATTTTTGGCTGAATCGCCAGACGGGAATTAGCCCCCCTCGGGACTTCCATTGCTGGTCACCGGCGTCGACCGACGTTCAGGGTCATGGTGCCTCCCAAGAAGCACTGGATGCGGGTCTCGATATATCCAAGTTCTCGCAGGGCGGCGTCCACCCCATGCTGAGCGGGATAGGCTTTCAAGGAGTCGAGAATGTAGCTGTGAGTGTCGCCGTCTCCGCAGAAAATGCGCCCGAACAGGGGGCAAATGCGCTCGAGATACTGAAAATAAACCCATCGCCATGGCAGGAAGTCGGGTTTTCCGAAATCGAGGACGAGCAATCGCCCGCCCGGTTTGAGCACCCGGGTCAATTCTCGCAGTCCCCGCTGGAAGTCGGCGAGGTTGCGAAGGCCGTAACTGATGGTCACCACGTCGAAAGACCGGTCGGGAAAGGGAAGTTGGAGGGCGTCTCCCTGTTGGAAACAAACCGTGCCGGAACCGGCAGGCAGTGGATTATGGGCCGCCCGTTCAGCGGCGACAGCGAGCATGGGGTGACTGAAATCAAAGCCGATGGCGTCGGCTCCGGTTCGGGCCAACCGGAAGGTGACATCGCCGGTCCCGCAGCAAACGTCTAACGCGTGTTTTCCGGGTTGGAGGCCCGCCTCGACGACCATTTGCTGCTTCCAAAGCCGGTGCATTCCGAAGCTCTGGAGGTCGTTGATCACATCATATCGAGGAGCGATGGTGGCAAACAGATCCCCCACTTTGGGGGCTCGATCTGTGCCGGGGACGAAGAACTTGCTGGCCATAGGAGTTTGGAGGGGTGTCGATTCAACGACGCCGGCGATGGAACTCTTCGATTTGTTCTCGGGCCGTCACGGCTCGCCATGTGGCACCGGTGGACAGCCGAATCTGGGTGGTTTGAGTCAGTTTTTGTAGGCGTTGTTGAAGTGCGTCGCGCTCTTCTTCGAGTTTTCGGACTCGCGTCTCCATCTTGGCTAAAGCCTTGGAGGTGTCTTTGACTACAACGGGTGTCACGGGTGTCTCCAGGGCTGGACCCGCCTTGAGGGCGAGGGTCAGGCGCTTTTCGAGGGCTGCCTTTTCACGGTCCAGTCGTTCGCGAAACTCGCGCTCCGTGGACAAGGCCGTTCGGAGTTCTGCCTCTCGGGAGGATCCCTCCTTGAGGGATGCGCGAATTTTCCAAACCTCGGACCGCAGGGAGGCTAGTTCCGTGGTGCGAACACTGGCGTTCACGGCCGTGGTATTAGTTGCAGCGGTGGTTGCGCTGGCCAGTTTACGTTCCGTGGCGGCGAGTTCTGCTCGGACGGCCTCGCGTTCGGCCTTTTCAACAGCCAGGGCAGTTTCGAGGGTTTTCACCGCGTCCGCACGCTGTTCGGCGCCTCGGGTGAGGTCGTTGATCTTGGTCTTGAGCGCCTGGTTGGACAATTCCAGGTCGGTACGGGTCTGTTTCTCCTTGGCCAGCGTGCCTGCGATTAATTCAGCTTTGGCGAGATTGTGTTCCGCATTGGCCTTGGCTAGGGCTAGGGAGTTCTCCAGCTGTCGGATCTTCGCTAGGCTTTCCTCGGAGGTGCGGGCTTGGAGTTCTGCTAGTTGGCGCTCCAGTCCTGTTTTCTCGGAGGTCAGGGTTGAGTTTCGTTTCTTGGACTCATCGAGGCTAATCTGGAGTTGCGCGAGTTTGGCAGCGAGATCCGCGACTTGTTTTCCGCGTTCAGTATCAGATTTCAGTTCGGTAACCTGTTGTTTCAGCGTCGAGTTCTCTTTTTGAAGGGTTTGCAGCGGTCCGGCCTGAAGGCTCTTCAGTTTGGTTTCGATCTCCTGCTTTTGTTTTTCAATGCGCCCGGCCGCAACCTTCTGTTCCAGCAAACTCTTGTTGGCCGCGTCGAGGGCGGCTCGGGCCTCGTCGGCGACCACCTTGTCTACGAGGTTGCGGCGCTCGGTTTGTTGCTGTTCCAAGGAGGCCAAAAGCACCTTGTTGGTGGTCTGAAGAGCAGTGATTCGTTCGATGGCCGATTGGAATTCACGCGGATCCACCGGGGCAGGTTGGGCGGAGAGGGCTTCGCGCAGTTTGGCTTCGAGCAATTGCTTGTCGCTCGAGAGACGTTGGATTTGAAGACCTAGTTGCTCGAATTGAGCCACCACTTCGCCATTCGGAGCCAAGGCCACTGCGGGCGGGGCGTTGGAGGCCACGGCCGCAGAAGTTGCGGGGGTGGTGGAGGGTTTAATGAATGACTCAGGAGTTTTTTTTAGAGCCTCCAGGCGCTCGCCGACGTAGCGAATTCGATAGGCCACCACCCGTTCATTCCAAGTCGGATAATTTCGCCGCAGCACTTCCAAGCCCGACTGGGCCTCGGTGAATGCTTCGCGGGCCGAAGACCATTGCCCGGTTTCTCGATGGGCCTCGGCCTGTTGGATGAGGTTGTAAATGCGGATGAACGCGTCATCCGCGCCGTCGGCGCAGAGTTGTGCCGCGCCCAGGCAGAGCCCCAAGAACAGGTGCGTGAGAAATCTCCGGAGACGGGTCATCTGGGGACAGGCTATCCCAGGATCCCGCGACAAGCCAGAGGGACAGGCTAGAAGCGGTTTGGGCAGGATTGGGGCGAGGCACATTGAGACCGGCCGAAGGGGATCACTTCAGTTCACGGATGCGGATGTTGCGAAATTCAGAGGCATCGCCGTGGTCTTGAAGCAGAATGGGAGTCGCAAAGCGGGTGCCCCACTTCGGTTCGTTTTTGAACTTGCTGGCGGCCTTGGCTGCTGCGAGTTCGGGGGAACCGATCCGGTACTTGAGGACGCAATCGCCATTGAGCCAATGCTCCACGGAATCTCCGTGAACGAGAATGGCCGACTCATTGATTTGTCCGGCCGGCTTGACCCGGGGCGATTGGGCCGGCAGGGCATCGTAGAGCGCGGCGGTCTGGCGTTTCGGGCCGAGCTTGGCGTCGGGATGGGCTGCATCGTCGATGAGTTGGTACTCATGGCCGATGGCAGCCTTGCGGGCCTCGTCGATGAAGTACTTCACGCCGCTGTTGCCGCCCATTGAGATTTTCCACTCAAAGCGCAGTTCAAAGTCGGTGAAGAGCCGGTCGGTGATGAGGTCGCCACCGCCTCCTTTTGCGACATGGGTTAGCCAACCGTCCTTCACGATCCAACCGTGCTCCGGGAAGGTGGCTTTGCCAAACCCGCGCCAACCCGCGGTGGACTTGCCGTCGAAGAGGGCGATCCACGGGATGGGTTTGCCGGAGCCGGTGGCCTTTGGTGCGTCTGCACTCCAGGCCGGAGAGCCGAGGGACAGACACAGTAGGAGAGCGACGATGGGACGTGGGTTCATTGGGCAGACGCTGAACCGGCTCCGACTCCCGACGCAATACCGGAAAGAATCCAGGTCACCTTCCGGGTTCAGAACAGGGCTTTTTGGGCTGCAACAATGTCCTTGGTAATTTGAGCCTTCAGTGCCTCGAGGTGAGCGAACCGACGTTCTGGACGCAAGAAGCTCACTAGTTCCACGGTCAAATCTTGGTCGTACAAATCGCCTTGAAATCCGATGAGGTGGCTCTCGAAGCGAAGCTGTGGCTGCGGGGACTGGAGTGTGGGGCGCAGTCCCAGGTTGACCGCGGCCGGGAACTCGCCGCCGGCGTGGCGGGCTCGAGCGGCATAGACTCCAAAGGGAGGGAGTTCGAGTCCTGTCACGTCGATATTGGCCGTGGGGAATCCGAGGGACTGCCCCAGTTGGTCACCGCGGACGACGGGGCCTGCGAGGCTGTAGGGACGCCCCAGAAGCTCGGCCACCAGATTGAGCTTTCCATCTCGCAGGGCGCTGCGGACGCGGGTGCTGCTCACAATTTCGGCTCCGATATGGATGGGAGCCATGGCATTCACCGAGAATCCCAGTTCTCGGCCCAGCAGGCGCAAGAGCGAGACATTCCCGCTGCGGCCCTGACCAAAGTGGAAGCCCTGACCCACGGTAAAGCTCCTGAGCCCGCCGAAACCGCTTACCAATTCGCGCACGAATTCTTCACCGCTCTTGTGGCTCATGGTTGCGTCAAAGCGGAGCACTAGAACGGCGTCGGTCCCCTGCGCTTCGAGGGAAGCGATACGCTGGGCCAACGACTGCAGGAGTCGGGGGGCTTTTTCGGGTCGGACAACGGCTAGGGGGTGAGGATCGAAGGTGGCCACCACGGTCGCCGCGCCGCGGGCCCGAGCGTCGATCTTTGCCTGCCGGACCACGTGTTGATGTCCGAGGTGGACACCATCGAAGAGACCCAGGGCCAAGCAGACTCCGTGTGGGCCGAAGGGCTGAGGGGCGATCAGGATGGGCACGGACATCAGCGGGCCACGTAGGGGGCCTTGGTTCCAAACTGGAGACTTGGGGCGGTCGCCGTGCTGCTGACATCGAAGGCAATCCAATGGCCATTGGCGGAATGAGAGGGAAAGCCGCAGGCCATGGCGAATTCACCCGCCTCGTCAGCCACAAATTGGAAGGCCACGCCCCCTTTGCCGGTGGTGCCGCGCACGGGGTAGGGCGTCGAGGCGCCCTTGAAGGCCGGTTCGCCCATCTGGAGTTTCTTCACCATGGGCTTCTCTACCACGATGGCGCTGTGGGGTACCGGGCTGTTGTTGGTAAACATCACCGACACGGTCCACCCCTGAGGGATGGTGTAGCGGGCGCCCCCCTTGGCGAATCCGTTGAAGTTCATGCCGTAGTTCACGGGATTGTAGGCCGAGACGACCACTAAGCGGGCGGTCTTGGGAGTCTTTGGGTCCACCGAAAGGAACATCGATTCCTGAGGTTCGGCTGCTTTGGAGTCGCCGCTGGGCGTGCCGTGGTCATGGCCGGTGGGAGCAGTGGGCGCATCGGCGGCCTGAAGTATCAGATTCAGGGCGAGGACACAGGCGAGGGCGATTATCCGGAACATGGCGTTCAGTTGGTTGACGGCGATAAGATCTCAAAAAAGGCCCGGGGGCCAAGCCTGAGCTTTGCCCCCGGGTGACGGTTTTGAATAGAGAACGTGCGAGTGACGATCGCTTACTCCAACGGAGCCACTTCCGCGCCCGCCGGAACCTTGTCTGACGGGACGAGCATCCAGACCGCTCCGCGTTCATTCTGCGCCGGATCGGCCGGACCACCGTAGTTGGCCTTCGCGTCAGTCACGTAGAGGGTGCCGTCGGAACCCTGTCCGCCACCGGTGAACATTAGCTTGGTGTTAAGCAACTCCTGCATTTGCCATTTGCCCTGGGCGTCGCGAGCCGTGCCCCAGAGCTTGCCAGAGCCCCAATCTCCGAAGAAGTAGGTGCCGTCCATCTGAGGGTACTTGGAGCCCCGGTACACACCGAAGCCAATGACGCAGTTGCCCTGGTCCACGTGGCTGTATTCGCAAATGGGGGCCTCACCCACGCGCGGGGCATCCTTGACCGCATCCAGGTCCGGCTTGCCGCTGGCATCCAGGGGCAGGGGGAACGGATGGGTGCCGCACATGAACTTCCAACCATAGTTTACGCCCGCCTTGCCATGGGGCTCGAAGTTGACCTCTTCGTAGTGATTCTGGCCGATGTCGGCGATGTACATGTCGCCGTTCTTCGGGTCGAACTGGAAGCTCCACGGATTGCGCAGGCCGTAGCTCCAGATCTCGGGCTTGGCGTTGGGGTGAATCTTGTTGAAGGCCTCCTCGGTCACACCGAAGAGCTTCATTTGCGAGGCGGGCGTGATGAACGGGTTGTCTTTCGGAATGGAATAACCGCGGTCCGGCTGGGACGGGTTGACATCGATGCGCAGAATCTTCGCCAGCCAGGTGCTCAGGTCTTGGCCTGCACCCAGCACATCCCCTTCCCAACCGCCGTCGCCACTACCGATGTACAGGTAGCCATCGGGGCCGAAGGCGATCTCGCCGCCGTTGTGATTGGCATAGGGGCGGGGCATTTGGAACACCACCCGGGCGGACTCGGGATCGGCCTTGTCGGGGTTGGTTTTGGAGACCTGATACTCGACGATGAATCCGGCGCCATTGAACCACATGTCGGAGTAATGGACGTAAAACTTGCCGTTTTCGGCGAATTTCGGATGAAACTCGAGGTCGTAGAGCCCTTGTTCGAGGAAGGAGCTGACCACCGTCTCATGGATGTCGAGGAAGGGCTTGTCCTGAACTTTACCGTTCTTGATGAGTCGGACGATGCCGGTTCGTTCGCAGACAAACAGGCGGTTGTTGTCGCCTGGGGCCAGAGAGACACGGACCGGGTCCACGAAGCCGCCAGCGACCTTGACTAGGGACACCTTGACGGGCTTGGGGAGTTTGCCGCCGGAGAGGGCGGTGTTGTGCTTGGGTTCAGCAGCCACTGTGGTCAGCGACAGCGCGGAGGCAAGTAGGAGTGGTGTGAGGATTTTCATCGATGTGGGGGGTGATCCGGGGGTGATGAGTGAGGTTTGAGAAAGGGGCTACGAGCTTACGGTTTGGCGGGTGTGTGAGGGTTTGTATGGGTTGTCGATCCCGCCTGAATGGGCTTGATCGGTGCTCCCGTCGTGAAGAGTGGCATCGACTTCTGTATCGATCGGGCGACGCCCCAAGAGAGCGGGGTGAGCACCAGAATCCAGGTGACGATGAACAAGAGACGTTGCATGACGTTCGAAACTCAGGAGTGGGTCGCCAGATGATGCCTTGGATGCACCGGCCGCACCAGCAAGTTGGCGATGAGTCCGATGAGCAGCAGGCCGCACATCAGGTACAGGGTGCTGTTGTAGGCTTCGGCCGCTGGCACTCCGGCCTTCTTCTTCGCGGTGGAGATGTAGTTGATGAGCTGGGGGCCGACGATGGCGGCGAGTGACCAGGCCGTGATTAGGCGGCCATGGATGGCTCCCACCTGATGGGTTCCGAAGAGGTCTCGGAGATAGGCCGGGATGGTGGCAAAGCCACCGCCGTACATGGAGATGATGAGTGCTGTGACGACCACGAAGAGGGAACGGCTTCCGATTTTCTGAGTCCACGGAACGAGCGAATACAGCAGTGCGCCGAGTAAAAAATAGATCGCGAACACAGTGCGTCGGCCGGTGAGGTCGGAGACTGAGGACCACAAGAAGCGGCCGCCCATGTTGAAGAGCGATAACAAACCGGCGAACCCGCCGCCCACCGCGGCGCTGACGCCAAACAAGTCCTGACACATGAGTGAGGCTTGGCCTAAAATGCCGATGCCCGCGCTGACGTTCATGCACAGGACAATCCATAGCAGCCAGAACTGGGGCGTCTTCCAGGCCGTGTCCACCGAGACGGCCTTACCGGGTCCCGCCTTGGATCCGGTGGCGGCGGGTTGCCAACCCTCGGGCTTCCAGTCGGCCGAGGGCACCCGGACGAGCCAGGCTCCAAAAAGCATCCATGCCGCGTAAAGTCCGGCCATAGTGAAGAACGTGGAAGCGACACCCGGGTCGGTGGCCGTCTTAAAGAACGACATTAAGGTAACGCCCAGAGGCGCACCGATGAGCGCGCCGCCGCCGAAGCCCATGATGGCCATTCCGGTCGCCATTCCGGGCCGATCCGGAAACCACTTCATCAGCGTGGAAACTGGAGCAATGTAGCCCAAGCCTAGCCCGATGCCGCCGATCACGCCGTATCCGAGATAGACCAACCACAGCCAGTGCTGCTGCACTCCGATACCCGACAACACGAGTCCGGAACAGAAACAAGTAGCACTGGCGACCATCACCTTGCGGGGGCCGCTGCGCTCAACCCATTTGCCGAAGACGGCCGCAGAAAGTCCGAGCAGCACCAAGGCGATGGAATAAATCCAACCGATTTGCGGGATGGTCCAATCTCGCGTGGGGTCGTGGGCAGCACCGCCGAGGAGTCGGCTCAGCGGTTCATTGAAAACGCTGAAACCGTAGACCTCGCCAATGCACATGTGTACGGCGATGGCTGCCGGTGGCACCAGCCATCGCGAAAATCCAGGGCCCGCCACGGTGGCTTCGCGGGAAAGAAAATGGGGCGAGTGATCACTCATTCAGTCGGACGGGAGTCCTTCGATTGAGCGCTGATCCCGACCGCGAGCCAAGTCAGAAAACAACGGAGAGCGATAGTCCGCAGAGCGGCGGTTTAGTTTCCGTTGTTCGGCAACACACGCACAGTGAGGGCCGGCGGGGCCTTGGGCGTGTGGTGCAATTGATGGAGCGCCTTGCGAAAGTCCGATGGCTGAGCTCGGGCGATGTTGCGTCGGCCGTTTCGGTGCGTCGGATTCTGGACCGCGTCGAGGCGCGACAGAGTCGGGTAGGGTGCTGGACGGCGGTTGCCCTTTCGCTTCATCCTGCGTCTATGTCCGACCCCGCACATCCCTACCGGGACATTCATTCCGAGGCCTTCCTCCACCGTTTGATGCGGCGGCAGTTGGTCTTGTCCATTCTCTGCGCGAGTGCGTTCCTGGTGGCCTTGGTGGGGCTGCCGCTCTTGAATTATCTGACCCCGGAACTTATGTCCCGCCGTGTCGCCGGATTTACGCTGTCGTGGTTGGTGTTGGGGGTGTTGTTCTTCCCCTTCGTCTGGGCCATCGCCTGGGTGTTCATTCGTCGATCCATTCGCTTGGAGACTCAAGAGGTCGACGAGGTGCGGGGCACTTCGAGCCGCACTGTGGGGCGCTGAAACTGGGCACCCGATCCTCAGCGCATTCACCCATGGATATTCTCAAGGCCTTCCTCGATGTGGTGCTGCATTTGCAAGACCACTTGTTTGAACTGACCCGCAATCAAGGGGCTTGGGTCTATGGCATTCTCTTTTTAATTATCTTTGCCGAGACCGGACTGGTGCTCACTCCGGTGCTTCCTGGCGATTCGCTGCTGTTTGCCGTGGGTGCCGTAGCGGCCAACTCGGCTTCGGGTCTCAATGTCTGGGTGGCCGGAGCCCTGATGATCGTCGCCGCCGTGATCGGGGATGCGGTGAATTATTCGGTGGGGCGATTCTCTGGAGATTACCTGACTGCGCGCTTCCCCAGAATCATTCGGCCCGAGTACCTCGAGAAGACTCATCACTTCTTCAAAGTCTATGGTGGCAAGACCGTGATCCTCGCACGCTTCATTCCCATCGTTCGGACCTTCGCCCCATTCGTGGCGGGCATGGGGGCGATGAACCGATCCCGTTTCATGTTTTTCAACGCCGTCGGCGCGGTGGCTTGGGTGGGGTTGATCCTCCCGGCGGGGTGGTTCTTGGGGCGCCTAGAGTTTGTGAAAAAGCGCTTCGAGGTAATTGTGCTGGGCATCATCTTCGTGTCGGTGCTGCCCGTGGTCTGGGAAGCCTGGAAAGCCCGTCGTCAGAACTCCAACAAGACCTAAACTATGGCGTGCTCCCCTGAAATTATTCACGAATTGACCCGCCTTCTCGGTCCAGAGTTGGTCCTGACCGCCGCCGAAGACCTGCTGGTCTATGCCTTCGACGGCACGGCCGCACTCCGACAACAACCGGGTTGCGTGGTGTTCGCCCGAGACACGGCCGACATCCAGGCTGTCTTGCGCTTGGCACAACGGACCCAGACGCCGGTGGTCACTCGAGGTTCTGGGACGGGCCTTAGTGGAGGGTCTTTGCCAGTGCCGGGATGCATCGTCCTGTGCACGGTGCGTATGAACCGCATCTTGGAGGTGGATCCGGCCAACCTGACGCTCCTGACCGAGCCGGGGGCAACCACCTTGCAAATTGCCGAGGCCGCGGCCGCCGTCGGCTTGTTTTATCCGCCGGATCCGGGGTCGATGAAAATCAGCACCATCGGCGGCAATGTGGCCGAGAATTCCGGGGGCCTGCGTGGGCTCAAGTACGGCATCACCCGCAACTATGTGATGGGACTCGAGGTGGTGCTGCCTGACGGGGAAATTCTTTTTACGGGCAACAAGTGCGTGAAGGACGTGGCCGGTTATTCGCTCAAGGATCTTTTCATCGGCAGCGAAGGGACCTTAGGGGTGATCACCCGGATCCTTTTGCGATTGATCCCGCAACCGGCGGCCAAGCAGACGCTGGTGGCCACCTTCGACGCGATGGACGCTGCGGCTCAAACGGTGTCCGATATTATCGCCGCCAAGATTATTCCCTGCACTTTGGAATTTCTCGACCGCACCACCCTCCGCTGCGTGGAAGACTACGCCAAGATTGGGTTGCCCGACTGCGAGGCGCTGCTGTTGATGGAGACCGACGGGCATCCGGCTCAGGTGGCTGACGAGGCGGCGCGCATGGAGGAGATCGCCAAGACCAACGGATGTCTGGCGATTCGGCGGGCTGCCGACGAGGCCGAAGCCAATGCACTGGCCGGAGCCCGACGGTCGGCCTTCAGTGCGCTGGCTCGGGTAGCACCGACGACCATCCTGGAGGACGCCACCGTGCCCCGCAGCGAACTCGCCCGGATGATTCGCTTTGTGGATCAAGTGGCCAAGAAGCACCGGCTTCGCATCGGCACCTTCGGGCACATGGGCGATGGCAACTTGCATCCGACTTTCCTGACGGATGAGCGGAACACCGAAGAAATGCACCGGGTTCATTTGGCCTTCCGGGAAATTTTTGATGAGGCCATTCGCCTCGGAGGCACCATCACGGGCGAGCACGGCGTTGGAGTGGCCAAGAAGGAGTTTCTGCCGAAGTTCTTGGGCGATGCCTCCATGCGGGTGATGCGGGGTCTACGACGCGAACTCGATCCCCAGGGCATTCTCAACCCGGGCAAGATGTTCGATGTGGAATGAGTTCGGATCGCATCATCACCGATAAGGGGGCCGTTCCTTC